>NZ_JBPDVH010000034.1:0-263 GCF_051851555.1 Lonepinella sp. BR2474 | reverse complement strand
TCAGCATCAGCCGCAAGCAGTTCAGCGTCAGCAGCGGATAGCTCAGCGACTAAAGCAGATTCATCAGCATCAGCAGCAAGCAGTTCAGCGTCAGCAGCGGATAGCTCAGCGACTAAAGCAGATTCATCAGCGTCAGCAGCAAGCAGTTCAGCGTCAGCAGCGGATAGTTCAGCGACTAAAGCAGACTCCTCAGCATCAGCCGCAAGCAGTTCAGCGTCAGCAGCGGATAGCTCAGCGACTAAAGCAGATTCATCAGCATCAGC
>NZ_JBPDVH010000033.1:0-267 GCF_051851555.1 Lonepinella sp. BR2474 | reverse complement strand
AGTGGGCCGTTAGCTCAGTCGGTAGAGCAGCGGACTTTTAATCCGTTTGTCGAAGGTTCGAATCCTTCACGGCCCACCACTTAATGATCAGATTGAAAGCATGAGATGAGATAGCTTGAATCAGAATAATTAGGTGAAATAATTTGCTTTAACACTAGAGATAAGCAAAACTAAGAAAAAAACAGTGGGCCGTTAGCTCAGTCGGTAGAGCAGCGGACTTTTAATCCGTTTGTCGAAGGTTCGAATCCTTCACGGCCCACCACTTAA
>NZ_JBPDVH010000032.1:0-271 GCF_051851555.1 Lonepinella sp. BR2474 | reverse complement strand
ATTTTTATATGCAGAGGTGTTTTAGTTGTTATGTCAATAACAACTAAAAGGATTATAATCCTTGCTAAAATTGACTATTTTTCAAGCTGTCGTAGGGGCGTATTGCATACGCCCATGCTCGATCTATTTTTTCTAAAATCATAGGAACATTAGGTTTTAGGGCGTATGCAATACGCCCCTACTCATTTTTTTTCGTATAACCTATTTCATACACCCTATTTTTGAAGATGTTGAGAAAATATAAAAAAACAACAAAACCCCAGCTACTCTC
>NZ_JBPDVH010000031.1:0-284 GCF_051851555.1 Lonepinella sp. BR2474 | reverse complement strand
TTTTCGTATGATTTTCTACACCCTGTATGTTAAAAAAATCACAATTCAGTTGTTGCTTAGAAAAAACAAACCATGTTTCTTTCGTGGATGGCTCCTCTACATCGTAATAAACATAAATCATCACATGTAAAATATCACCTGTTTTCAACGTCAATCTATAAGGTGTGGCTTTACTCTCACCGCTGTAACAATAGTCACGTGATATATCAACCTTAGCCTCATTTTTATTTAGCTGCAGCAAATTATAAAATTGTTTTTGAGTGACAAAATTATAGGCTTTATTA
>NZ_JBPDVH010000030.1:0-347 GCF_051851555.1 Lonepinella sp. BR2474 | reverse complement strand
GTTCGGCATGGGTTCAGGTGGGGCTACTGCATTATGACCATCAGGATTATTCCTTTGATGATTGGGCGTATTCAATACGACCCTACATTTCTTTTATTCTATTCTTTAAATTTAAAAACAAGCTGTCTGTTTGATTCTCTTTTTTGTCTAATTTTTTAGTTTATTTAATTTTGATTTAGTTTTACTTACTTCACCCAAAAACACTTGAGCGTTGTATAATTAAGCCTCTCGGGCAATTAGTATGTGTTAGCTCAACGGCTCGCACCGCTTACACACCACACCTATCTACGTCTTCGTCTTAAACAACCCTTACCAACTTTAAGTCGGGGAGAACTCATCTCAAGGCA
>NZ_JBPDVH010000029.1:0-366 GCF_051851555.1 Lonepinella sp. BR2474 | reverse complement strand
CGAACTCAGAAGTGAAATGCTGTAATGCCGATGGTAGTGTTGGGTTTCCCAATGTGAGAGTAGGTCACCATCAGGTTTTTTATTATTAGAACAACAAACCCCAGTTGCGAGAGTAGCTGGGGTTTGTTGTTTTTTTATATTTTCTCAACATCTTCAAAAATAGGGTGTATGAAATAGGTTATACGAAAAAAATGAGCAGGGGCGTATTGCATACGCCCTAAAACCTAATGTTCCCATGATTTTAGAAAAAAGAGATCGAGCATGGGCGTATGCAATACGCGCCTACATTAGATTGAAAAATAGTCAATTTTCGCAAGGATTATAATCCTTTTAGTTGTTATTGACATAACAACTAAAACACCTCTG
>NZ_JBPDVH010000028.1:0-370 GCF_051851555.1 Lonepinella sp. BR2474 | reverse complement strand
ACAAATCAAGTCAAATCTCAGCGGGCGATAACGTAACTTATGCTGCAGGTAAAAACCTTGTGGTGAAAATGGAAAATGAGGAGAGTACAAACCCAACCATTACTTATGGTTTAGCTAAAGACATCAATGTCAGTACGATTACTGTTGTCAATCCAGATGATGAAAATGCGAAACCAATCACGATTGCAAACAACACAATCAGTGGTTTAAACAGCACATTGCCTGTAACTAACAGCACAGTAGGTGATGACAACACAGTAAACAAAACCGCACCGACTGATTTAACTGATACACAGTTATCAAGCGCTGCGACGGTAAACGATGTATTAAATGCGGGTTGGAACTTAAAAGAAAACGGCACAGCGAAAGA
>NZ_JBPDVH010000027.1:0-391 GCF_051851555.1 Lonepinella sp. BR2474 | reverse complement strand
ATAAATTAACACAAGAAAGTCTGAGTAGAAGAAAAATCTTGACTGAACAAAAGCAGTCAAGTGTTTAGTTGAACAGCAACATCATTTGTTTTTGAAAACATTTGAGGTTGTATAGTTAAGTGACTAAGCGTACACGGTGGATGCCTAGGCAATCAGAGGCGAAGAAGGACGTGCTAATCTGCGAAAAGTTTGGATGAGTCGATAAGAGGCGTTTAATCCAAAATATCCGAATGGGGAAACCCAGTAGATGAAGAATCTACTATCGTTATTTGAATACATAGAATAACGAGGCAAACCGGGAGAACTGAAACATCTAAGTACCCCGAGGAAAAGAAATCAACCGAGATTCTGTGAGTAGCGGCGAGCGAAAGCGGAGGAGCCGTTAGTGATA
>NZ_JBPDVH010000025.1:0-448 GCF_051851555.1 Lonepinella sp. BR2474 | reverse complement strand
ACAATGCGGATAGCAGTCCTAATGTCACCTTAACAGGTGTGACTTCTGGCGTCACCAACTATGAAGTGCCAGAAGAAAATGCAACCCCAGTTGACACGGCGAAAGGCAACTTAGCAGATTTAAGCACCGCATCAGGTGATACCGTTGCCACCGTTGCTGACCTACAAAATCTAGGTTGGGTGGTTTCTACACCAGAGGCAACAAAAAACTGGGCTGACAGCGTAACCAATGCGCAAGAAGTACAATTTGTGGCGGGTTCAGGTATTAAAGTTGACGGTGAAACAGTTTCTGATGGCGTGCGTAAAGTCACTATCGCATTAGAAACTGGGGGTGACTTAACACCTGCAGTCAGTGATGATGGTGATGTTAACACCACGGCAACTGGTAAAGTGGGTTATGATGAAGAACATCCGCAAGGTTATGTGGGTGCGAAAACAATAGCAGATGC
>NZ_JBPDVH010000024.1:0-450 GCF_051851555.1 Lonepinella sp. BR2474 | reverse complement strand
TATTGCGACCTGCAACATAATTTACGGTATCGCCCGCATTGACTTTCTGTGTTTCGCCACCTTGTGTTGCAGAATCATTTTCGGCCTTGGTTGCGTTGATAGAGTAGTACGCATTGTTAATCGCATCTGCTACCGTTTTCGCCGTCACTAAGTTGTTACCATCCCCCGTGTATTGAACGGTACCGTTACCCGCTGCTTTATTATCTGTTGCAGTATCACCATCAACTGTTGTGGTGTTGGTGGTTAAGTTAGCCGTTTCAACATTAAATGTCACGTTGGCCACAGTGCCATCATCGTTCATTGTAACGTTCGCCACTGTGCCTGTACCGTTCACGAAGTTTACAGTGTCGTATGCTTTAACGAAATCTTTCGCTGTGCCGTTTTCTTTTAAGTTCCAACCCGCATTTAATACATCGTTTACCGTCGCAGCGCTTGATAACTGTGTATCAG
>NZ_JBPDVH010000023.1:0-472 GCF_051851555.1 Lonepinella sp. BR2474 | reverse complement strand
TTTATTGAGCGATCGAACTTAAATTGAAGAGTTTGATCATGGCTCAGATTGAACGCTGGCGGCAGGCTTAACACATGCAAGTCGAACGGTAACAGGAAGTGCTTGCACTTTGCTGACGAGTGGCGGACGGGTGAGTAATGCTTGGGAATCTGGCTTATGGAGGGGGATAACGACGGGAAACTGTCGCTAATACCGCGTAAAATCGCAAGATTAAAGTGTGGGACCTTCGGGCCACATGCCATAGGATGAGCCCAAGTGGGATTAGGTAGTTGGTAGGGTAAAGGCCTACCAAGCCGACGATCTCTAGCTGGTCTGAGAGGATGACCAGCCACACTGGAACTGAGACACGGTCCAGACTCCTACGGGAGGCAGCAGTGGGGAATATTGCGCAATGGGGGGAACCCTGACGCAGCCATGCCGCGTGAATGAAGAAGGCCTTCGGGTTGTAAAGTTCTTTCGGTGATGAGGAAGG
>NZ_JBPDVH010000022.1:0-473 GCF_051851555.1 Lonepinella sp. BR2474 | reverse complement strand
AACTTTACCAAATGTAAGTGATTCACCAACAGTGGTTTCAGCACCAACTGTGGCTGATACAACCAAAGCTGCAACATTGGGCGATGTCTTAAATATCGGTTGGAACTTACAAAACAATGGCGTTGCGAAAGACTTTGTTAAAGGCTACGATACGGTCAACTTTGTAAACGGTACCGGCACTGAGGCAGTTGTTGAAATGGAGGGCGACACTGTTGCTAAAGTGAAATATAACGTTAAAACTGACGGCACAACTGTTAAAGTTGATGATGATGGCAACGTCACTGCCGTAACTGGCGACTTAACCAACACTGACGGTAAAGTAGCAGAGCCAACAGATGGCGATGCGTTAGTCAATGCCTCAACCGTTGCCAATGCCATCAACAACAGTGGTTTCAAATTAACCACTGCGAAAACTGGCACAGGTACAGTAGACGGCACAACTGAAGAGTTAGTAAACCCAAGCGAAACTGTAA
>NZ_JBPDVH010000021.1:0-492 GCF_051851555.1 Lonepinella sp. BR2474 | reverse complement strand
CGTTTACCACGGTATGATTCATGACTGGGGTGAAGTCGTAACAAGGTAACCGTAGGGGAACCTGCGGTTGGATCACCTCCTTACCAAAAACGAGCGACAATAAGTGTCCACACAGATTGACTGATAGAAAGTAGAAAAGAAAGAAAAAAAGACCGCACTTTAAACTATTGCTTACTAGGTCGAGCAAGATAAACGAATGAAATGAAAAAGAAGTGCGAAGACAACAAATTATCTTTACCTGTTGTCCCCATCGTCTAGAGGCCTAGGACATCGCCCTTTCACGGCGGTAACCGGGGTTCGAATCCCCGTGGGGACGCCAATTAAAGATGATTTATTTATCTTACTGTTCTTTAAAAATTTGGAAACAAGCTGAAAACTGAGAGATTTTCGAGTTAATTTGTATAAAAATAAATTAACACAAGAAAGTCTGAGTAGAAGAAAAATCTTGACTGAACAAAAGCAGTCAAGTGTTTAGTTGAACAGCAACATCAT
>NZ_JBPDVH010000020.1:0-601 GCF_051851555.1 Lonepinella sp. BR2474 | reverse complement strand
ATGATGTTGCTGTTCAACTAAACACTTGACTGCTTTTGTTCAGTCAAGATTTTTCTTCTACTCAGACTTTCTTGTGTTAATTTATATGATTAAATTAACTCGAAAATCTCTCAGTTTTCAGCTTGTTTCCAAATTTTTAAAGAACAGTAAGATTATCGGCTTTCGCCTATCATCATTGTTAAATCAACTGCTTTTATTAGGACGTATGCAATACGCCCCTACAATTTACTTAACAATGATGATGACAACAAGTTTTTTGGTGGAGATAAGCGGGATCGAACCGCTGACCTCCTGCGTGCAAGGCAGGCGCTCTCCCAGCTGAGCTATATCCCCAATTTTTCCTACGTCACTCTCTTGAGTGGTGGGTCTGAGTGGACTTGAACCACCGACCTCACCCTTATCAGGGGTGCGCTCTAACCACCTGAGCTACAGACCCGCAGGGTAATTCTCGTTGCTTTCTTCTTTTCTACTTTTTATCAGTCAATCTGTGTGGACACTTATTGTCGCTCGTTTTTCGGTAAGGAGGTGATCCAACCGCAGGTTCCCCTACGGTTACCTTGTTACGACTTCACCCCAGTCATGAATCATACCGTGGTAAACG
>NZ_JBPDVH010000019.1:0-659 GCF_051851555.1 Lonepinella sp. BR2474 | reverse complement strand
TTACATGCTGGCAACAAAGGATAAGGGTTGCGCTCGTTGCGGGACTTAACCCAACATTTCACAACACGAGCTGACGACAGCCATGCAGCACCTGTCTCATAGCTCCCGAAGGCACTCCAGTATCTCTACTAGATTCTATGGATGTCAAGAGTAGGTAAGGTTCTTCGCGTTGCATCGAATTAAACCACATGCTCCACCGCTTGTGCGGGCCCCCGTCAATTCATTTGAGTTTTAACCTTGCGGCCGTACTCCCCAGGCGGTCGATTTATCACGTTTGCTACGGGCACCAGAGTTAAACCCCAATCCCCAAATCGACATCGTTTACAGCGTGGACTACCAGGGTATCTAATCCTGTTTGCTCCCCACGCTTTCGCACATGAGCGTCAGTATCTTCCCAAGGGGCTGCCTTCGCCTTCGGTATTCCTCCACATCTCTACGCATTTCACCGCTACACGTGGAATTCTACCCCTCCCTAAAGTACTCTAGTTATCCAGTCTAAAATGCAATTCCCAAGTTAAGCTCGGGGCTTTCACATCTTACTTAAATAACCGCCTGCGTGCCCTTTACGCCCAGTTATTCCGATTAACGCTCGCACCCTCCGTATTACCGCGGCTGCTGGCACGGAGTTAGCCGGTGCTTCTTCTGTGACTAACGTCAAT
>NZ_JBPDVH010000018.1:0-685 GCF_051851555.1 Lonepinella sp. BR2474 | reverse complement strand
CTGATACACAGTTATCAAGCGCTGCGACGGTAAACGATGTATTAAATGCGGGTTGGAACTTAAAAGAAAACGGCACAGCGAAAGACTTCGTTAAAGCATACGACACTGTAAACTTCGTGAATGGTACGGGTACAGTGGCGAACGTTACAATGAACGATGATGGTACTGTAGCAAACGTTACATTCAACGTAGAAACCACTGGTTTAACAACCAACACCACAACTGTTGATGGTGATACTGCAACAGATAATAACGCAGCGGGTAACGGTACCGTTCAATACACGGGTGATGGTAACAACTTAGTGACGGCGAAAACGGTAGCAGATGCGATTAACAATGCGTACTACTCTATCAACGCAACCAAAGCCGAAAATGATTCTGCAACACAAGGTGGCGAAACACAGAAAGTCAATGCGGGCGATACCGTAAATTATGTTGCAGGTCGCAATATGATTACTAACATCACTGTAGAGGCTAACAACGTAACCAACGTGACTGTGGCAACCATTGAGAACCCAACCTTTACCAACGTAACGGTCGGCGATACCTTAATTGAAGATACCGACAGCGGCTTGAAATTTAGTCAACCAGTAGACCCTGACAATGCGGATAGCAGTCCTAATGTCACCTTAACAGGTGTGACTTCTGGCGTCACCAACTATGAAGTGCCAGAAGAAAATGCAAC
>NZ_JBPDVH010000017.1:0-778 GCF_051851555.1 Lonepinella sp. BR2474 | reverse complement strand
ATAATCCTTTTAGTTGTTATTGACATAACAACTAAAACACCTCTGCATATAAAAATAATCCATTGGAGTTTCGTATGAAAAAAATCGCTTTACTTATCTCATCATCATTATTCATTTTATCCAACAGTGTTTTGGCCCAAACTAACTTAAGTCAGTCAGAGCAATATTTAGCTGATTTTTTAGCGGGTAAAAATGTTGCAAATGAATTATTTATTCGAAAAGCTATTAAATCTAGAACTTCTGGATATTATTGGCATTTATCTAAAATGCAAAAGAAAAAATTGGGTAAGAGAAATGTTCTATATATAGGTGGAATATTGATAGATGATGGTCCAGAACATAAAACTATAGCAAGTCTAAAAGATTTTCTGAATTATATCAAAATGAAAAATGTCACTATTTCAGATATGAAATTTACACCTGAGCTTTGTGATGTTGATCGTGATGAAGATTTCTTACATAAATTTGGCTATATGGGAACAACTCTCACAGTTTCTAATGCTAAATTGAATAATGAAGAATTTTCAATCATACGTACTATTATGTTTATGGGAAGCTCTGGTACGCAAGGTTTAGGATTTTATTTTACGAAAGACAAATTAAATATTGAAAAGTGTGAAGATTTTAAGAAAGTGGTTGATTTTCTTGGTGATGATTTAGTATAGATTTGGGATCTAACGAATGAAAAAACTTATATTATTACTGCTACTATTAACTGGCTGTGTACCATTACAGGCAGAAAATTCAACCTTAAGCAGCAAGAAAATACCTAATTATG
>NZ_JBPDVH010000016.1:0-1207 GCF_051851555.1 Lonepinella sp. BR2474 | reverse complement strand
GTACAAAACTTCACGACCTCGGTCAATGGCCAAGCGGTAGAAACTGTAGACCAAAGTAACCGAGATATTGGTTTTGTGAATGGCACGGCGACTACAGCGAGAATGACGGATAACAAAGATATCACCTTTGATGTGAACGTGGATAACAAAACCGTCAAAGTGGACAATGCCGGAAACCTTTACGTAGATACCTCAGAGGTCGACACGAATACCCAAGCCACGGTTACAGCCAAGGACAGCACGATTACCTTAGTTGAAACCGAGAACGGCAACGGTACCAAGAACTACGACGTCTCGGTGGCAAATACCAGTTTACATGTGGCAGATGGTCAAGTGACAGAGCCTGCGACCAATGGTAACAAACTGGTGAATGCGACAACTGTTGCAGAGGCCATCAACAACGTCTCATGGAGTGCCAAACAAGGTGCCCGAGTGGAAACGAACAACGACACCTCAAATGTAGCCGACAGTGAAATCAAAGCGGGCGAGAGTGTGACGTTTATTGCCGGTAAGAATGTGGTGTTAGAAAAATCGGGTGACAGTTTTACGTATGCGTTGAATGATAATCTGAATGTCACGAGTGTGAATGCGACCGATATTGATGCCACGAACGTTAACGCCACCAATCTCAATGGCACCACAGTTATTGTTGGCACAGGGGAGACCACAACCACGTTAACGTCGACAGAAAACGGCTTAGATGTCGGCGGTGATAAGCTCACTAATCTGGCCAACGGGACAGACAACAGCGATGCGGTAACGGTCGCACAATTAAAAGCGAACAGCACGACGGTGACGGCCTCGGGCTTAGCGACGATAAGTTCAAGTACAGAGACGGCGGAGGGTAAAACCTACAATGTAGATGTTGCAAAAGCGGAGGCACCAACGGTGGCCCGAGGCAGTGTGACGGTGACAGAGGGAGATAAAGGGAAAGTGATGACCGCAGGCGATGTGGCCAGTGCGATAACGGACTCAGAAAAGACCTCCTCCGTGGTACAAGACAGCACCAGTGCAGCCCGCTTAACAGTCACAGCAGGTGAAGAAGATGAGAAGGGCAACACGCAATACACCGTGGGCTTAACGCAATCGAGTCTTGATAGCTTGAATAAAGCGGATAGTGCGGTACAAAACTTCACGACCTCGGTCAATGGCCAAGCGGTAGAAACTGTAGACCAAAGTAACCGAGATATTGGTTTTGTGAATGGCA
>NZ_JBPDVH010000015.1:0-2567 GCF_051851555.1 Lonepinella sp. BR2474 | reverse complement strand
CACCGCTTACACACCACACCTATCTACGTCTTCGTCTTAAACAACCCTTACCAACTTTAAGTCGGGGAGAACTCATCTCAAGGCAAGTTTCGTGCTTAGATGCTTTCAGCACTTATCTCTCCCGCATGTAGCTACCCAGCAATGCGTCTGGCGACACAACTGGAACACCAGGGATGCGTCCACTCCGGTCCTCTCGTACTAGGAGCAGCCCCTTTCAATTCTCCAACGCCCACGGCAGATAGGGACCGAACTGTCTCACGACGTTCTAAACCCAGCTCGCGTACCACTTTAAATGGCGAACAGCCATACCCTTGGGACCTACTTCAGCCCCAGGATGTGATGAGCCGACATCGAGGTGCCAAACACCGCCGTCGATATGAACTCTTGGGCGGTATCAGCCTGTTATCCCCGGAGTACCTTTTATCCGTTGAGCGATGGCCCTTCCATTCAGAACCACCGGATCACTATGACCTACTTTCGTACCTGCTCGACTTGTCTGTCTCGCAGTTAAGCTTGCTTTTACCATTGCACTAACCTGACGATGTCCGACCGTCATTAGCAAACCTTCGTGCTCCTCCGTTACTCTTTGGGAGGAGACCGCCCCAGTCAAACTACCCACCAGACACTGTCCGAGTACGCGTTTCACATACTTCGTTAGAACATCAAACGTTAAAGGGTGGTATTTCAAGGATGACTCCATAACAACTGGCGTTGCTACTTCTTAGTCTCCCACCTATCCTACACATCAAAATTCAAGGTTCAGTGTCAAGCTATAGTAAAGGTTCACGGGGTCTTTCCGTCTAGCCGCGGGTACACCGCATCTTCACGGCGATTTCAATTTCACTGAGTCTCGGGTGGAGACAGCCTGGCCATCATTATGCCATTCGTGCAGGTCGGAACTTACCCGACAAGGAATTTCGCTACCTTAGGACCGTTATAGTTACGGCCGCCGTTTACTGGGGCTTCGATCAGGAGCTTCTCTTTCGATAACACCATCAATTAACCTTCCAGCACCGGGCAGGCATCACACCCTATACGTCCACTTTCGTGTTTGCAGAGTGCTGTGTTTTTAATAAACAGTTGCAGCCAGCTGGTATCTTCGACCGGTTCAACCTTCGTGAGTAAATCACTACAATCTACGCCGGCGCACCTTCTCCCGAAGTTACGGTGCTATTTTGCCTAGTTCCTTCACCCGAGTTCTCTCAAGCGCCTGAGTATTCTCTACCTGACCACCTGTGTCGGTTTTCAGTACGGTTTAGATAAATCTGAAGCTTAGTGGCTTTTCCTGGAAGTGTGGTATCAACAACTTCTTTCCCTTGGGAAATCGTCATCACGCCTTAGTGTTAATAAAGAGCCGGATTTGCCTAACTCTTCCACCTACACGCTTAAACAGCCATCCAACAGGCTGCTTGCCTAACCTACTCCGTCCCCACATCGCAATTTATCCAAGTACGGGAATATTAACCCGTTTCCCATCGACTACGCTTTTCAGCCTCGCCTTAGGGGCCGACTCACCCTGCCCCGATTAACGTTGGACAGGAACCCTTGGTCTTCCGGCGAACGAGTTTTTCACTCGTTTTATCGTTACTTATGTCAGCATTCGCACTTGTGATACGTCCAGCAAGCCTCTCGACTCACCTTCTTCCGCTTACACAACGCTCCCCTACCCAACAGTGTTACCACTGATGCCGCAGCTTCGGTGACTAGTTTTAGCCCCGTTACATCTTCCGCGCAGGCCGACTCGACTAGTGAGCTATTACGCTTTCTTTAAATGATGGCTGCTTCTAAGCCAACATCCTAGCTGTCTAAGCCTTCCCACTTCGTTTCCCACTTAACTAGTACTTTGGGACCTTAGCTGGCGGTCTGGGTTGTTTCCCTCTTCACGATGGACGTTAGCACCCACCGTGTGTCTCCTGAGTATCACTCTTCGGTATTCGCAGTTTGCATCGGGTTGGTAATCCGGGATGGACCCCTAGCCGAAACAGTGCTCTACCCCCGAAGGTGTTCGCTCAAGGCTCTACCTAAATAGATTTCGGGGAGAACCAGCTATCTCCCGGTTTGATTGGCCTTTCACCCCCAGCCACAAGTCATCCGCTAATTTTTCAACATTAGTCGGTTCGGTCCTCCAATTAGTGTTACCCAATCTTCAACCTGCCCATGGCTAGATCACCGGGTTTCGGGTCTATACCTTGCAACTATTCGCCCAGTTAAGACTCGGTTTCCCTTCGGCTCCCCTATTCGGTTAACCTCGCTACAAAATATAAGTCGCTGACCCATTATACAAAAGGTACGCAGTCACCTTGCGGCTCCCACTGCTTGTACGTACACGGTTTCAGGTTCTATTTCACTCCCCTCGCTGGGGTTCTTTTCGCCTTTCCTTCACAGTACTGGTTCACTATCGGTCAATCAGGAGTATTTAGCCTTAGAGGATGGTCCCCCTATCTTCAGACAGAATTTCTCGTGTTCCGCCCTACTTCTTGTTAGCTTAGTACCACCAGTGAATTTTTGAATACGGGGCTATCACCCTGTGTCGCTAGACTTCCCAGTCTATTCTTCTAATTCACTGA
>NZ_JBPDVH010000014.1:0-12171 GCF_051851555.1 Lonepinella sp. BR2474 | reverse complement strand
CAGTGGCCGGACTCGAATTCACGATATAATTTATTGTAATTTAAAATAAAATATTTTAAGAGTTAACTGCCGTATAACTAAACGTATAACTAAAACCAAAAGTCATTTAATTTTTAACTTAATTCTGGCGGGTAACTTTACCACCTCAATTTGATTATTTCAATGTGATGAATATCCACCACCAACCGCTATCATAATGCAGTTTATGGTGTCTTGATGATTGAAGTAAAATACTGTACAACTAGAAAATATTCAGTAAAAAATAAAAAAAGAAGTTTTTTTCAAACTTTTTTCTACCTAGCCCCCTTTTAAGGTTAATTTAAAGATTAAATGATTTAAAATCAGTTACATAATAACAAGGGGCTAGCAAGGGGCTAACAAGGGGCTAATTACCCTAAATGTGGGTAAAATTCATTTTTTCTGGTGTTTTGGTGGTTGGTTAGTGATTTTTACCTAATAATTATAACTGTACAAAGTCAATGTATAATAAAACAGCCTAGAAATAATCTAGGCCGTTTGGTGGTGGACTTACTCAACATTTTTTATTTGAGATAATTCCGCTCGATATTTTGAATTACCGTTCATCAATTCCCGCTCTTTGTGCTGAATTCTGGTTAACAGGTTTTCTGCTCGCTTTAATGCTCTTTCTAGTTGCTCACTAGGGGCTTGATTGTAATCCGCTTTAATCTCGCCTGTTACTTGCTTTTGAATTTCCACTAACTCGCTAATCGGGTAGGGTTCTTCATCACTCCACAAGCTCATAAATCTGTAAATTGAGGTTTTGCCCTCTGTGATATAGTGTTCAATCGCTGACGGTCGTAAAAACAGCTTTGCCTCGCTACATTTCATTTTTTTTATTCCTCTTGTTGGTGGTCTTGTTCTTCGCTGTCAAATAAATCTTTCAGGCTTACAATTAATTGGGGCTGAAAATTATTTTTAATGTTGTCCGCTTTCCCTTTGTCAAAGCCTAATATCCTAGCCTTACCCATAACAGCAGAAACGGCCACGCTAAGCTGATTATTATTCATGGCTTGCTTTCTGCTTTCTTCTAATTCATCATCAAGCAGACTGTCTACGGTAATGTTGTGCCGTGCCACGTTGTCCGCTTGCAGTTGCTCTATTCTTGCCCTGATCTTGCCGTTGTCTAATAGCTCTTTAGCTCTGCGGTGAATGCTTTCTGGTTTCATTTTATCCGCATTGTAGGCCCGTCTGTATGCCTCGCTTGCGTTGCCTGTTTCAATGTATATCAAGCAAAAGTTTTCTTGTTTTGGTGTGAACTCGGTCATTTCTTCCCTCTGTAGTCTGTCTAATTTTTTAACGCCTAAATGTTTACCCTAGCCATTTTTGAATAGCCTCATGCGTGTTTTTAAAATAGATATTTGTAATTTCTGAATTGCTTTTAAGCCGTGTTTGTATCTTGGCCTTTTGCCCAGTCTCTTTTAATGCGTCGGGTAATGCTTGTTTGAATGCTTTCACATTTAGCGGTGTGATATTCTGGCAACGACAATAAAAAATGTAAGCATTGTAAAGCGCTTGCGTTTCGTTCTTGTTGCTTTGTCCGCTCCCCCAGTACAAGCCGTTAATTTTCTCTGCTCGCTCTTTGGGGCTATCATTTTCCGCAACTTCCATTACGTAAAATTCTTGCGCAAAGTCGGTTAAATGGTTTGCGGTGGTTTTATTTGCCAGTGCGTCGCTATGCTCTCTGTAATTCTCTAAAATACCTTGGGCGGTTCTTTCGTCTGGAAATGTTTTTAATAATAACCTAATAATGCCATAAACCTCACTCGCTACTTTTTCAGTAAAGCGGACATCTTTTTTTTCTGGTGGAATAGGCTTATCAAAAACAATGATTACACGTCGACGAGATACGCCACCATTCCGATCTGTATATAGCAATGGGTAGTTAGTAGTAATCATTATAACGGTGTTCAATTTAACGCTTGAGCTTTGTTTATACAATGGGCGAACAATAACAGCGTCGCCACCAGTTACACGCTTTAAACCGTCCGCAGTTCCCTTGTAGTTGTTTTGGTCTGGACTGATTGCTAGCGACTTGTTAACTAAATCTATTAAAAAATTAGCGTCCTCTAATCGGTCAATATCAAAAACGGCTGTATTGTGTCGGCCATTGATAATTGTTGCAATTTCAGCAAAAACACTCTTACCACTGCCCGCCACGCCTACCGCCTCAACAAATAGCCCCCACTCAAATTTATTTGTTAGTACCATGTAGAAAGCGGAAAGCAATGCCCGTCTTTTTTCTTGGTCGCCATCACTAACAAAATCTAACCAGTCGTCAAAGTGCGGTGTATTTTCGCTTAAATTCACGTTAAAAGGCTCTAACCCCCTTACCCCTTGGCTTTGGTGGTGGGCTAAAAATTCCCCCGTATACTTATCAATAACGCCATTCTCAAACGCAATAAAGCGCCCATTACCCTTTGGGGCTAGTGCCATATTCAAGGTAATGATTTTAGCTAGGCTGTTAATTGTGTTTTGTGTGTAGTTTGCGTTGTTCTCATTGTAGAACTTCACTATATCCCGCTCTAGTTCTTCTTGTTGGTATTCCTCCCACGCCTTGCCGTTGTAGATAAAACTTTTACCGATAGTTAAATCCCTCGCCAGTTGCTCACCTTTCCATTTTAAAAAGGCCTCTACTTTTTGCCTACTGGTTGGCTTTTTGTCCTCTAAATTGACTTCCTCCTCACTTCCACCACCAACAGAACCGACTATCATTTTAGCCGTTTCCTGCTCGCTTTCTTGGGTGCGCAAGCGTTCAATATAACCGCTCAAGTTTTCTAATTTCTCCATGCTCACGCCATCATACAAGCCAACAGCTAGGCCGTTTACTTTGTTGTTGGTGGCAAGGTTCAAGCAAATAGCGGTTTTTTGCTCTTGTGTTAGCTCGCCATATTGGAAGATTTTAATAAACCGCTGATCTTGATTACAAAGCCTTGTATTTCCTAGGCTAGCAAGCTGTTTAACGTCAAGAATTACCGGTTTCTGATCATAGCGGTGAATTTTCTCCCCATTAACAGAAAAATCATCAATCTTCAAAGTGTCGGCTAGAATGTGCCATAGCGTCCCCTTGCCCTTGTTCCATGCTCCCCACGCCGTACTACCCGCTAAAATAATCAGGTCACTGAATAGCTGATTATTCCACGGCTCTTTTAAATGTGGTGCGTTAATTAATTTTGCCATAATTCCCCCTAGTTAAAATCTTTAACGTATTTTTCAATGCGAACCGCTCTATAAATACGGTCGTTTAATGCTTTAACCTGTCTAGCTATTGCATTATCTAAATTGTCGAACGTGCCGAAGTTATATGTTTTTCCCCGTAAGTCGTAACCTGTGACGCTGTAATAAATCATTGTAGAACCCCCTTAATTCAATCCAGTTTTAATCATTCGTAAATAGCCTTGTAATTCCTTGCTGTGGTGTAAAAGCTCGCCTATCTGTTCATTATTTAGCGTCACTTTACAGCGCATTTTAAACACGTAATTATGTATGATTTTCTGCTCTAGCTCTGCTTGCTCGCAAAGTGCGGTCAATACTTCATTACTTTTCATTCCACCACCTCGCTTTTTATGATTGAGAGTGTGAAGTCATTATCAAAAAACACATTGCCCGCTTTCTGCTTTTGGCTGATTTCATTTTTAGCTTGCAGTGCTTGGGCCAGTGTCTCAAATTCATCAATAAGCACTTGGCTTTGACTGAATACCATAAAAAGCTGATACGGTTTATTATTCATTTCCACCACCTCATACCCGTCTATATAGTTTCAACGTGTCAAATTCTGAATCATTGCCTGTTGATGGTGGATAATTCGCATTCTCCGCCTTATTGAGGCTAATTCGCAATAAATCCACGCATTCGTTCAGCTCATCAACAGAACGCTGTATCAGGTCTTTTACGCCCGTTAAACTATCATCTAATTCGCACGGCTCAATTAAATCAAAATTAACGTTGGTGATAATGTGCAGTAAATTTAACGGCTGTAATAGTCGGCTAATGCGTTGTTCTAACGTGTCAATTTGAACATTCACTAGATTTAGATTATTCATTTTGGCCCCCTGTAAAGTCAATTTCATTAAGTAGTGATTGTAAGGTTGTGAGATTATCAAAAACTTCCCTGTATTCTTCAGGGGTTAACGTACTATCGTTTTTGAAAGCGTCTAGACTTTGGTTTAAAAAGTTGCAAGTTTGAATGTAATTACAAATAGATTTTAAATCTCTTGCATTGCGTTCTGTGTATTGATGGTTGATACGTTTAAGCATAAATCACCCCCATTAATGAAAACGGTTGAGAATAGCGAATAGGATTTAACGCACTGGTTAAAGTGTTGGATTGTTTCATTTGATTGTTCTCTTTGGTGTTAGTTAGTAATGTACCGCCTTGAGTTAGGTGCGGTAAGGGTTCAACTACTGCCAAAGAACAGCCCCCCTTATTCGTGCGAATAATCGCCTTATTTCGGGGTGTAATCCTTACCGCAAATACGATACATTCGGGGCGGTGTTCGCCTGTTGAATGGTGAATTTGAGATAAAAAAATAGCACTTAAATAACGGTCGTGCTTTCCGTCTTTGGTTGTAGTGATTCCAATACTACCCCCATTTTCACGACTACGCAATAGCTCTACGAAAATTTTACGCATAAATCACCCCCTTAATGTTGGATAAAGTGCGGTGTAAATGGTGTGAGTTTTTGACGTTCCAGCATTGCAACAAGCAATAATCTTTAGCGATTTTTGCCCGTGCCGTGCTTTCGTTGTCGGCTTGAATAACAATTCTTGCTTTTGGCAAGCGGTTTACAGATAGGCTTGTGTTGCCTAAGTTTTGGCGGTGTATGCCTAGGAATAAATAAATCATTGCTGATAACTCCACTGAATATTTTGTAGAAGTTACCGCTTGAAGTTTCGAGGCTTTGGGGCGGTAACGTGTAACAGGCTCGAAAACTGCGATCAGTGGAACACAGCAAAGGGCTAAACCTTTCCCATTACACGCCACCATTGAGAGAAAATTGCTAGGCTCAAATTTGAGCGTACCAACTTCATTTGATAAAGTGCTAACCCGCTCAAAATTGAGCCGGTTGCTTTCTTCGGGTGTGCGTATGCTACGAACAAAAAAAGCACGGTTATAAATGGGCGTGCTGTCGTTCGCCACTGATAAATCGTTCGAGTTTCGAGGCTCGGCACTAGATTTTGCTAGTACATTTTTAGAATAGCGAAAATCAACCGACTTTGTAAAGTGGTTTGCTTGTAATTTATTTTTATTAAAACCTGATTTAATATAACAAATCAGAATAATGTGATTGATTTTGCCAGAAATAATGCTAATATTATTTCGGTTGTTACTTGATATATTTTTCATGTGTGACCTGACGCAATAGTAAAATAATGTAGTGAAAAATCTCTGCCCTAACTGTGTATGGTTAGGGCTTTTTTTTGCCTATCGTTGAGCAAGCTCCAGAAGTCTCCCTTTGCGTTCGTGGTAATTCATATCAATATTAATTAAAGCGGTGTTGGTGGACTGCAATAAATTTAATTTTTCCAACTGCTCACGGTTAAACTGACTGCGAATGGTGCCTGTGATATTGCGTTCTGCTTTCCATTTACGCACGTTTTTATTCAATACCAAGCTGTCTAACATTTCTTGCTCTCTGATATACATAAACCGCTGTTTACTTGGCTCAATATGGTGACGCTCTATCATTGCCTTGATTGCGTCTGTCATCTCTGAATTGCGGTCAATGCTTGCTAGACGTGCCTTTGTTTCTTTGAGTGTGTTTCGGTGTGCTTTGGGTGCAATCTGTTTTAATAGGCTCTCTGCTTTGATGAAATGGTGGCGAATTGCCTTGCCTATTTCGTTCTTCTCCATTAAGCAAAGGTGCTTAGCCATGTCTAGGGTAATGAAGTAGTCGATAGCGTTTTGCCCGCCATTTTGAAGTGTCCAATTAGTCGGGGTGTCATTGGTTAAATTTTCCGCACCGTGTGGCAATTTTGCCACACTGTCTAATTCTTCTAATCTAGCTTTATTTTCTGGGTTATTCATTGCATTATGAACAACGATAAAGTCAAAGTTTTCTGTAAATAGTCCGCCATTGGTGCGTTTTTTGATCCAACGTGCGAATTTTTGTTTAGACTGCAACGCCTCATGTAAATTACGTGCGTTAATAGTCTGATAATCCACGCCATTAATTAAGCGTGCTTGTGTGGCTAATAGGTCGGTAACTTGTTCAATCATGTTTATTGTCCTTGTGTGTAGTATTTTGTAGTAGCTTTGCTTGATAAATTTATCAAGCAAACAATGAGCGTTATTTGTATATTCTTTGCTCCTCAAATTTGAGTAATAAAAATCCTTGTTAATCATTTCCACCAGTTTTTGATTGATTACTGTTGTCTGATTTCTTCTCTGGTCGGTATGGTGTCGGCTCGTATTCGCCTCTATTCACTTTATCCACATGCTCAGCAAGGTTTGTTAAGCGGTTAATGAAATACATTGCCCCATTTCTAAACGCCTTATAGCGTGCGTTCTGCTCGCCTGTGAGTGTCATTCCACCACCTTTTAATTCTTTAAATAAATCCAGTCCCTTTTGTAGTCGGTCGGCTAGCTCTAGGCTCTCTTTGGCTAGTGCTTTCTTAAATCCGTAGTATTCGGGGAAGTCGGTTTTACAACGTTCCACCGCTATTTTATCTAGCTCAAAGCTCCGAGTGGTTTGTGGGTAGGTCTTGGCCTTTGGTGTAAGGATTTTATTTTTACTGTCGTTCATTGGTTTGTTCTCCGTTCGTGTTGGTGGTGGACCATCATTTAAAAATTACATCTCGCCAATATAGGGAAATCCATTTAAAACAATTTCCGTTAACCGTTCATCAAATCGCTCTATGTTCATGCGTTCATGGGCTTTCGCATTAACATATTTAATGAGCTTTTGAGCAACTTCACGATTTGGAATCGAATAGCGGTAGTATTGGCCGTAACCATCTGCGGTGTTCTCCCATTCACGCTTGAATTTAATATCTAATAGCGGTTCAAGTTTGTTTACTTCATTACGTCCGCTTGTGATATTCTCGCTAATCATGATTTCACGTTCTGAAATACCCTCAGGACTAAGCAATAAAGCCATGGCAATACGTTCTAGTCGGTCTGGTCGTTTATCTGGTCTCATATCTTTCACCTGTACAAAGTAGTAATAATGGATGCTTAGTGTATTAAGCGTTAATGTAGGCCTGAACGTCTGCTAAACGCCAACGCACGGCACGGTCGCCAATCTTCTTCGGTTGTGGGAATTTGCCCAATTTAGCGAATTTGTAGATAGTGGTAGAACTTAGGCCAGTTAGTGCCATGATTTCTTTTAATGTGAGTAATTGAGGCGTTAAGCCTGTTTGCGTGCGTGCAGTTTCAACGGTTAAAACTGGTTGCTTTTGGGTTTCTGGTTGGTTTTGAGTTTCTGGTTGGTTGGTTTGTGTTGTCATAATTTCCGCCTTTTGGTGTTTGTTTATGTATTGAATGGCGGTATTAAACTATGATTTTTTTTGCTTGTGAAACTGTAGAGTCTTGTAAGGGCTGTAGGTATTATTAAAGAAAAAAGGCTATACCCCTTTTTGATATAGCCTAGTGATTGTTAGTTTAAGCCTATTTAGAAAAGCCTTGAAAGGTCTCTACATCTTCTGGTTTTTTCCCTTTGCTTTTAACTCTGTCGGACGTAACAACCTGATAAATGCTTTCGCTTAATTTTTTGCTATCGGTGTAGTATTGCTTTAGATATTTTTCAATATCAGCTTTGCTTGGGTAGGAATGCGGGTTATCGGGATCGCATTTTTCGCTAATTTGTTTACATAAATCAAAAATAATTTCTAAAGGTTCGCTAGTATGCCCATAAATAGAAAATCTACCACAATCTACCGCACTTTGCTTTATAGGGTGGCTTTGAATATCGGCTAATTGCTTTTTAGTGTCGGCTAGTTGTTTTTCTAGGTCGGCTATGCGTTCGTTTTTATCTTTGATTGTTTCCTCAAATACAACACGCTCCGCTGTTCCAACAGGGCTTTTATTGATATCAGTATTCTTTACAAATTCATCTGTTTTGGTTAGTGCCATGGCTAAGGTTAGTGTTTTTTCTTGAATTTGATTTTTCTCAATACTGCCATTATCTTTGTCTTCATCAGCAATATTTAAATAACGATAAATCTGATTACGATTTAAATAATAATTGCTAAAGTCAACCCCTAAAATATCAGTTACTGTTTCAAAAATAGTGTGATCTTCCCTAGGTGCTAGTTGATACAATATTTGGAAAAATATATTATCTGAGCATTTTTCGGGTTCTTCATATAAGCTGTCGGGCAATGTATAAACATCTATTTCATTTTCATAAGCCCAGTTATCGTAATCCAGTGAAATACGAAAATCAAAGTTGCTAGGATTATTATTATAAAGTTTCGCTAAAAGCCAGTTAGCAACCTCATAATAGAAATTCGCAGAACCTTTCTTTTTAATGTCTTCGATAAAATCAGGAATGGAAATATAATCACGCTCTCTCTGTTGTTTGAGTGCTAATAAATCGCCCACAATATCAATCATAATTACGCCCCTATACGCTCCCTATTCGGTAAGAGTGCGACAAAATGAAATAGGGTTCACTCTTTCGGGTCGGGTAATTAATCCGCACCTAGTCGCACTCATATTATTTGCGTAGTGATACGCTGTTTAATTCTGTCTTATTCTAAATCAAATTTAGATACAGTGAAATACTGTATGGCGTGTTTTATTGTGATTATTTTTATGTTCCAGTTGGTGGAAGTCATGGGCGGGTACATAGTAAACGTTACAGGGTCGCATGTGTGGGGCTTTGTGAGGTTGTATAATTATACTTTTGCAGTATAAAAACGTATAAAATATCGGTTTTATTCCACCACCTTAAGGCTTGTTAAACATATCTAAGCAAGCCCCCTTTGTGGTTCTTCTGGTGGTGGACTATTTAGCCAGAAGTGCTATTTACCACCGCATTAAATAGTGATGGGTTTATTTTAGCCATACGCAACAGCATAAGGCTGTGAGCATTTGGCACGGTTCGCCCTTGCTCCCAGTTTTGCAACGTGGCTACACTCATTTTTAACTTTTTGGCTAGCCCTGATTGAGATAGCCTCAATGTTTTACGAATAGATTTAATTTCTTCGCTTGTTTGGGCTATTACGTCATCTCTAAGCGGTTTTAATAGTTTAGCCTGTGGTGGACTAACCTTTGCTAGTTTTCTTTCAGTACGTGCCAATAATTCCGCTATGCGTTGCTGAACGTTTGTCAATCTTGCCATAATTCCCCCTTGCTTATCGGTTGACTTTTGTTGACATTTTACAGATTTTTATTGTGTGCTTAAAGCGGATAAATGAGATCGGTAAAATGTTTCCGTTTTGTTCCCGATCTGTTTCCTTTTAATAGCCACAACCCCAGTAATAACAAAGCATGAGCATTTTTCCTTAATTGTTCCGTTGTGGTGGGGGGATGATCCAATAATGATACAGTTTTGAGATCTAATTTGTGACGAAATACAACAAGGCCTAGCGGTAAGACTAGGCCAGAAGTGCGGTTAAATTTGTGCGGTTTTCGTTGGTGGAATAAATTCAATATTCAAGGCTTTGAGGATTTTTAGCACGGTTTCAAAACGTGGCTTAGTGTTCCCTGAGAATACCTTATAAAGGTTTTCACGTGCTAAGCCTGTTTTCTCTGATAAATCCGCTATACTTCTTGCCCTTGCTATGTCGCCTAATGCTTGAAGAAATTCGTCATGATCTCCATCGGCTATAATGTGAGATAAATAGCACTGTATCATTTCTTCACTGTCTAAATATTCCGCCACATCAAAATTTGTTATGCCGTATTTTTCCACCATATCGGGGGAAATGCCTACATTTTCGCTTGTCATTTTCTCACTCCTTATACTATCAACTGGTCTTTTTTAATATCCGCCCATATCATTTTGGCTTTCTCAATATCTGCTTGCTGTTTTGATTTATCTCCACCATTCAGCAAAATATAAACAACTTTCCCTTGCTGTGCGTAATAAACTCTATACCCCTTGCCCGTATCTATTCGCATTTCATACAGTCCACCGCCTAGGCTTTTACAGTCGCCAAAGTTTCCATCCTCAGCACGTCTAATACGCAAAGCCACAAGGGAACGTGCCATCACATCTTTGATATTTCTAAACCACTTCTCAAAGGTTTCTGTCTTTTCAATAGTGTAAATTTTATCTTTCACAATTCCCCCTTGATTTATCTTCTTTATTGTATCTTATAAAATACACATTAAGCAATCAATTAAACCACCACCACAACGCTATAAAACACACTTATAACTAAAAGTTATTGGATTTTTAGCCCTAAAAAAGCCTATTTTGACTTTGCTTACTACTTAGCCCCTTGTTAGCCCCCGACTAAACTACTTACTATTATCTATTTCTTTTTAAAGCAAAAAAGAGTAAAAAATAGCTTAAAAAGGGGCTAGGTAGAAAAAAGTTCAAAAGTTTCCTTTAAATTTTTTTGAGTGAAAAAGGATTTTTTATATTCCTCAAGGAAATAAAAAAGCCGTTAGCGGTGAGGCTGTCGGCTTGCTGTAAATGGTTATTCTGTTAATAGTCCGCATTGTTCGCAATAGTCGCCCCAATGTTGCAATGCTTGCTTGCGTTCGTCTAGATACTCATATCTGTCATAAACGGCCTGAACTTTCCCCCGTCCTGATGAATGGTGGGCTAATGCTAATTCCGCCACCACCACATTAACGCCAATTTGCGTTAAATAAGTCCTAAAGATTGACCGCAAGCCGTGGGCGTTTTGTCTGTCTTGTAGTTCTGTTCCTTGCAATATCTCTTTTAATGCCTTTGCTACACTTTCACGGCTCATGTGTTCGGCTCTGTTTCGGACTTTGGCAAAGATAAAAGGGCTTGTGCCGTTTATTTTCCTGATGGTGTCTAGTTGTCGTTTCGCTTGCGTAGATAACGGTATAACGTGGTCTCGTGGTTGCTCTTTTAGCTTTCTGGTCTGCTTTAACAGGTGACTTGGCACCACAAGCAAACCATCATCAATAAAACGCCACTCTAAGCGGGTAAGCTCTCCTTGACGTAATCCTGTGAGTAAGCTCAAATTGAAAGCGTAAAACGTGTTTAACTCAACTCTGTGAGCTTTGTGCGCATTATTTACTAACGTTATCAGCTTAGGCAGTTCTATTGGTAAAATGCTTGCCTGATTCTTAGCAATAGGGGCGATAAAATCATCTTTAGCAATGTTGCAGTTGTGAAATTCTATAATGCCTAACTTTATACCGTAATCCATGGTGCTTTTAATAAGTCGGTGCAGTTTGTCTAGCGTATTGCTAGCGCCTATTCTTTGATATAAATCAAGTAAATGACGGGGCTTAATTTCATCTAAAGGCAAATCACCAATAAACGGAAAGACATGATTTTCCAACCTTGCCCAGTTCTTCGCTATGGTGTCGGGGTTGTTGGCCTTGCTTGGATAAACATCATTAAACCACTTAGCGCAGATTATTTTAAACGTGTTCTCTGACCGCATTAACTCAACTTGCTTTTGTTCCTGACGATATGCCAGTGGGTCGACATCTTCCACCAACAGCGCTAAATATTCATCACGCATTTTACGAGCTTGTTGTAGTGATACTTCGGGGAATTTGCCAACGCCTAACAATACCCGCTTTTTAGGCTTGCTCAAAGGCTTGTAATAGTTAAACCGCCACAACTTCGCCCCATTCGGCTTTATCAATAAATAAAGGCCTTTGCCGTCTGATAAAGTGTATTCCTTAACTTTCGGCTTTGCATTAATAACTTCGGTATTCGTTAAAGGTTTAGTTATACGTGCCACTTCTTAAAATCTCAAAAAAAATAAATCTCGCAAGCCTTACCAGTAAAGGCGCTAGCGTTTTTTAGTTATACGGTTTCGATGTTTTTTAGTTATATCCCGATCCCGTATAACTAACCGTATAACTAAAATTTGCGGTTGTCAACATAAGAGAAAATAATAAAACGTAAAACCACGGAAGAACGTAAGGAACGTTAAAGCCTTTTGCGTACTGGTGTTTGCGTATATCAGCGTAAGATTACGGACAATAAAAAAAGACGGCATAAAACCGTCTTTTTATGAAGTTGGTGCCAGTGGCCGGACTCGAA
>NZ_JBPDVH010000013.1:0-13777 GCF_051851555.1 Lonepinella sp. BR2474 | reverse complement strand
CTCTAACCTGTCCACTGAAATTTCAGCGGGTGATAACATCACTTATGCCGCAGGTAAAAACCTTGTGGTGAAAATGGACGATAAGAACACAACAACACCTGTTGTGACCTACGGTTTAGATAAAGACATTCAAGTGGATTCTGTCATTGTGGGTGGCGACACTTACACCGATGAAAACGGCAACGTTTACAATGTCACCAAAGATAAAGATGGCAACTACACTTACACAGATAAAGACGGTAATACACAAACCGTTGATGCGGCTAATGTGAAAGGCCCAATCAATATTGCAGGCAACACCATTACTGGTTTAGACAGTACGGTTAGCAACACCACTAATGCACCAAGTGCAGTGGCGCCAACTGACGCAGATGAAACCAAAGTGGCAACCTTAGGTGATGTGTTAAATTCTGGTTGGAACTTGCAAGAAAATGGCGACGCAAAAGACTTTGTTAAAGCCTATGATACAGTGAACTTCGTCAATGGTACAGGCACAACAGCGGTGGCCTCGCCAAATGATGATGGTACATTGGTCAATGTTACATTCAACGTTAATGTTGATGAAACAACCATCACCACGAAAAAAGTTGAAGTCCCTGTGTTAGATAAAAACGGTAAACCAGTTGTTGATAAAGAGGGTAACCCAGTAACCACCACAACAACACAAATCGCAGCGAACACTGGTAACTTAGTGAATGCGGGACCAAATGTTTACTCCGATGCAAATGGTAATGCGTTAGTGAAAGTCGGCGATGTATACTATGCAGCGGCTGACGTGACTAACGGTGTTCCAAATAAAGATGCCGTTGCGTATACAGGTGATGTAACCACGGCAACAGGTACGGGTAAAGTTGGTGCGGGTTCAAGCCCAGATGCATTAACCACCGCACAAGATGTTGCAGATGCCATTAACTCTGCTTACCATACCATCAACGTGTCTTCTACTTCAAAAGAAATCACACAAGGTGGCGAGGCACAGCAAATCAATGCTGGCGACACGGTAAACTATGTTGCAGGTCAAAACTTAGTGTCTAACATTACTGTTGAAGCCGATGGCGTAACGAATGTCACCTATGCGTTAGCGAAAGACATCTCGGTAAACAGCACAAATGTGAATGGTACAACCATTACTTCAACGCCTGTCACTGTAAAAGATGACAAAGGGAATGACGTAACCACACAAACGTTGAACTTCGCTGACGGTAACGGTAACGCCGTCGTCTTGAACGGCGTAGCAGATGGCGATATTTCACCAACTAGCACCCAAGCCATTAATGGTAGCCAGTTGTATAACGCCACCGCACCAATTAATGCGCTTGTGCTTTCTGATACTTTAGGATTACCAGAAGGTAAAATCGTGATTGACGGTCTTAATCCAAATGCAACCGAAGAAGAAAAAGCGGCAGCAAATGGTAAACTTGCCACAGTAGGCACGGTAGCCAATGCGATTAACAGCGCATACCATACAGTGACGGTTAAAAACAGCGATACTCAAGTTGAAGAACATGATGGATCCACCAAAATCTCTGCGGGTGATAACATCACTTACGTAGCAGGTAAAAATTTAGTGGTGAATATTGCAGATAACGATACCAACCCAACTGTCACTTACGGCTTGGCTGAGAATATTCAAGTGAACTCCGCTACGGTGGGCACAACGAAACTTTCAAGCGATAAAGAGGGTAACCTTGTTGTCGGTAACAGTAACACCGGCGCCCCCGTTCAAATTAAGAACGTAGCGGCAGGTACGGCTGATACTGATGCAGTGAACGTAAGCCAATTAAAAGGTGTCAACAACCGCATCAATCGTGTAAACAAAGATATGCGTGCGGGTGTAGCGGGTTCAAATGCTGCAGCATCATTACCACAAGTTTACATTCCAGGTAAATCAATGGTCGCCGCCTCAGCAGGTACTTTCAAAGGTGAAGGTGCACTCGCCGTCGGTTATTCACGTGCAAGCGATAGCGGTAAAGTACTCTTAAAACTTCAAGGTAATGCCAATAGTCGTGGTGATGTGGGTGCCGGTGTAGGTATCGGTTACCAATGGTAATACGCCATTAAATCAATATTTAAAATGCGACCGAAAGGTCGCATTTTTTTGTTTGCTAAAGAATTTACTTCACTCCCCCACAATTCAAACAATACAAATACTGCCCTTTCGGATCATTAAATTTACTCAACACACCAAGTTGACTTCCCACTTGTTCAACTGGTTTTGGCAATCCAATCATCTCGCTTACCGAACGGTTAACAAACAACTTCGCCTCTGTTTGTAGGGCTTGCAGTAACGCTTTAAATCCTTGCGGTTGTTCATCAAACCATTCTACGGAATACTCTGCTTGCTCATTATTTTTCTGATTAGCCAATTCTTCCGCTTTTTTCACCGCAGTTTCAAAGTCACCGAGTTCATCCACGAGTTTATGTTGTAACGCATCTTGTCCTAGCCAAACTTGTCCTTGTGCGACTTTATCCACATCCGTTTTTGATAACTGCCGTCCACGGCTCACCACGTCCAAAAAGCGATCATAGCCGTTCTCAATTTCTAATTGAAATACCTGTTTTAATTCCTCGGATAATGGACTCACTGATGATATTTCGCTTAATTTTGAAGTGCTTACACCATCCGCCGTTACGCCAATTTTTTTCAAGCTATTTTCAAAGGTCGGGAACATAGCGAAAATACCAATAGAACCGGTAATCGTATTTCTATCCGCCACAATATAATCCGTGGTGCTCGAAATCCAATAGCCCCCCGAGGCGGCCATTGAACCCATTGAGGTCACAACAGGTTTGCCTAATGCTTGCAAATGATCGATTTCTTGGCGAATAATTTCAGAGGCAAAAGCGCTACCACCGGGGCTATTTACACGTAAAACTACCGCTTTAACCGCCTCATCTTGAGCAGCTTGACGTAGTAAATACGCCACGCTATCGCCACCAACTTCATTTTCATAGCTCTCACCATCAATAATCGTCCCCTCGACATTCACAACGGCAATTTTATGGGTTGGTTCAGAAAACGCACTGTCCCCTTGTTGACGGTCAGGTAACGCACTTAAATAAGCATCAAAATCGACATTTTTAAACGCATAACTTTCATCTTGCATTGATGGACCAAAAACTGCGGTGAGTTTTTGTTGTGTTTCAGCACGACTGGCTAATTGCGTCACTAAATGCCGTTGTTTCACATAAGCGGTGCTGTCACCTTGTAAGGCTTTTAGTTTTGCCAAATATTCTTGACTGTCTGGCAAGACATCATTGCTCGGAATTTGGCGATTTTTTGCGACAACGTCACGGAAATTTTGCCACATACCGCCTAACCAACGTTGTGCATTGGCTTTGGCTTCAGGTGACATATCATCACGTAAAAACGGCTCTACCGCTGATTTATAGGTTCCCACACGGAAAACGTGCGGCGTGACAGCTAATTTTTCTAGCATGGATTTAAAATACAAATTTTCAGCCGATAAGCCGTGAATATCCACGGTTCCCACGGTATTTAAATAAATATCATCCGCAAAACTGGCAAGAAAATATTGCCCTTGCGTATAATTATCTGCCATGGCAATCACGGGTTTATGTTGTGCTTTGAAAGCATTTAAAGCACGACCAACATATTCCAACGCCGGCAAATCGGCGCCCTCAAAATAATTTAAATCTAGCACAATCCCTTTAATTCGGTCATCATTCTTGGCATTTTCAATAGCATAGACCACGTCAAATGTTGAAATTTGACGAGCCACTTGATTGCTATCCAAGGTGTTTAAGGCTTTTTGCCAAGTCATTGTTTGCTCTCGATTATCCGCCAGATAACCGTCTAAATTTAACACCAATGCGCCTTGTTCACCGACTAATTCTGTTTGCTTAGTTGGTGCATGGAATAAACTCACAAATGTGATAAACACCAAAACGAATAACAAAAAAACCACATTCATTACTACACGTCGAACAACGTTTAAGGCTTTCCAACACTGCTTTAAAAAACGAAAAATGAGTTGCATAACATCCTCTTAATATAAACGGTAAATGGCAAAAAATAATACAAATTCACCGATGAGCTATTGAATTGAAAGGAAATATACCGCAAAAATGAGAAGTTTTCACGGTATTTTTATGTTAAAATCATGCACGTTAAAATAAGCAAGAAAGTAAAGAAAAGAGGAAAGGAGCGTTATGAACGCATTAGAATTACTGATCAATCGTCGATCAAATAAAAAATTAGTGGCGCCTGCCCCCAATAAAGCACAACTTGAACAAATTTTCCAAGCCGCATTGCGCACACCCGATCATGGCAAATTAAAACCTTATCGCTTTGTGGTCATTGAAAATCACGGCTTAACCACGCTTGCCAACGCCTTAACTCAAGTGGCAACGGACCTGAATTTAGAACAAAAACAATTCGACAAAATTGATAAACTCTGTGCCAATCCAATGGTGATTGCGGTGATCGCAAAATTGGATTCGACGATTGCCAAAGTGCCAGAATGGGAACAGCTTGTTACTGCGGGTTGTGCAGCTTACGGCATTCAACTTGCAGCACAAGATTTGGGCTTTGATAACGTCTGGATTACGGGAAAATGGAGCGACGGCAACGCCTTACGTCAAGCCTTACATTGCACCGAACAAGAAAAAATTGTGGCTCTCTTATTAGTCGGTACAGCAGAAAATGACAAGATAGAACGTGAATGTAGAACGGTCGATATACAAGATTTTGTTTCATATTTATAGGATTTTTTCATGGATGTGTTAATTAACTTTTTTACTGATTATGGCTATTGGGCCGTTTTATTTGTATTGATTATTTGTGGCTTTGGCGTGCCGATTCCAGAAGATATTACTTTGGTTTCTGGTGGCATTATTGCGGGCCTTTATCCTGAAAATGTGAATGTGCATATGATGTTGGTGGTGAGTATGATCGGCGTATTAGCGGGTGATAGCACCATGTATTGGTTAGGCCGTATTTATGGGGTAAAAATCTTACGTTTCCGCCCATTGCGCAAATTACTCTCCTCCAAACGTTTAAAAATGGTAAGGGAAAAGTTTGATCAATATGGTAATCGAGTTTTATTTATTGCACGTTTCTTACCTGGCTTACGTGCCCCGATTTATATGGTATCAGGCATCACAAATCGAGTGAGTTATACTCGCTTTGTGTTGTTAGATTTCTGTGCAGCGATTATTTCTGTGCCGATTTGGGTTTACCTCGGCTATCATGGCGCAGATAATCGAGATTGGTTGGCTCAACAGGTGAAAAATGGTCAACACGGTATTTATGTTATCGTGGCTGCGGTCGTGTTATACGTAGCTTATAAAATTTATAAAGCCAAGAAATCGAAGAAAAAACCGAATTAATACGTTAACAAATAGAAACAGCAAAGTGCGGTAAAAATAACATGATTTTTACCGCACTTTTTTGTTAATCATCCTGTCTATTCAAAAATAGGAATAATTTTTGTGGCTTGCGAACCTTTTTCGCCATGTGAAACCTCAAAATTCACTTTTTGGCCCGCTTTTAATGAACGATACCCCTCCATTTCAATCACAGAAAAATGAGCAAAAATATCCTCATCACTGCCCTCTTTATTAATAAAGCCAAAACCTTTTGTATTATTAAACCATTTAACAACACCAACTTCCATACGATACCTCATTTCGGTCTAATGATAAAAAACAAGCGTCATGCCTTGTTACCTGTTCATATGATTAAGTATTTTTGTATTTTCTGCAATCAATAAATGTTCAAAATTCGACATAGATCACAAAATTTTTTTGCTTAATCTTTTCAGCAACGCAAAAAAGCAGCACGACATGCCGTATTTCGCAAATATTTTCAGGGATTTTTTGGTAAATCACTGAATTTAAGGTAAACTAAGCAGAATTTTTTATGAATAATAATATTTTGATTTCGGAGATTAAAAATGACAAAAATTGCCTCTATCACCGACGTACTGCAAGGTAAAGTTGCGATTGGTGAAAGCGTAACTGTGCGTGGTTGGGTGAGAACTCGCCGTGACTCAAAAGCGGGCCTTTCTTTTCTGGCTGTCTATGACGGTTCTTGCTTTGCCCCTATTCAAGCGATTGTAAATAACGATTTAGCGAATTATGAAACGGAAGTGTTACGTTTAACCACGGGTTGTTCCGTGGTTGTGACAGGCACGGTGGTAGAATCCCCTGCCGAGGGACAAGCGGTGGAATTACAAGCTCAAAGCGTGGAAGTGGCGGGTTGGGTAGAAGATCCCGATACTTATCCAATGGCAGCAAAACGCCACAGTATCGAATACCTACGTGAAGTGGCACATTTACGCCCTCGTACCAATATTATCGGTGCCGTGGCTCGTGTGCGTCATTGTTTAGCCCAAGCGATTCATCGTTTCTTCCATGAGCAAGGTTTCTATTGGGTAGCAAGCCCAATTATCACTGCATCAGATACTGAGGGGGCGGGCGAAATGTTCCGTATTTCTACCCTTGATTTAGAAAATCTACCTCGTAACGACAAAGGTGCGGTGGATTTTTCGCAAGATTTCTTTGGACGTGAATCTTTCTTAACCGTATCGGGTCAATTAAATGCAGAAACCTATGCTTGTGCATTAAGCAAGGTCTACACATTCGGGCCAACATTCCGTGCGGAAAATTCAAATACCACACGTCACTTAGCGGAATTCTGGATGATGGAACCTGAAGTGGCCTTTGCTGATTTGAACGATAACGCTAAATTAGCCGAAGATATGTTGAAATACGTATTCCGTGCCGTATTAGCCGAACGCCGTGATGATTTAGAATTCTTTGCTAAACATGTGGATCCAGAGGTGATTACCCGTTTAGAAAATTTTGTCAGTTCCGATTTTGCGCAAATTGATTACACCGATGCTATCGAGGTGTTATTACAATCGGGTAAGAAATTTGAATTCCCAGTATCTTGGGGAATCGACTTATCTTCTGAACACGAACGTTATTTAGCTGAAGAACACTTTAAATCCCCTGTGGTGGTGAAAAACTATCCGAAAGACATTAAAGCATTCTATATGCGTTTAAATGATGACGGCAAAACCGTGGCCGCCATGGACGTATTAGCACCGGGAATTGGTGAAATTATCGGGGGTTCACAACGTGAAGAACGTTTGGATGTGTTAGATAAACGTATGATCGAAATGGGATTAAACCCAGAGGATTACTGGTGGTATCGTGATTTACGCCGTTATGGCACCGTGCCACATTCAGGTTTTGGACTAGGTTTTGAACGTTTAATCGTCTATGTCACTGGTGTACAAAATATCCGTGATGTGATTCCGTTCCCTAGAGCGCCAAGAAACGCTAGTTTCTAACACAAAAAGGAACGCAAGTTCCTAATAAAAAAGAAAATAAATAAGGTGCATAAAATGCACCTTATTTTTTGTTATTTATTCTCCAACTGCACCCCGTCAAACAAGCGTTTAACGGCATTATTATCGTGCATAGATTCGGCTTTTTCCACTAACGTACGAGTTAAGTGCGGTGAAAAATAATTAATAAAATCGTACATATAATTGCGCAAGAACGTACTGTGTTTAAAGGCAATTTGCGTCATACTCGCATTAAATAAATGGCTTGCATCAATAGCAACTAAATCCGTATCAGCCTCAGTATGCGCCATGGAGGCGATAATCCCCACGCCCAAACCTAAGCGAACATAGGTTTTAATGACATCCGCATCAGTGGCCGTAAACACGATATTCGGCAAAATACCCTCGCTGTTAAAGGCATAATCCAAATCCGATACACCAGTAAACCCGAACGTATAGGTAATTAACGGGTGTTTACCCAATTCTGCAATAGTTAAATTTTTCACGTTCGCCAACGGGTGATCTTTTTTCACCACCACCGAACGGTTCCAAAAATAACAAGGCAACAGCACCAAATCATCAAATAAATATTGTGCCTCAGTGGTAATGGCTAAATCCACTTCGCCAGACAACAACGCATCATAAATTTGATTCGGTGAACCTTGATGTACATGTAAACTGACATCGGGATATTGTTTTGAAAAACGTTCAATCACCGACGGCAACATATAACGTGCTTGTGTATTCGTCGTGGCAATGCGTAACACGCCATGATTCGGCTGAGTATATTCATCCGCAATCGCCCGAATGGCTTGGGTTTTCACCAACAATTCACGCGCAATACCAATAATTTTCTTGCCCGCCGGCGTAACGGATTTAATGTGTTTGCCATTACGCTCAAAAATTTCTAGCCCTAATTCTTCTTCCAATAAACGGACCTGTTTACTGATCCCCGGTTGCGAAGTATACAGCGCTGCAGCCGCCTCCGTGACATTTAAATTTTGATTAACAATTTCCACAATATAACGTAGCTGTTGAATTTTCATAAAAATTTCTCTTTAAAGGAATGTCAAACTAGGCTTTTTTATAACGCTTACTGATTTCAGTGTAACGTTTCACGGCTTTACGAATTTTGCCTGTATTAGAGCGACGTTTTGGCTGAGTGATATCTAATTTCGTTTCGGTTTCAGGCGCCAGCCCCACCAATTCACGCAAATAATTCACATTGGCTAAATCCATTTCTTCCCAACCCCCCCGAGGCAAAGATTTCATCAATTTAATATTGCCGTAACGAATACGAATTAAACGGCTGACCTGAATACCTTGGCTTTCCCACAGACGACGCACTTCACGATTGCGCCCCTCCATTAAGGTCACATCAAACCATTGATTTAACCCCGTGCCGCCCATGGCTTTCACGCTTTTAAAATTGGCAAGTCCATCTTCTAACTGCACGCCTTTACGCAAGCGAGCAATCATGGCGTCATTCACCTCGCCAAACACACGCACCGAATATTCACGCTCCACTTCTTGACTTGGGTGCATTAAACGATTGGCCAATTCGCCATCGGTGGTGAACAATAATAAACCGGAGGTATTAATATCTAAGCGACCTACGGCTATCCAACGTGAACCAACCAAACGTGGCAAACGATCAAATACGGTGGCACGTCCCTCTGGGTCACTTCGGGTGCATAATTCGCCCTCAGGTTTGTAATACATTAATACACGGCAAACTTCTTTTTGCACCGCTGTTAAATTAATTAAATGGCCATCAATGCGGATTTTCAAGCCAGAATGCACGGTGACACGATCACCTAGCGTGGCCATTTTCCCATCGACACTCACCCGTCCAGCGGCGATAATCGCCTCAATTTCACGGCGTGAACCTTGTCCCGCATTGGCTAAAATCTTCTGTAATTTTTCACCGGCGACCGTCGGCTTATTTTCCGTGACCGCAACAGGTTTAGGTTTACGCATCGGCAAGGGTTTACGTTCAAACGGTGCTTTATCTGGGTTATTTGAACTGGATTTCACCGAGTTACGTTCACCACGAGAGCGGTCTAAACGCCCTTTTGGCACTTGCTGATCTTTCTCTTGACGCCCTCTTTCTTGACCCATACGGGGATTAAAGTGCGGTGATTTTTCGCCTCGTTTTTCGTTTCGTCCTGTGTCACGATTTGTGCTACGATTGCAGTTACGATCTGTGGAGCGTTCGGTTGAACGTTCTGTTGAGCGAGGCTGAGATTGAAATTTCATAAATGTGTCCTTTGTTGTCGCTTTCCCAAGCGTCATAATTAAAATAAACGGCTAAATAAACGGCGTAATGCTACCACTACCCTCACGTAAAATAACCGGAATGTCCTCAGTCAAATCCACCACGGTTGTCGGGTCTTGACCTAAATAACCACCGTGAATAATTAAATCCACGTGATGTTCTAAGCGATCACGAATTTCTTCGGGATCGGATTGCGTAATATGTTCTTCTTTCGGCAACATCAACGAGCAAGATAAAATCGGCTCGCCCAAGGCCTTTAACAAATCCAAGGCAATTTGATTATCTGGCACACGCAACCCAATGGTTTTACGTTTTGATGTCATCAAACGACGAGGCAATTCTTTGGTCGCCGTCAAAATAAAGGTGTAACGCCCCGGTGTATTGTTTTTGATTAACCGATAAGCCACATTACTCACCGTGGCATAATGGGATAGTTCCGATAAATCACTGCATACCAAAGTAAAATTATGCCCCTCTGGCAACTGACGAATGGTCACAATGCGATCCATTGCATGCTTATCGCCCATCATACAACCTAGAGCATAACCCGAATCGGTTGGGTAAACAATCACCCCACCACTTTTCAAAATCTCCACCGCTTGATTAATTAATCTCACTTGTGGATTTTCAGGGTGAACATAAAAAAACTGGCTCATTGTATTTCCGTTACAATATAAAAAATAATCCTTATTATACTGCATTGTTATATGTTTTTAATAGTGCTATTGCTTTTTCTCTCAAAAATAACCGCACTTTTCGGTTTCAACGGAAATAGCTGAATCGATACACTAACATTTGAAGTCAATTAGCTTATTTTTTGGAGTAAAAATTCACTTGTTTTTTTTTTTTGAAGTGTATTATGCTGTTATCACTGCGATAAGTGATAACTTTATTATGTTGTAATCATTCTTCTATTTCTAATCTTAAAAAGGACATATTATGTTGAAACAAACTTTTAAAATGACTGCCATCGCAGTATGGGTTGGATTAGCAGTAACCGCATGTAGCAGTAGTGGTGACCATGATAATCGCACATCGACCACCCCAAATAGCACTCAAAATACGACTCAGCCAGAGGTCAATACGACCCCTGCCAATACGGCCGAAACCAAGGCAGCACAAGAAGCCAGTGACAAAGCCAAGGCGGCACAACAAGCTGCAGAAAAAGCTAAAGCAGAGGCTGAGGCTAAAGCCAAGGCGCTGCAAGAGGCGCAAGCTAAGGTAAATGCGGAAACGGATGTCAACGCAAAAGCTGAGGCAGAGAAAAAATTACAAGAGGCCAAAGCTGCGGCTGAAAAAGCGGAACAAGAACGCATCGCCAAAGAAGATGCAGCCAAAAAATCGGAGCAAGACAGAATTGCCAAAGAAAATGCGGCCAAAAAAGCCGAGCAAGATCGACTAGCCAAAGAAAAAGCGGAACAAGAAAAACGGGCTAAAGAACAAGCCGAAAAAGAAAAAGCAGAAAAAGAAAAATTAGCCCAAGAACAGCCCAATAAACCCACTGAATTAACCCGTGCGCAAATTGAAAAAAATGATCGCAGCGATAAAAAATGGCGGGTATTATTGTTCAGTAACATCAGTGACCCAAATCGTGCCATTTACAAAATACCACAAAGTTGGTTTACAGATCCCCATAGCTACAGACATTTTTATACTGAGGACGGTTATGTTCTTTTCCATTCTCAACCGACCCCAAATATTGATGTTAGCCATTATGAGATTAACCCACAAAAAATCCAACATGTGGCGAAGGAAGATAACCCAGATCCAACCAATTTAGACATTATTTTTGTTAATCAAAAATATTCGAGTTATGCCGTATGGGATAATTCCCCTGTTTTCACGAACAAAGACTTCAGTAAAGCAACCTACAGGGAGGGAATGGCAGTTGGAACCACGGCTGTTGCTAAAAATGCCACACGCCCAAATAATAAAATCGCCTATAGCGGCGAATATCTTGCGCCACAATCTTCTGATATTGTCACTAAGGGACAAACCGCTGTGTATCAAGGGAATGTCTTGTCATCACGAAATCGATATAAAAAAGAAGATTATGATCTTCATAAAAACACTTATCCCGATGTCCCACAAGATCGTAAAATTGGTAATATTGAATTAGTGGCGGATTTTGGCAAACAAAATATTTCGGGCAAAATCACCTCTTATGATACCAAAAAGATGGATAATGCCATTTTGCAAGACACTAAAATTGAGCACAAAAGCGATACAATTAGGTTTAGTGGTAAAATTATTGCAGATAATCAAACATTACGTAATAAACAGTCCTTTGCTGATTTTCTCAGTGGTAATTTAAACGATGAGGGACAATATTACGGCACCTTTGTCGGCCCAAATGCCGAGGAAATTCTTGGTGGAGGGGAATATAAAAATTACAGTGAAAACCCTACAAATGGCAATCGCTATTACCCCTTAAAAAATCGACATGACTTTATTTTTGGTGCCACTCGTGAGGGAAATTATTCCTATCCAGCAGAGAAAAAATAAACATCTAATACGTTTAATTATAGCCCACTGCGGTGGGCTTTTTTGACCCTATCCCACATTGATAATATAGGCATAGTATAGAGGGCGTTACCATGACAAAAAATCATCTTATTCACACCGCACTTTTTCTTTTTTTCAGCACACAGGTTAAGGCTGACATTACCGTACAAAATGAACCAGACAAAGACATCAAAGTGGCCACGCCCACCCTCCCCGTTGCATTAGCACCCAATATCACACCAGAACAAGTTTCCTCTGCGGACACACCAAATATTATTGAATTCACCGATGATGAACTTATTCAACACCCTGAAATTGCGCGCCAATTATTGAATAATTTGATTGATACCCAACAATGGGAATTAGTGGAACGGTTAATTCCACTCTATCAACAAACCCCACAGCCCGATGTCACCCTGATTGAATACGCCAAAGCCAATCTTGAACTGGCGCAAAGCGAACTTCGCCCAGCGATTAAACGCCTGCGTCAAATTCTAAGTGAAAATGACAATTTTGCCCCCGTGCGTTTTTTATTGGCCAAAGCATTATATGAAGATTATCAAGACAGTGCGGCGCAAGATCAATTCGAACGGCTGCGAGCAGACAATCCACCCGCTGAGATTGCTCAAATCAATGAGCAATATTTAAACGCCTTGCATCAACGCAACAGTTGGGATCTGAGTTTTAATTTTAGTTACTTACAAGAAAATAATGTCAACAATGCCGCCAAATCTGATCGTATTCATATTGGCAATTCCACTTGGCTAAAAAGCCCTGAATCCTTGCCTCAAAAAGCTCATGGGATCAATTATGGCTTTAATTTGTCCAAAAAATTTAATCTCCTCAATGGCCATTATATCCTCTTTGAAAATGACTTCTCGGCCAAACAATATTGGGATAATCATCAATTCGACGATATTATTAACCGCACTTCTCTTGGTTATCAATATCAAAATACCGATAATCGCCTTGCTATTTTGCCTTTCTACGAATGGCGTTGGCTCGGTAATCATCGTTATACTGGTGCTTTCGGCACTCGTGCGGAAGTGGAACATTGGTTTTCCCCTAACTGGCGCCTTTCAGTCGCCGGTGAATGGGGAAAAACCAAACAAATTCACTACGCAGATGCCAATAGCCATACCGCCCTTTATTCTGGCACGTTAATGTATCTCCCTGACGCCAAACGCTATTTCTACCTCGGCACCGATTACAGCAAAGAACGAGCCAATGACGCCATTTACAGCTACCACCGAAAATCCCTCCGTGCCGGTTGGGGACAAAGTTGGTGGGCGGGCATTAGTACCCGTTTAAACCTCTACTACGCCCATAAAAACTACCAAACTCCACACCGTTTATTGCTCAAAACACGCCAAGACAAAGAATGGGGCGGCACCCTCACCTTGTGGAAACAAAACTGGCATTTCTGGGGAATCACCCCAAAACTTTCCTATAGTTTCAATAAGGTATCCAGTAATTTAAGTGAGTTGTATAGTTATGATAAACAACGCTTGTTTTTGAATTTTGAGAAAACGTTTTGAGAGAGGGACAATAAAAAAGACGGCGTAAAACCGTCTTTTCTTTGAATTGGTGCAGTGGCCGGACTCGAATTCACGATATAATTTATTGTAATTTAAAATAAAATATTTTAAGAGTTAACTGCCGTATAACTAAACGT
>NZ_JBPDVH010000012.1:0-36897 GCF_051851555.1 Lonepinella sp. BR2474 | reverse complement strand
CAACAACTGAATTGTGATTTTTTTAACATACAGGGTGTAGAAAATCATACGAAAAAAGAATTACAACGTTTTGAGAAAAATTAGTGGGTTTGAAATATGATAAAAAAGAGCGTTATGCTCTTTTTTTATGGGTTACATTCATTTATCAAGTCATAGCTCAATATTCAAAAACAGAATTATTTCACTTGCGTTTCAATCACCCCGCCACCCAAACAAATTTCTCCCTGATAAAACACCGCACTTTGTCCTGGCGTGACGGCAATTTGGGGTTCATCAAAAACGACACGGATATTATCATCATCTCGTGGGATAATTTCACAAGCAATATCTTCCTGACGATAACGTGTTTTTACGGTACAGCGTAGATTCTGGCGAATCGGCTGGCGATCGACCCAATATAGTTGGCTTGCCGTTAAACCGGTTGAAAGTAAGGCTGAATTATCGTGACCTTGTGCGACAATAAGCACATTATTGATTAAATCTTTTTCTACCACATAAAAAGGTTCTTCGCTTAATCCTTGTACTCCACCAATGCCTAAACCTTTACGTTGTCCTAAGGTGTGATACATTAATCCGTCGTGATGACCCACTAACTTACCCTCTACGGTACGGATTTCACCCGGTTGAGCAGGCAAATAACGTGCTAAGAAATCTTTGAATTTGCGTTCGCCGATAAAGCAAATGCCGGTGGAATCTTTTTTCTTGGCAGTGACTAAACCTAAATCTTCAGCAATGGCTCGAACAATAGGCTTTTCAATATCCCCCACAGGAAATAAACTTTGCCCAACTTGCTGATGACTTAAGGTGTAAAGAAAATAGCTTTGATCTTTGTTGCTATCTAAACCACGTAATAATCGAGCATGCTCATCATCACCCGAACGGCGAACATAATGCCCTGTGGCGATATAATCCGCACCTAAATCTTCTGCCGCATATTCTAAAAAGGCTTTGAATTTAATTTCTTTGTTACAGAGAATATCAGGATTTGGCGTACGGCCTGCTTTATATTCGCTAAGAAAATGCTCAAAGACATTATCCCAATATTCCGCTGCAAAATTGATTTTATGTAAGTGAATGCCCAGTTTATCGCAAACTGCTTGTGCATCGGCGAGATCGGCTGCGGCAGTACAATAATCCGTATCATCATCTTCTTCCCAGTTTTTCATAAACAAGCCCTCCACTTGGTAGCCTTGTTGTTGCAAGATAAAGGCGGAAACCGAGGAATCTACACCACCTGACATCCCCACAATAACTTTTTTGGTTTGGTTTTGGGCGAGTTGATCGGGGGTTAGGGTTGGGAAATGATCGTTATAGGTTTTTGATTGCATAGGGTATCTCTTTTTTTACCCTCACCCTAGCCCTCTTCCAAAGGGAGAGGGGGCAGAATGAGGAATAATTTTATTTTAATCTTCGCCCTAAAAATCGTTCCCTCTCCCTTTGGGAGAGGGCTAGGGTGAGGGTTCTACATTACTTCACTTCATAAAACGCAGGTTTCGCAAAGCGTTCTAATTCTTTTGGATCGGCTTCGCCTTTGGCTACTTTATCTTTCAAATTGTCACAAGGTTCATCGCAGTCACAAACTTTTTTCATGCCTAAAGCAGAAATGCCCCCACAACTTCCTTGAATAGATTTACGTTTAACAATATACCCTAACGCCATGCCGAAAATAACCAGCATAAAAATGCCAAAGGTAACTAAAAAAACTTGCATAATATTTCCTTATTGATGTTGTTCCGCTAAAAGTGCGGTGAATTTTGATGACATTTTGGTTTCAAAACCTTTATCGGTTTTAATAATCATATAAATGGCAATGCCTTGTTGTTCTGCTATCTCCAGTGCTTTTTGTTCGCCTAGTACGAATAATCCCGTGGATAAGCCGTCTGCAGTCATGGCAGAAGGATGTAATACCGTGATCGAAGCGAGATTATGTTGCACTGGGTAACCTGTTTTAGGATCGATTTCATGGCTATAACGAATACCATTTTGTTCAAAATAATTACGGTAATCTCCAGATGTCGCCATGCCTAAATTTTTCAAACCGACAATTTTTTGGGCGGAACGAGAACCATCAGCATTCGGTTGTTCAATGGCAATTTGCCAGTCTTTGTTTTCCGCATTTTTGCCCTTGGCTCGGATTTCTCCCCCGATTTCGACCAGATAATTGGCAATATGGAGCTGATCTAAATAATCTGCCACTTGATCCACGCCGTAGCCTTTGGCAATAGAAGATAAATCCACATAAAGCTCCGGAATACTTTTTTCTAGGCTAAATTTATCCGCACGTTGGCTTAGTTTTAATTTATCAATGCCGACTTTTGCGAGACGTTCATTTAATTGTTGCTGACTAGGTTGTCTATTCAAACGTTTATCAGGGCCAAATCCCCATAAATTGACTAAAGGCCCCACCGTGACATCTAATGCACCGTCTGTTAATTTGTTTAAACGGATAGATTCCGCCATCACTTTGCCTAATTCAGGGGAAATTTCAATGGATTGATTGACTTGTGTATTTTGATTAAAACGGCTTAATTCCGATGTCGGAATATAGGTGGACATTTGGTCATTCACCTTTTTCAATACCACTTCAATTTGCTCATGGGTTTGTTCTGCTTGTTGGCTTACCTTGCCATTATCAATATATTTGATATGGTAGGTGGTCCCCATGGTTTTGCCTGATAGGGTGATAATTTCGGGATCTTTGCCACAAGCAACGAGAAAAAGGCTTAAGATTAAAAGGAATAGGTATTTGATGGATATTTTCATTATATTAATAAAGGTATCAACTGTTTCAATGTGTTGTAGGGGCGGATCGATGTATCCGTCCGAAAATTACGCTCCGTTTTTAATGGGCGGATACGTAGATCCGCCCCTACGGTTAAAAGATAACGCATTAACCACCAAAGTCATCTAATAAGATGTTTTCGTGTTCAACGCCTAAGCCTTCTAGCATTTTGATTACCGCTGCATTCATCACCGGTGGTCCACACATGTAGTATTCACAATCTTCAGGGGCTTCGTGATTTTTCAGATAGTTTTCATAAAGCACGTTGTGAATAAAGCCAGTGTAACCTGTCCAGTTATCTTCTGGTAACGCATCAGATAAGGCAATATGCCATTCAAAGTTATCGTTTTCACGTGCTAACATATCAAAATCTTCTTCATAGAAAATTTCACGTTTAGAACGTGCACCGTACCAGAAGGTCATTTTACGTTTACTGTGTAAGCGTTTTAATTGGTCGAAGATATGCGAACGCATTGGTGCCATACCGGCACCACCACCAATAAAGACCATTTCATTATCGGTTTCTTTGGCAAAGAATTCACCAAATGGCCCTGAAATCGTGACTTTATCACCTGGTTTTAATGACCAAATATAAGAGGACATCTGACCTGGTGGCACGTCTGGATTACGTGGCGGTGGTGTAGCAATACGCACGTTTAGCATAATAATGCCTTTCTCTTCTGGATAAGATGCCATAGAGTACGCACGAATAATATGTTCATCCACTTTTGAAACATAACGCCAGAGATTAAATTTATCCCAGTCTTCATGATATTCTTTTGGAATATCGAAGTCTTTATATGCCACAGTATGTGGTTCCGCTTCAATCTGAATATAACCACCGGCACGGAATGGCACTTCTTCACCTTCAGGGATGGCCAATTTAAGTTCTTTGATGAACGTGGCTTTGTTATCGTTAGAAATAACGGTACATTCCCATTTTTTCACACCAAAGATTTCTTCTGGCAATTCAATATCCATAGAAGATTTGACGTTCACTTGGCAAGATAAACGATAGCCTTCTTTGGCTTCACGTTTGGTAATATGCGAAAGTTCGGTTGGTAGAATTTCGCCACCGCCAGATTTTACTTTCACCACGCATTGACCACAAGAGCCACCGCCACCACAAGCGGAGGAGACGAAAATCCCTTTGCTGGCTAAAGCACCTAATAATTTACCACCGGCTGGCAAGGTGATCGCTTTTTCAGGATCATCATTGATAGAAATGGTAATATCGCCCGAATCCACTAATTTAGATTTAGCGAATAAAATAACTACTGCAAGCACTAATACAAGGGCTGTAAAAATGCCGATACCGAAAATAAAATTACTATCCACGATACGCTCCTTATAATTGAATGCCTGAGAATGACATAAAGCCTAACGCCATTAAGCCTACGGTGATAAAGGTGATACCTAAACCACGGAGACCTGCTGGTACGTCAGCATATTTCATTTTTTCCGTTAAACCCGCTAATGCAACAATCGCTAACATCCAGCCAGTCCCTGCACCGATACCATAAACCACGGATTCAGGGAAGTTGTATTCACGTTGCACCATGAAAGATACGCCACCGAAGATCGCACAGTTTACCGTGATTAATGGTAAGAAGATCCCTAACGCACTATAAAGGGCAGGGAAGAATTTATCTAATACCATTTCAAGGATCTGTACCAATGCCGCAATCACGCCGATAAAGGTGATGAAGTTTAAGAAGGTTAAATCTACCCCTTCCACTAAGGCCCCATCTTTTAGGATGTGAGTAAACACTAATTGGTTAGCAGGCACCGCAATACCTAATACCACGATAACCGCAATCCCTAAACCAAAGGCGGTTGAAACTTTCTTTGACACCGCAAGGAATGTACACATACCAAGGAAGAAAGAAAGTGCCATATTCTCAACGAATACAGACTTTACAAATAGACTTAAATAATGTTCCATTTTATTTCTCCACTTGCTCAGGTTTCCAGGTTCTTAAACCCCAGATTAGGAAACCGATAATAAAGAATGCACTTGGTGCTAATAGGAATAACCCATTGGTTTGATACCAACCGCCATCATTGATGGTTTGGAAGATAGTCACACCGAAAAGTTTACCTGAACCAATTAATTCACGTAAAAATGCCACGGTAACTAAAATGGCACCATAACCTAAACCGTTACCGATACCGTCCACAAAACTTTCTAATGGAGCAGATTTCATGGCAAAGGCTTCCGCACGTCCCATGACGATACAGTTCGTGATAATTAAGCCAACGAATACCGAAAGTTGTTTGGATAAATCATAGGCATAAGCACGTAAAATTTGGTCAACCAAGATTACCAAGGAGGCAATGATCGCCATTTGTACGATAATACGAATGCTGTTTGGAATATAATTACGGATAAGTGAAATAAATAAACTTGAAAAAGCCGTTACTAAACTTACCGCAATCGCCATCACGACCGCTGTTTGTAATTGGGTTGTTACCGCCAATGCAGAACAGATCCCTAAGATTTGTAATGCGATCGGGTTGCTATCCGCAATTGGGGATAACAACAGTTTTTTGTAATTAGAGCTAGCCATTAGTTTGCCCCCATTGCTGCTTTGAATTTGGTCAAATATGGACCGAAACCATTTGGACCGAACCAATATTTAATTGAACCATCTACACCGTTAGAGGTTAAGGTTGCACCAGATAAGGCATCTACACCGTGTTCTACATCAGCAGAACCACCTTTGTGTACACCTAAAGCAACATCACCTTGTGGGTTGAAGATTTTCTTATTTTCAAATTTTTTCTGCCAAAGCGGATTCGCAATTTCACCACCCAGACCAGCGGTTTCACCTTGTTCATAGTAGGTGATACCTTTCACGGTATTGGCATCAGTGGCTACCGAAACAAAGCCATACATCACTGACCATAAGCCATTACCATACATTGGTAATACGACCTGAGTAGTATTGCCTGCATCATCTTTGACTAAATAAATTTCGGCATATTTTGCCCGCACTTTAATGTGTGCTTTATCGTCATCAGGGCTGATGGCAATACTGGTCGCAGGATCTTTAGCCGCCACTTTCGCGTCAAAGTTCTTCACGTCATCTACATAGTCACCAGTGGCTAAATCCACGATTTTAGGCTCAACGGATTTGGCAAAGACTTCTTGAACATTAATGTTGGGCTGCATTAAACCAGCAGCTTGTAAAATATTTTTTTGTTTATCAAGTTGTTTCTGAATATCTTGCGTAGGTTTTAACAGCACTGCCGCACCCGCTACTACAAGAGAACAGACTAAGCTCAATAACACCACGACGGTTAATGTGCCGCCGACGCTATCTTTATTAAATTTAGACATTGCGAGCTCTCCGACGTTTGATATTTGCTTGCACCACTAAGTAGTCGAACAATGGAGCAAATAAGTTAGCGAATAAAATAGCCAACATCATCCCTTCTGGGTAAGCTGGGTTGACGACACGAATTAATACTGCCATAAAGCCGATTAACGCACCGTACCACCATTTACCTTTTTCAGTAAATGACGCTGAAACAGGGTCAGTCGCCATAAAGATCATACCAATCGCAAAACCACCTAACACTAAGTGCCAGTGCCAAGGCATGGAGAACATGGCGTTGGTTGAAGAACCTATTAAGTTAAAGGCTGTCGCTGTAATCACCATACCTAAGAACGTACCGGCAATAATCCGCCAAGACGCAATGCGAGCGAATAAAATAATCAATCCACCGATAATTAAGGCAAGGGTGGAAACTTCCCCCATGGAACCTGGGATATTGCCTAAAAACGCATCCATCCACGTAATTGGTTGACCTGTAGAGATGTGTTTTAATGCCGCTTCACCACCTTGTGCCCATTGAGAAAGAGCGGTTGCACCAGAGAAACCATCTGCCGCAGTCCAAACTGCATCACCTGAAATTTGAGCAGGGTAAGCGAAGAATAGGAATGCACGACCAGCAAGGGCAGGGTTCATAAAGTTTTTACCGACACCGCCGAATACTTCTTTCGCTACGACTAAACCGAAAGTAATCCCTAAAGCCGCTTGCCATAATGGTAAGGTTGGTGGAACAACTAAAGCAAACAGAATTGTTGTTACGAATAAACCTTCATTAACTTCGTGACCACGAACTACCGCAAAGGCAACTTCAATCGCAGAACCTAACAAGAAAACAGTTAGGTAAATTGGTAGGAAAAACACCGCACCTAATGCCATTTTACTGCCGATACCAGCATCTAAAGAAACATCTAAACCTAACCATTGAACAATCGCATAGTGCCAATCTTGAGTAGCTAACGCATCAACAGTTGTAGCAAGACTTGCAATCGCATTGATGGATTGATGACCCACATTGTACATACCATAGAATACCGCAGGGAACAACGCTAACCAAACGGTGATCATCATACGTTTTGAGTCAATCGCATCACGTACGTGTGTCCCATTTTTTGTTACCGTACCTGGCGTGTAAAGCAAAGTAAACATTGCTTCAAACACAGGGTAAAGTTTGGCAAATTTACCACCAGGTAGGAATGCGGGTTCCATTTTTTCAAAAAGATGTTTTAACCCCATTTTTAACCTTCCTTCTCAATTTTTTCTAATGCTTGACGTAACAGGACACCGTAATCGGTTTTACCTGGGCAAACATAGGTACAAAGGGCTAAATCTTCTTCATCTAACTCTAAGCAACCTAGGGTTTGGGCAGAATCCGTATCACCGGCGGCTAAATCACGTAATAATAAGGTGGGTAAAATATCCAATGGCATCACACGTTCATAAGAACCAATTGGCACCATGGCACGATCGCCACCGTTAACTGCGGTGGTAAAATTGAATAATTTACGGCTAAAGTGACCTAATACGGTACGAGTAATGGAATATTTGCCTGCTTGTGGCGTAATCCAACCCATAAATTCTTTTTCGTCACCTTCGGCTAACACGGAGACTTGTAGGGCATAACGACCTAAGTAATCATGTGGGCCTTGTGCGGTGGCACCGTTTAACACAGAACCTGAAATCACACGGTTGTTACCGGCATTTAGCTCATTAGCGGTTAATTGCGATAAATTCGCTCCTAAACGGGTCCGCACTAAACGTGGATTTTTCACTTGTGGACCGGCTAAAGACACAATACGGTCGGTAAACAATTCACCGGTGGTAAATAATTTACCAATCGCAATCACATCTTGATAATTCAAATGCCACACATGTTTTGTGAAACTGACAGGATCAATAAAGTGAATGTGTGTTCCTACCAAACCAGCCGGATGAACGCCTTTCACTTCGTGAACGGTTGCGGTTCCTACGCTTGGCAAGGTAACACCAGCGGCTTTCACCAAATTAATTTTGTTGTGTAAACGACCTAGCACGGTTAAACCATGAGCGAAATCATCGGCATATTGCTCAATAATTACCGCAGGATCCGCTGCCAATGGATTAGTATCCATGGTGTTCACAAAGATAGACGATGGAACCGCATCAACCGCTGGAATTTTACTGAATGGACGGGTGCGAAATGCGGTCCATAAACCAGAAGATTGTAGATTTTGACGAACTTCTTGTTCGCTTAATTGATTTAACGCAGAAACTTCGTATTTAGCAAAAGTTTCTTGTTCGTTACCATCCAGAGCAATCACCACAGATTGCAATACACGCTTGGCACCACGATGAATCGTCGTGACAGTACCACTTGCAGGAGCAGTGAAAACCACGCCAGGGTTCTTTTTATCTTCAAAAAGTACCTGACCTTTTTTCACAACATCGCCTTCACGTACCTTCATAGAAGGACGCATACCCACATACTCTTCGCCAAGCATAGCAACTTCAGTTACGGCATTACCGTCACGGATGACTTGTTCTGGTTTTCCTGCAATAGGAAGATCCAAGCCTTTTTTAATCGTAATCATTATTTGCACTACTTTTTCGTTAGGGTTGAAAATTAAGCCATTATTTTAGAAAAATTCCAAAATAATGACCGCACTTTGAGCGATAACATAGGGAGAATCAAGACAGCCCCCCAAGAAATCATAAAAATAAAAAACTCAAATTCGGTGTTGTTGTTCATAAAAAACAATAATAACAAGGTATTTTAACCAAAATTTGATTATTCTTCCAGTTTAACCGTATTTTTTTCCCTATTTTTGTTAAAAAAAAGTAAAGATGTTTTTCAACTACCCCAAAAGCGTTATTGTCCCACCCCGACACATTTCGGTGAAGTTGGATAATTTCCTTGTAAGGTTTGCCACTCTGTGAGCGTATAAGTGTGTAATGCTAAAGCATGAATGCTTTGGGCTAAATCTTGTGCAAAAAGTTGATACAGCAAACGGTGCCTTGCCACTTGGCGAAGTCCATTAAATTTATCGCTGACTAATACAATTTTAAAATGCGAATCGGCCCCTTTTCCTGAACTGTGCATGTAGCTTTCATTTTCCACTTTCACAAAGTGCGGTTGAAATTCGTTAATTAAACGTTGCTCTAATTCTTGTTGTTTTGACATAATGGCTTTCCTATCATAAAATTTTACGCAAAGGCTATACATTATTGACGAAGTTTGCAAGAATATGTGCATATAAATTTCATCTTACTAAAAGGAGCAATTATGACATTGATTAAAAAATTCTCATGGGGGGCATTCGCATTAGGCGCCCTTTTATTAGCCGGCTGTTCTTCCACGCCGAGCAATACCTTAACCTTTAATCCTCAGTCCCCAACGGCCACCACCGCATTTAATACGCAAAATCAAAAAGCCATTGTGAATGTGGTGAGTAAAGACGGACGGAGTCAAACCGAGGTGTCAAGTTACACCCTGAATAGTGCATTATTTAAACTTTATTCTTCGCCAGCAGTGGAAAAATTATTTCAACAAGTGGTACAACAAGACTTGAACGCAAAAGGTTTCCGTTTAGCCACAAATGGCGTGAATACCAATGTGCTTGTGACGGTGAAAGAATTTTATGCCAAAGTCGAAGAGGGCAACATTCGTCATAAAATCACTTCCAGAGTGCAGTTAGAAGTGCATGTGCAAGGTATCAAAGGCAACTTCACCAAAAACTTCGGTGCAAGTCGCATTGATGAGGGGGCGTTAGGCGTGAATAATAACGATATTCAAAAATCCTTGGATGCCACCTTAAAAGATGTTGTGTCTGCCTTATATAAAGATACGGAAATTGCGGGGGCAATTAGTCGTTACGTGGAATAATCACCGTCGGCATTTGCTATCTATCGTGCCATCCCTTATTCAAAAAGAAGTTCTGTCTTGTGCAGAACTTTTTTATTTGAATTACGAATAACCTTAAAAAACCTTGTTTTTTTTCACCGCACTTTGCTTTATTATAGCGAGACTTGATGAAAAATATGAAATAACCATGAGAATACCCAGAATTTATCACCCCGAACCTTTAGAAAATCAAACCCACTGCCAACTCAGCGAAGATGCTGCCAATCACGTTGGGCGAGTATTGCGTATGCAGGTTGGCGAAAAATTAGCGCTGTTTGATGGCTCAAATTATATTTATCCTGCTCAAATTACCGAAAGCAGTAAAAAAACGGTCAGTGTCGAAATTTTAGATCGTCAACTTGATGACCGAGAAAGCCCGTTAAAAATCCATTTAGGACAAGTGATTTCTCGTGGCGAACGAATGGAATTTACTATTCAAAAATCCGTGGAATTGGGCGTGAATGTGATCACGCCACTTTGGTCAGAACGTTGTGGTGTGAAATTAGATGCGGAACGAATGGAGAAAAAAATTCAGCAGTGGCAGAAAATTGTCATTGCTGCTTGTGAGCAATGCGGTCGCAATGTGGTGCCAGAAATTCGTCCAATGATGAAATTGCAAGATTGGTGTGCGGAGCAAGATGGCACGTTAAAGCTCAATTTGCACCCAAGAGCCAAGTATTCCATTAAAACTTTGCCGCAAATTCCTGCGGCTGGTGTGCGATTGCTGATTGGATCGGAGGGCGGTTTGTCGCCACAAGAAATCAGCCAAACCGAACAACAAGGCTTTACCGACATTTTGCTTGGCAAGCGAGTATTACGCACTGAAACGGCAGCATTGACGGCAATTACTGCGTTGCAAGTGTGTTTTGGTGATTTATAACCGTTTTATATTCATCAATTTTCCCGTATAATGCGGTGCAAATTTTCATTATTTTTTGAGATAACTTATGACAACAACATTTAACGTAAAAACATTCCAAGGGATGATTTTAGCCCTGCAAGATTACTGGGCGAAACAAGGGGCAACCATTGTACAGCCTTTTGATATGGAAGTGGGGGCAGGGACTTCTCACCCAATGACGGCACTGCGTGCTTTAGGACCTGAGCCAATGGCATTCGCTTATGTACAACCATCACGCCGTCCAACAGACGGTCGTTACGGCGAAAATCCAAACCGTTTGCAACATTATTATCAATTCCAAGTGGTGATTAAGCCGTCTCCTGATAATATTCAAGAACTCTATTTAGACAGCCTAAAAATGCTCGGTTTTGACCCAACGCAAAATGACATTCGCTTTGTGGAAGATAACTGGGAAAACCCAACTTTAGGCGCGTGGGGCTTAGGCTGGGAAGTGTGGTTGAATGGTATGGAAGTGACCCAATTTACCTATTTCCAACAAGTAGGCGGTTTAGAATGTCGTCCTGTCACAGGCGAAATCACCTACGGTTTAGAGCGTTTGGCGATGTATATTCAAGGTGTGGACTCTGTGTACGATTTAGTTTATTCAGACGGGCCACTCGGCAAAACCACTTACGGCGATGTGTTCCACCAAAACGAAGTGGAGCAATCTACTTATAACTTTGAATACGCCGACACGGATTTCTTATTCCAATGTTTCGACCATTACGAAAAAGAAGCCAAAGCCTTGTTAGAATTAGAAAAACCGTTACCATTACCTGCTTACGAACGCATTTTAAAAGCCGCACACAGCTTTAATATGCTGGATGCACGCAAAGCGATTTCGGTGACGGAACGCCAACGGTATATTTTGCGGATTCGTACACTGACCAAAGGTGTAGCAGAGGCTTATTATGCGAGTCGTGAGGCGTTGGGATTTCCTGGATGTAAGAAGTAAGCGAGAAAAAATCTCCCCCTAACCCCCTCTTTTTCAAAGAGGGGGAATTAAAAAATGTATCGTTAAAATTAAATTCACAAAAATTGCGTTCAGCACAAACTGAACCTGAAAAGCGACTATGGGAAAGAATTAGAAATGATCAGTTATTAGGGTTTCGTTTTTATCGACAAAAGCCATTATTAAGCTATATTGTTGATTTTTATTGTCCAAAAGCAAATTTGGTGATTGAATTAGATGGTCGTCAGCATTATGAATATGATTATCAGGAAAGTGATCGTATTCGAGATGTCGAACTTAATTCAATAGGATTACAAGTTTTAAGATTTGATAATCAAGAAGTTTTATTTGAACTTGATACGGTTATTGAAAAAATTGTAAAAAATTTTCCCACCCTTACAGTTCCCCCTCTTTGAAAAAGATGGGGCTAGGGGGAGATTTGAAGTATTTACTAAGGCGAGATTAGCTACACAAAGCATGGAAAATGAGTGAATAACCAATTGCATATTATTGCAGGCACTGCCTGTACAATTGTAATTTAAGAGATACTACTAATATTTTAAGGAAATTAATATGAAAACAAATTTATTACTGTTAATTTTATTAACGTTGGGATTGAGTGCTTGTTCAATAACACGCCAGCCTATTGAAAAAGCCAGTCTACTGACAGCTGGAATGACGGAGTCGGAAGTTAATAATATTCTGGGAAACCCTATTATGAAACGTACTAATGGACGAGGCTCATATGCTCAATGGTGTAAAACAGGCATTGTTACTCCGATTACACCTATTGATTTTGACAATTATTTAATTGCTTTCTTCTATGATAGCAAGCTGGTGGGAACACGAGATTATACAGAAAATACGACCGATGCTCGTTATGGAGATTGTTCAGCGTTATATCACGAAATTGAATGGATACCATCTCCTACAAAGACTGAATACAAATTGAAAGAGAAATAAAAACAATGACAACCCAAAACTTCCTAGTAGAAATCGGCACTGAAGAGTTGCCACCGAAAGCGTTAAAAACCTTGGCTACGGCTTTTGCGGAGAATTTTACCGCAGAGCTTAATCAAGCAGGTTTAACATTCAGCCAAGTAAAATGGTTCGCTGCCCCACGCCGTTTGGCGTTGAAAGTGGAAAATCTAGCCACCGAACAGCCAAGTAAACAAATTGAAAAACGAGGGCCTGCGGTTGCGGCAGCCTTTGATGCCAATGGCAATCCGACCAAAGCCGCAGAAGGCTGGGCGAGAGGTTGTGGCATTACTGTGGATCAAGCGGAGCGTGTGGCGACTGATAAAGGCGAGTGGCTAGTACATCGTGCGGTGCTACAAGGGCAAGCCACCAAAAATCTTTTGCCTGATTTAGTCGCAAGTGCATTGGTAAAATTACCGATTCCAAAACCAATGCGTTGGGCGGATAAAACCGTGCAGTTTATTCGTCCTGTGCATACGGTAACCATGTTACTCGGTTCGGAATTAATTGACGGCGAAATTTTAGGCGTGAAAAGCGGTCGTACTATTCGTGGACACCGTTTTTTAGGTGAGCGTGAATTTGACATTCAGCATGCTGATGAGTATCCGCAAATCTTGGCGGAGCGTGGTCAAGTGATTGCGGATTTTAATGAGCGTAAAGCCATTATTCTGGCAAAATCTCAGGAAAAAGCCACCGCACTTGGTGGTGTGGCAGATATTGATGAAGACTTATTAGACGAAGTTACATCTTTGGTTGAATATCCAAATGTGTTGACCGCCAAATTTGAAGAGCGTTTCTTGGCTGTGCCTGCGGAAGCCTTGGTTTATACGATGAAAGGCGACCAAAAATATTTCCCAATTTATGACAAAGACGGCAAATTATTACCGCACTTTATTTTTGTTTCCAACATTAATCCAGCCGATCCAACGGCGATTATTGAGGGTAACGAAAAAGTGGTGCGTCCACGTTTGACGGATGCGGAATTTTTCTTCAAAACTGACTTGAAACAGCGTTTGGAAGACAGACTACCACGCTTAGAAACCGTGTTGTTCCAACAACAACTGGGGACATTGCGTGATAAAACCGCTCGTATTGAGCAGTTGGCAGGTGAAATCGCCGCTCAAATTGGGGCGGATGTGGCAAAAGCCAAACGTGCAGGTCTTTTATCAAAATGTGATTTAATGACCAATATGGTGTTTGAATTTACCGACACGCAAGGCGTAATGGGAATGCACTATGCTCGTCACGATGGCGAAGATGAAGACGTGGCGGTGGCATTAAACGAGCAATATATGCCACGTTTTGCGGGCGATAATTTGCCAAATTCCTTAGTGGCTTGTTCGGTGGCGTTGGCGGATAAAATTGATACGCTAACAGGCATTTTCGGCATTGGACAAGCACCAAAAGGCAGTGCCGACCCATTTGCATTACGCCGTGCGGCTCTTGGTTCATTGCGGATTATTGTAGAAAAAAATCTTCCGCTTGATTTAACCGATTTAGTGGAAAAATCTACCTCACTTTTTGGTGACAAATTGACCAACAAAAATGTGGTGAATGACGTTGTGGACTTTATGCTCGGTCGTTTCCGTGCGTGGTATCAAGATGAAGGTATTGCGGTGGACGAAATTCAAGCGGTACTTGCTCGCCGTCCAACTCGTCCTGCGGATTTTGATGCTCGTGTGCGTGCAGTGTCGCATTTCCGCACCTTGGATTCAGCGGAAGCGTTGGCAGCAGCCAATAAACGAGTGAGCAATATTCTCGCCAAAGCGAATATTGAAATTGGCAATATCGATCTTTCTGCCTGCGTTGAGCCTGCGGAAAAAGCCTTAGCGGAAAACGTGGTAGCCTTGCAACAAGCAGTACAACCGTTAATTGCCAACGGTGATTACAGTGCAGTGCTAGATGAATTAGCCAATCTTCGTCAGCCAGTAGATAATTTCTTTGATAACGTGATGGTGAATGCGGATGATCAAAAACTTCGCCAAAACCGTTTAGCGATTTTGAAAGCGTTACAAGATTTATTCTTGCAAGTGGCGGATATTTCCGTTTTGCAATAATGGTAAATAGATAACAAAAAGGCTTGCGATTGCAAGCCTTTGTTTTGGTTTCAATTATCTTTCCGCCATTAATGCCTCAATCTCATCAATCTCTTTTGGCACAGCAGAAGTAAAGATTTTATTCCCTGTTTCGGTAATTAAAATATTATCTTCAATGCGTACGCCAATACCTTTATATTGTTCAGGTACATCCGATTTTGATGAAATATATAAGCCTGGTTCAACCGTTAACACCATGCCAGGTTGTAACGTGCGGTCTCTGATTTTGGAATTTCTATCCACATTGTGTGTGCCGTTGCTATAACTGCCGACATCATGCACATCTAACCCTAACCAATGCCCTAAGCCGTGCATATAAAATTCTTTGTAAGCCTGATTGGCAATGAGTTCGTCCACGTTGCCTTTTAAAATACCTAAACGGACTAAACCCTCGGTTTTAATTCTCACCACTTCATCATTGGCTTGTTGAATAGAATTGCCTGCCACTAAGATTTCAAGTGCCCGTTTTTGAGCTTTTAGCACGATCTCATAAATTTCCCGTTGTGCTGGGCTAAATTTGCCGTTGATTGGGAATGTTCTGGTAATATCGCCTGCATACATGGCAAACTCACAGCCTGCATCAATGAGCAATAAATCGCCGTCTTTGAGCGGGTGATCGTTTTCAACGTAGTGCAAAATACAAGCGTTTTCGCCACCACCGATAATACTATTATAAGATGCCCCTCTCGCCCCAAATCGACTAAATTCATGCAATATTTCACCTTCAATTTCATATTCAAAACGATTGGCACGGGCTTCTTTCATGGCACGAATATGGGCGAGTGCAGTGATTTGTCCTGCTTGTTGCATAATGCGAATTTCATTTTCAGATTTGAATAAACGCATTTCATCTAATATTGGTTGTAATGGGGTAAATTCTGTCACGCTTAATTCAGGCAGTAAATTTTGCATAAACGCATCGTCAGCGGAGCGACCATCTAATCCTTGTAAAAAATAAACGGTTTTGGCACCAGACAATAAGCTAGGTAGCTGTTGTTTCAATTCACTGATATTAAACGCCCGATCGATTTGTAAGGCTTGCGGTGCTTTTTCAAGACCTACTCGTCTGCCGTCCCAAGTTTCTCGTTCAGGATCAGACGGACGGAGAAAAAGTGCGGTAGAAAATTGCTGATTTTTTTTACTTAACACTAAAACCGCATCAGGTTCATTAAATCCGGTGAGATACCAAAAATAGCTATCTTGACGGAATGGATAAGTGCAATGGCTATTACGAAATACTTCTTTTGATGAAAAAATCACCGCACTTGAATCATCTTCCATTTTTGCAAATAAGGTTGCACGGCGTTGAATAAATTCTTCTTTGGGAATGGCGTGCATATAGGCTAAATCCATCATTTTCCTCCTAGTGAATCGTGGGTTTGGTTTTCTCGAATGGGCGAAAATGCGTATAAAACAAAGCCGCAATCGTCCGAACATATTCAATAATTTCTTCTAAGGCTTCGGCTAATTCTTCCGGATCATCTTGTTCATCATAGCCTAATTGGCAGATGTCATGCAAATCATCAATGGCCTCACCAATTTCGCCTTTTTCTTTGTCTAATTGGGTTTGCACCAAACCTAAGCCCAATAAAAAGTGATTCGCCCATTCGCATAGAGCATCGGCTTGTGCAAAAATATCCGCATCTTCGTCTGGCAATAATAATTCAAAATTAAAACCGTCAATATCGCTTAAAGTGCGGTTAATTTTGGCATAGATTTCGGTAACGTCATTTAATAAGGCGGTAGGATAGGCGTGATTATCGTTGGTAAATTGATAAAGCAAGGGTTGCCAACTTTGATCATCTAATCCACCACAAATCAGCCCACTGAGAAATCCGTGCAATTCGGCAGCAGACAGGGCGATACTGGCAGATTTAAGTTTTTGGTTCAGTTGAAAATAGTCGATCATATTTTTCCCCTTTAATGAATATCCGTTAATTCTAACAGATTATTCATGACATAAAATCTTTCTCTGTGGCATAATAACAAAAAATTCAAGGAATGGTGAGAATATGGCATTAAAAAAGATTGAATTAAATTTGTTAGGGCAGATTTTTTTATTAAATGTTCCCGAAGAACAGCATGATGACTTGCGTGAGGCGGCCAGATTGCTGGACGTACGTGTCAGCGAAATGAAAGAACGCATGCAAACCGTGCAAGTGGATCGTGCGGTAAATATTGTGGCGTTAAATTTAAGTTTTGAATTGTTGCAAGAAAAACAAAAAAATAATCTGATGGAGAAAGTGTTGCAAGATCAGATCCAGCAATTATCTGCCTCTTTAGAAAATATCTTAACTCGCACAACAAATCAACAGCCAGCGTATGAAATTCAATAAATCTGCTTTTTTAGCTGAAATAAATGCTAGTCAAGCGGCGGAATTTGCGTTAGTATAATTCAAAGATTACCTGAGATGTTCGCCAAAGGGTTACGTCCCTGAGCCGATACTTACATACTTCGAGTTGGTTCTCTGTGTTATTGGTGTGCAGGCTTAATTTGTTCTTGTAACAAAGTTAAGAAGCCTAAAAATGACTAAAACTGACTCCCTTGAACCGTCGGGTTCAAGGACCGACCACCCGCAACGGCATCTCGGGGCCTTTCAAACCTCATATCAATATTGCTTATGCCATCACAAAATATCGCTCAACTTCGTCAAGATCTTCGTCAGCAAATGCGAAAAACACGACAACATTTAACCGCATTTGAACAAGCGCAAGCAGCGCAACGTATTACCACACAAGCCCTGACTTTAATTGAACAACGCCAAGCGCAAAATATTGCGTTATATTTGTCTTTTGACGGTGAAATTTCCACCCAATTATTGATTGAAACCTTATGGCAACAAGGCAAAAACGTCTATCTGCCCGTGTTACACCCTTTTTGTGCGGGGCATCTGCTTTTTTTACAACATCGCCCTGACACGCCGTTAATTACCAATAAATTCGGCATTTTTGAACCGCAGTTAAACGTACAAAATGTGTTGCCCGTGGCGCAACTGGATATGATTTTTACCCCATTGGTCGCTTTTGACCAACAAGGTAATCGTTTAGGCATGGGCGGCGGCTTTTATGACCGCACGCTACAAGATTGGCAACAGAAATCGTTTATCCCCGTGGGCTTGGCACATCAATGTCAACAAGTTGAGCAACTTCCCGTAGAAAGTTGGGATATGCCGTTGTTTCGGATTTTGGTGGGATGAATTATTTTCTGAGGGAAATAGATCGTACTTTTTTTTAAAAATATGACAGAGATCACATTTTTTTAATAAAATTTGGAGTAAAATTTCTTTTGCTGTAAGGGAATAAATTAAAACTTCAAATATTAAGGAGATTATTATGAGTACTCTCAATTATTTACAAAAAATCGGACGCGCCTTGATGGTGCCGGTGGCGGCATTGCCTGCGGCGGCATTATTAATGGGCGTAGGCTATTGGCTTGACCCAGATGGTTGGGGTGGCAATAGTCAATTGGCGGCATTGTTGATTAAATCGGGCGGTGCTATTATCGATCAAATGCCGTTCCTCTTTGCCATTGGTGTGGCCTTTGGTATGTCAAAAGATAAACACGGTTCTGCGGCATTGTCAGGATTAGTCGGTTACTTAGTGGTAACGACCTTGCTTTCCCCGGGGGCGGTGGCCCAATTACAGGGTATTCCAGCGGATCAAGTGCCAGCGGCCTTTAATAAAATCAATAACCAATTTATTGGGATTTTAGTCGGGGTCATTTCGGCGGAATTGTATAATCGTTTCCACACCGTCGAATTGCCGAAAGCCTTGGCATTTTTTAGCGGTAAACGCTTAGTGCCGATTGTGGTGTCATTGGTGATGATTTTGGTGGCCTTTGTGCTACTTTACGTCTGGCCAGTGATTTTCGGTGGTTTAGTGTCTTTCGGCGAATCCATTAAAGATATGGGTGCAACGGGCGCAGGTATTTATGCGTTCTTTAACCGTTTGCTCATTCCTGTGGGTTTACACCATGCGTTAAATTCCGTGTTCTGGTTTGATGTGGCCGGTATTAATGATATTCCTAATTTCTTAGGTGGCGCACAATCCTTAGCCGACGGCAAAGCCGTTGTTGGGGTAACGGGTATGTATCAAGCCGGTTTCTTCCCTGTGATGATGTTCGGTTTGCCTGCTGCTGCCTTGGCCATTTATCACAGCGCTAAACCGGCCAAAAAAGCACAAATTGCCTCCATTATGTTTGCGGCGGCTTTGGCGTCATTCTTCACCGGTATCACAGAACCGCTTGAATTTGCCTTTATGTTTGTGGCGCCTGTGCTTTATGTGGTGCATGCCTTATTAACTGCGGTGTCGGTTTATATCGCTGCTAGCATGCACTGGATTGCCGGTTTTGGTTTCAGTGCGGGGTTAGTGGATATGGTGCTTTCTTCACGCAATCCATTGGCGGTGAATTGGTATATGTTAATCGTGCAAGGCTTGGTGTTTGCTGGTATTTACTATGTGTTATTCCGTGCCGTGATTAAAATGTTTAACCTCAAAACACCGGGTCGTGAAGATGACGATGTGGCAGAAAACGTGGTGACGACAGGGGATCAACATGCGAATCATGACCAACAAGCCGTATTGTTCGTGCAAGCTCTTGGAGGTAAACAAAATCTTAGCAATATTGATTATTGCACCACCAGATTACGTTTAACCGTGCAAGATATGACAAAAATCAATGAAAACCAACTTAAAGCGCTAGGTTCGAAAGGTGTGGTTAAATTGGGTGAAAATGGTCTGCAAGTGATTCTTGGCTTAGAGGCAGAATTTATTGCGGAAGCCATGAAAAAAGTCAGTTAATTAAGCTGAAATCGACAGCAATGCCCTGTGGAATAACAGGGCATTTTTTTATCGGGCTTGTAAGAAATTCTGCAAAATTTCGGCGGTAAAGGCTTTACGCAAATAAAAGCCTAACGGCAAGGTGTCGATCAGTTCGCCATGTTTGCCAATGCCTTTTGTGAGCGCTCGGCTATTGGCGCCTTTGGGGCGTAGCTGTAACACTTCGCCTAAGGTCGCATTAACCCGTTCGACTTGACCGAGAACAATATATTCCATCAATTCTTCCCAATCTTGTCGAAGTCGTTGTTCTTGTTGTGGGTTCGGTTGCCATAGAATCGGCTGACCAATATAACGCTCGGCCAGTGGAATAGACCGTTCCCCTTGCACGGGGATCCACAACACTTTACTGAGTTTATGTTTTACATGTGAATGTTGCCAGTCCACACCAGAATTTTGCACTAATGGCGCAAGGCTGACAAAGGTAGTTTCTAACGGATAGCCTTGTGCGTTAATCGGAATGGTTTTTAACTCAATGCCCAAATGTGCGAAATCTTGTTCGGGCTTACTGCCAGCTTTGGCCCCTAAAGCGGTTTCAATCAGCTGACCAACCCAACCTTTATCTCGTTTTAAATCTGCAGGCACGCTTATGCCCAGTTCCTCTGCCAATTCGGAAAAAGTTAAGCCAGCAATGGTATTGGCTCGTTGCAATAGGGCTTGTTCGGTGAGTGGGGAGCTGATTTTTTTCATATCAAAGTGCGGTGTATTTTTTCAATAATTTTTGTTTAACATATTCCACGCCCTTATTCACATAAGGGATCTGTTCTAAATCTAAGAGATAACGTTTTGTCGGTAAACCGCCACCAAACCCCGTGAGTTGGCGATTTTTGCCTAGGATTCGGTGACAAGGAATAATAATGCTAATCGGATTACGCCCCACAGCCCCGCCTACGGCACGTACGGCTTTGGGGTTGTTTATCTGTTGTGCTAACTCCGCATAACTTAAGGTTTGACCATAGGGAACTTGACGTAACGCTTGCCAAATCTGTTGCTGAAATGGTGTGCCTTGTGGCGCTAAGGGAATGTCCGCAAAGGTTTCTGGTTCGCCTTGAAAATAGCGATCAAGTGCGGTGCAAATTTGTTGAAAAATCGCTAAATCGGGTTGATATTGCCAACGTGGATTGGGGGCAATTTGTTCAAGCTCAAAGTCTACATGGGTGAGCTGATGATTTTCCGTTAAGATTAACAGTTTGCCAACGGGAGAGGCGTAATAGCAATAGTGGATCATGATGTTTCAATAAAAAAGGGCGTAAAGATTACGCCCGATTATATGCTAATTTGTGATCAATTAGAAACGATAGTTTACGTTTAAGCCGTAAAGGTTAGCAGTGGCTTTCACTTTCACATCGGTGATCACACCTGATTGGCTTTCTTGGAAATGGTTTTTGCTGCCACGTAAGTGAGCGAAACCGACATCAACCGATAAATCTGGTGTGAAACGATAGGTTGCCCCGACGCTGTACCACATACGGTCGGTATCTGGAATGGAAATGGATTGATGATCGCCAGCAGCCGTTTCATCATAAGCCACACCCGCACGTACGGTTAACGCATCTGTTGCATGATAAGTTGCACCTAAGGCTAAACGAGAACTATCACGGAATTTTTCAGTTTTTTGGAATAATTCTTTACCAGAAGATCCCACCGCACGCAATTCTTTGAATTTAGACCATTCGGTGTATTTCCAGCTATAATGGAAAGCGAATTTATCGTTCACTTGGTGGAAACCCGAGAATTCCCAGTAAGCAGGCAATGGTAAGGTTAATGAACCCGGTTGGTTGCCTTGGGTGTAAGATCCGATGTAAGCACCAGAATCACTGTAATCGCCTTCAAAATCAATATCAATTTTGGAGTGGTAGGCTAAACCAAAACGGCTTGTTTCTGTGGCTTGCCACATTAAACCTGCGTTCCAACCAAAGCCCCATTCATCGCCTTCGATTTTACGTAAGGTAGCAGAAGATGGATTGGCGGCAGCTGTTTGGGCGGATGCAATGGCTTGCTGTGCTGCCGATTTGTAGCTTGCTGCCGCAGCGTAATCGCCCCCTTGTGCAGCGGCTGTGGCGTAGGCTGCATTGGTTTGGGCTGCAACAAGATAAGGTGCAGCGGTTAATGAGCCTAAACGACGCTCAATGATGGCATCTGCATAAACGGCATTGACACCTAAACCTAAGGTTAAGCTATCTAATACTTTATAAGAACCGCTTAAATTAAAGTTTAAGGCAGTTAAATCGGTTTTTCCTGCGATAAAGCCAGCAGAATAGTTATCATCATATTCTGTTGCTAAACCATAGTTCACATTTAATCCCCCACCGATTGCAAATTTATCGTTGATCGGGGCAACAAAATAAATGTTAGGCACGAGAGCACCTTTCGCAATGTCTTTGGCATTTGCATTAGTATCGGCACCTGTGCCATATAATGTAGTACCCTCAATATCAATATTTGGATCCACATAAATTGCACCTAAAGAGAGTTCAGGGCGTTTGAAAAGACTCATTAACGCAGGGTTTGTTGCGACTACGCCTGCATTATCTGCAATGGCTGCCTCACCAGAATAGGCACGGCCTAAACCAGAGGTTGAAATTTCAGCTAATTGGAATGCGGCGGCATTGGCTGCGCCTGTAGCGGCCAATAAAGCAGAGGATAATAAAGTTTTAGTAAAAAGATTTTTCATAGATTTTCCTAGTAAATAGTTAACATTTCTGTAAAAATTAGTCGAATTCTAATTAACTCAACAAGATAGTTCAATCTTTTTTGCCCATAACGTAGCTGTTCCGACCAGTCGTCAGAAAACGCATTACAGCGTAAATCATTAGTGATAAACTTAGCTGAAACGATTAATGTTTGTGAATATAAAGAGGAAAAACAATGTCGAACAATTTAACCCAACGAATCGAACAAACCAGTCGCTGTGGTTCAAAAACAAAAGCCAACGGCTTTTTTGATGGTACAGAAAGTGCGGTGAAAATTTCACAAGATTTTACTAATCAACAAGCGGCAGAACAAGCCTTAGCTTATCTCACGCAACAGGCGAGAGCGGTAGAAAGCGAGCCTTGTGAAATACAAAGCAACATTCAACCTAATGAAAATGGGGTGGTGTTAACCATGCAAATGCAATTTTGTTGTGAAGTGGAGGCGGTGTTATTTCAAATGAAGATAGCATGATCTTATGTGTTTTTCGGTGTTTTAATGCGAATTTGATCTAAAAAATTTTTTCAAAAAATATTGTAAATATTCAAATTATCGTGTTAAATCACTGTTAAATGTAAGGGTTTATTTTTTAGGTTTTTTTCTATGTGTCAATTGTTGGGAATGAATTGTAATACGCCAACGGATATCGTGTTTTCCTTTGAGGGATTTCGGCGTCGTGCGGGACTGACAGACAGTCATTCTGACGGTTTTGGTATCGCTTTTTTTGAAGGTAAAGGCGTGCGGATTTTTCGGGATAACCGCCCCGCTGCGTTATCGCCGATTGGAGATTGTGTTAAACAATATAACATAAAGTCATTAAACGTGATTGCGCATATTCGCAAAGCCACCCAAGGCAGCGTGGATATCGAAAACACGCACCCGTTTATTCGGGAAATTTGGGGCGAAAATTGGGTGTTTGCGCATAACGGCAATTTGCACGATTTGCCCGATATGACGGGTAGTTTTTGTCAGCCGATAGGTTCGACCGATTCCGAGGCGGCGTTTTGTTATATGGCGGATGTGTTAAAAACACGTTTTCAGCGTAAACCCGCTGAACAGGACATTTTCTTAGCAGTGCAAGAAGTGACGGAATTTTTATCTCAGCACGGTACGTTTAATTTTATCCTGTCGAATGGCGAATGGATGATTGGCCATTGTTCTACCAACCTCCATTATTTGACCCGCCAAGCGCCTTTTGGCAAGGCTCAACGTATTGATGACGAGGGCGTGATTGACTTTAATGATTACGCTAAAGAGGGTGACAAGGTGACAATTATTGCCACGTTCCCTTTAACCAAAGATGAAAAATGGACAAAAATGCTCAGTGGCGGTTTTGTGTTTTTCAAAGATGGTGAAAAAGTGAAAGAGATTATTGGCGTAGAAAAAGCGATTATTGATGATGGCACCTTGGGTGATCGTCAGGTCAATGAATGTTTATAATACCCCTTAGAACATGACGAAAAAGAGGCATAACGTCAAATGTGATGCCTCTTTTTTTGGGGTGAAATTTACGGTGTCTAAAAAATAATCGGTAGATTGATAATTTTTTTCTTCTTTTGAGTGTTTTGTTTATCTGCTTGAAAAATAAAGGTAAATTATGCTATTTTAAGCGGCGCTTGAATGTTTTTCCTTGTTATCATTGAACCAGTCACAATTTTATCCACAGTCCATAAGAATAAATCACACCGCTGTTGCTAAGTTAACCGATTTTGTCAACCTGTACAGGTGGAATTGTGTATGATTCTGTGGAAAAGTGCGGTGTCATTTACGCCTGATTTTTTATGGCGGATCTTTAAGCAAAAAGCCCAAATGCCTTGTCTAATAAAATGTTTTTGTGCGATAAATGAATTTATCTTTTTTTATTCAAGGCTTTTCCCCATGTTATACACAGCATTATACACAAGGCCAAGAAATGCGTTGATGAAGATAAAAAGAGATAGAGTATTGGCTAAAATCACAGATTGTGCCATAATCCAACACAATACATTCAGATTAGCTAATTTTAAGGATAAACGATAGTGATCGATAGCGATGGCTACCGTCCCAATGTGGGTATTGTCATTTGTAATCAAAAAGGGCAAGTGCTTTGGGCAAAAAGGTACGGACAAAATTCGTGGCAGTTTCCGCAAGGGGGGATCAATGATAATGAAACGCCTGAGCAAGCCATGTACCGTGAATTATATGAAGAAGTGGGATTAACCAAAAAAGACGTTCGTATTGTTTGTTCTTCTCGGCACTGGTTACGTTATAAGCTGCCCAAACGCTTGTTACGCCATGACAGTAAGCCGATTTGCATTGGACAAAAACAAAAGTGGTTTTTGTTGCAGTTAATGAGTGATGAACAAGCACTTAACATGAATTGCAGTAAAACCCCTGAATTTGATGGTTGGCGTTGGGTCAGTTTTTGGTATCCGGTGCGTCAAGTGGTGTCTTTTAAGCGTGAAGTGTATCGTAAAGCCATGAAAGAATTTGCTTTGGCGTTATTTGATCCACATAAAACGGATGTGCTGTTGGTGAATCCTAAGGTGACTCCAGTGACAGCGAAAGAAAACGCAAAAGAAACCCCGAAAGAGAGAGCAAAAGGCATGCCAAATCGGTCGCCTTATTACCATAAATCTCAACAAAAAACCAAGAAAAAACGGAGATATTAAGATGTTATCATTTTTACTGATTTGCCTCGCCGTGGGCTGTGTGGTCGGCTTTCTCGCTGGCTTATTCGGGATTGGCGGCGGCTTAGTGATTGTGCCGGTGTTGGTGTATTTATTGCCCATGATGGGGATTCCTGATCCGATGTTGATGTCAGTGGCTTTGGGAACCTCATTCACTACGATCATTATTACAGGCGCCTCCTCCGCCTATAATCATTACAAATCGGGTAACATTGTGTGGCCATCCTTAAAGATTTTTGCGCCCGCTATTATGGTAGCCACTTATTTAGCCAGTTTTTTTGTGAGCCAGCTGCCTAAAGCCTATTCCAGTAAAATTTTTGCTTGTTTGGTCGTGTATTTAGCGATCAAAATGATCTTGTCTGCGAAATCCAAAATGCAAAATAAACCGTTAACCACGCAATCTGCGATTATTGGCGGTGGCCTGATTGGCATTGCCTCCAGTTTTGCGGGCATTGGTGGCGGTGGTTTTATTGTGCCATTCTTAAATGCAAGAGGCTATGAAATGAAACAAGCCATTGGTTCTTCCTCTTTTTGTGGTATGTTGCTCGCAACCTCGGGATCTTTAAGCTATATTTCCAGTGGTTGGCACTTAGAGAATATGCCTGATTGGTCACTTGGTTATGTGTATTTACCCGCCGTGTTAGGCATTACGTTAACCTCCATGTTTACCACCAAATTAGGCGTGATGGTGACCAATCGCTTACCGGTGGCGACCTTAAAACGTTGTTTTGCCGTATTTTTAATTTTTGTGGCATTAAAAATGTTAATTAGCTAATTCAAAAGGGAATTTATGCACGATTTTATTCATTTACCTTATATTGACCCCGTTGCCCTTTCACTGGGACCGATCCATTTACATTGGTACGGTGTGATGTATTTATTGGGCTTTGGCTTTGCCTATTGGCTCGGTATGCGACGGGTTAAACAGTCGCCACACACGTGGAATACCGATCAATTCGATCAACTGCTTTATGGCTGTTTTGCCGGCGTGATCTTAGGTGGTCGTATTGGCGACGTGTTCTTTTATAGTTTTGACAAATTCCTACAAGATCCACTGTATTTATTCCGAATTTGGGAGGGCGGTATGTCGTTCCATGGTGGATTAATTGGGGTGATTGTAGCCATGATACTCATATCCATACGCCAAAAACGCAGCTTCTGGCAGACGGCAGATCTGATAGCACCTCTCGTGCCATTTGGTTTAGGCTTAGGCCGTTTAGGCAATTTTATTAACAATGAACTCTGGGGTCGCCCCGTTGAAAATCTGGACGCCGTGCCTTGGGCCATGTTCCCCTATGGCTATCAAGGTGACATTCCCTTACATCCCTCACAATTATATGAGGCTATATTAGAGGGCGTGGTGTTATTTGTGATTTTAAATTTATTTATTCGCAAGCCACGTCCAATGGGTGCCGTGTCAGGGTTATTTTTAATTGGTTATGGCTGTTTCCGTTTCTTGGTGGAATATGTGCGAGAAATCGATCATCACGTGAATACGGCGCAAGATCTGATTACCCGTGGTCAGTTGTTGTGTTTACCGATGATTATCGGCGGGCTGATGATTATATGGTGGGCATACCGTAAAAGTGCGGTGAAAAATTAAGGAATTTTTATGCGACAATATTTAAATTTATGCCAACGTATCATTGATGAAGGCACGTGGATTGAGAACGAACGAACAGGCAAACGTTGTTTAACCGTGATCAATGCCGATCTGGAATATGATGTAGCCCATAACCAATTTCCGATTATTACCACAAGAAAAAGTTATTGGAAAGCTGCCATTGCCGAATTTTTAGGTTATATCCGTGGTTATGATAATGCTGCCGATTTTCGTCAATTGGGTACAAAAACTTGGGATGCGAATGCCAATGAAAATCAGGCTTGGTTAAGTAACCCGAACCGTAAAGGGACCGACGATATGGGCCGAGTGTACGGTGTACAAGGCAGACGTTGGCAAAAGCCGAACGGTGAAACCGTAGATCAGTTGCGTAAAATCGTCAATAATTTAAGTAAAGGCATTGATGATCGTGGTGAGATTTTGACCTTTTTAAACCCTGGTGAAATTGAGCTAGGCTGTTTACGTCCTTGTATGTACAATCACACGTTTTCCTTGTTGGGGGATACCCTTTATTTAACTAGCTATCAGCGTTCTTGTGATGTGCCATTGGGTTTAAATTTTAATCAAATTCAAGTGTTTACGTTCTTGGCGTTAATGGCACAGATTACTGGTAAAAAAGCCGGTAAGGCGTATCATAAAATTGTGAATGCCCATATTTATGAAGATCAGCTTGAGTTGATGCGTGATGTGCAGTTAAAACGTGAACCGTTTCCATCACCGAAGTTAGAGATTAATCCAGAGATTAAAAGCCTTGAAGATTTAGAGACTTGGGTGACAATGGATGATTTTAAGGTAGTGGGGTATGAGAGTCATGGGGCGATTAAATATCCGTTCAGTGTTTGATTTTACTTTTCTTTGCTTGTGCAAAGAAAAGTAACAAAAGAAACACACCCCGACTTCACCGCTTTTCTGAGCTTATTTGGTATTTTCTTCACGCTAAATTTTGAACTCGCTACGCTCAAACAGGCAAAATTTAGCTAAAAATACCAAAACGCTCAGGCGGTTCAGACGGGGCCCCAATTTTTGACCGAGCGTAGGTAAGAGTGCGGTGAGAAAATAGGTATTTTTTAAGCTACGAAGTAGCGTTTCCATGCTTAACCTAGTACGAGAGTACTAGATTCTACCACGAAATACACCTAGCCCTTGCGTACTAGGTTAAATACAGTAACGTTACTCTGTAGCTTGCACTAAATTTTATTATTTCACCAATGGGGTCCCCATGTTTGCCGCCTGAAAATACTTTAATTTGTAGGAAAATGGCGTCTGTCTGAGCGAAGCGAGTTCAGCCATTTTCCGTTAAGCAAATTAAAGTATTTTCAGGAAACAAGGCAAAGTTGGGGCGTGCTTTCTTTTTGCTTACTTTTGCTTTGCACGAGCAAAGAAAAAGTAAGTCGCCAACGGCGAAACCCGATTTAAAATACAAAGACAAATGATGAAAGAAAATCAAATTCAAACCCAATCCCAACTCGATCAACATTTCATTCAACACGCCCTCGATCTCGCCCAAAAAGCCCAAGATAATGGCGAAATCCCCGTGGGTGCTGTTCTCGTTGACGAAAACAACCACATTATCGGCGAGGGCTGGAATCAATCTATCACCCACAACGATCCCACCGCTCATGCCGAAATCATCGCATTACGTCAAGGAGCGGAAACCATCCAAAATTACCGCCTACTCAACACCACACTCTATGTCACTCTTGAGCCTTGTACCATGTGTGCCGGTGCTATTTTACACAGTCGCATTAAACGTCTTGTTTTTGGTGCATACGATTACAAAACAGGGGCAGTCGGTTCACGTTTTCATTTCTTTGATGATTATAAAATGAACCATGTTTTGGAAATTACAGGGGGCGTTTTAGCAGAAAAGTGCGGTGAAAAATTGAGTGATTTTTTTAAGCAAAGACGTGAGCAAAAACGTCAAGCTAAATTAGCTGTAAACAAAAACAGTTAAAATTGACTTCATACCCTAATATTGATAGAATTTCCAACAACGAGAGTATGGAGAAAAGACCATGATACAGCAAGAGAAAATAATCACACCACCAGCCAATGCTGAATTAATACATACCTTGATTCAATATGGTGATGTCGTGGGAGAAAATATTAAAATTCAAGGCAATACTCGGGAAGAAAAGTTGGCCCATTTCAAGGAAGTTTATTATGCAAAAAATCATCTCCACGGTTCAACTAAATAGCCTATTTTCGGAAATTAGCAAAGAATTGGGTTTTACAGATGAAATACTAAAGCAATATGAAGATAATATTTTTGATTTACTCATTCAATGGGAAAATCAAGGTTATGTAGAAATTTACGAAAATGACAGTGAACGTAAAATAGGCAGATTAAAAGACTCTAATTCAGTTGTCGGATCCAGTCCATGGTACATTGATCTCTTTCATGCCAGAATTTCCGAAAACAATGATCCTTTACTCGTGTTACGCCGAGATGATGAATTTAGTTTTAGTGTCAGGTTTCTTGCCAATCATAATCAACTATTTGGTTCTAAAACTGAAAAAAATAAACCTGATTTAATGAGAAAAATCAGAATGTTGATTGATAGTTATATTCAAAAGGGTAACTGATATTAATAGCGTTGATACTATTTATTGCTAAATATCATAGTCCCTTTTGGGGCAATGTAATTTAGGTTTAATCTTTCCTTATTTCAGCGTATAATGCGTGCATTCCTTTGTATTAATTTTGGTTAATACGCTCTCTTTTATGTAAATTTATAAATTGGTAAAAATATGTCAGAACAAGTTGATTACAAAAATACCTTAAACCTGCCTGAAACAGGTTTTCCAATGCGTGGGGATTTGGCGAAACGTGAACCCGCTATGTTAAAAAATTGGTACGATAAGCATCTTTATAGCAAAATTCGCCAAGCAGGCAAAGGCAAGAAAACCTTTATTTTGCATGACGGCCCTCCTTATGCAAACGGCACAATTCATATCGGTCATGCAGTGAACAAAATCTTAAAAGATATGATTGTCAAATCCAAAACGGCATTAGGTTATGATTCACCTTATGTACCTGGTTGGGATTGTCACGGCTTGCCGATTGAATTAAAAGTAGAAGCCTTAGTGGGTAAGCCAAATCAAAAAGTGACCGCGGCGGAATTTCGTGCGGAATGCCGTAAATATGCAGCAGAGCAAGTGGCGGGGCAGAAAAAAGATTTTATCCGTTTGGGCGTGATTGGGGATTGGGATAATCCTTATTTAACCATGAATTTTGCGACCGAGGCGAATATTATCCGTGCGTTTGGTAAAGCGGTAGCGAATGGACACTTATACAAAGGGGCAAAACCGGTATATTGGTGTTTAGATTGTGCCTCTTCGCTTTCCGAGGCGGAAGTCGAGTATGAAGATAAAACTTCACCGTCTATTTATGTAAAATTCCAAGCCGCCGATGAAAGTGCGGTGGAAAAAGCCTTTAATTTAACTGAAAAAGGGCAAGGCAAATTATCCGCAGTGATTTGGACCACTACCCCTTGGACCATTCCGTCTAATAAAGCCATTGCGTTAAATGCAGAATTTGATTATCAAGTGGTGCAATTCGGTGAAGAACGTTTGATTTTGGCCAAAGAATTGGTGGAATCGGTGGCGAAAGCCATTGGCGTAGAAAGTTGGAAAGTACTTGGTTCTGCCCAAGGTGCCGATCTGGAATTATTGCCATTCAATCACCCATTTTATGCCTATCAAGTGCCGTTTATTTTAGGCGATCACGTCACCTTAGACGGCGGTACGGGTTTAGTGCATACTGCACCAGATCACGGTCAAGACGACTATGTGGTGGCGCGTCAATATGATATTGGCATGGCTGGATTGGTTGGCAATGACGGTAAATTTATCAGCTCAACAGAATTTTTTGCAGGCCTTGGCGTGTTTGAGGCCAACGGCAAAGTGTTAGAAAAATTAGACGAGGTGGGGGCATTACTCAAATTAGAAAAAATCCGCCACAGCTACCCACATTGTTGGCGACACAAAACCCCAGTGATTTTCCGTGCCACTCCACAATGGTTTATTGGTATGGAAACCAAAGGGTTACGTCAACAGGCATTAAGCGAAATTAAAAAAGTCCGTTGGATCCCAGATTGGGGTCAAGCTCGTATTGAAAAAATGGTGGAAAACCGCCCAGACTGGTGTATCTCACGTCAACGTACTTGGGGTGTGCCGGTAGCTTTGTTTATTCATAACGAAACCGAACAATTACACCCACGCACGCAAGAATTAATTGAACAAGTGGCAAAATTAGTGGAACAAAACGGCATTCAGGCTTGGTGGGATCTCGATCCAAAAGACTTGCTTGGTGACGATTCAGCACATTACCACAAAGTGCCAGATACTCTTGATGTGTGGTTTGACTCGGGATCCACCTATTCTGCGGTAGCGCCACACCGCCCTGAATTTGGTGGTAATGAACCGGATATGTATTTAGAGGGTTCCGATCAACATCGTGGTTGGTTTATGTCATCGTTAATGCTTTCCACGGCAACGGACAATAAAGCCCCTTATAAACAAGTGCTGACCCATGGTTTCACGGTGGATGGTCAAGGTCGCAAAATGTCAAAATCTATCGGCAATATCGTCACCCCACAACAGGTGATGGATAAATTTGGTGGGGATATTTTACGCCTTTGGGTGGCCTCCACAGACTATACCGGTGAAATGACGGTTTCAGATGAAATCTTAAAGCGTGCTGCCGACAGTTATCGCCGCATTCGTAACACCGCTCGTTTCTTATTAGCGAACTTAAACGGTTTTGATCCAACACGTGATCTTGTCAAACCAGAAGACATGATCGCCTTAGACCGTTGGGCCGTGGATTGTGCATTACAGGCACAAAATGAAATTAAAGACAATTACGATAATTATCAATTCCACGCTGTGGTGCAACGTTTGATGAAATTCTGTTCCATTGAAATGGGGTCATTCTATTTAGATATTATCAAAGACCGTCAATACACCACCAAAGCGGACAGCCTTGCACGCCGTAGCTGTCAGACCGCATTATGGCATATTGCCGAGGCCTTAGTGCGTTGGATCGCCCCGATTTTATCCTTTACTGCGGATGAAATCTGGCATTATATCCCAGGTGAACGCAGTGAATTTGTGTTTACCGAAGAATTTTACAACGGCTTATTTGCCTTAGATTCAAATACACAATTTGATGATGCTTACTGGCAACAAGTGTTAACCGTACGTGATGAAATCAACCGTGTATTAGAAACCGCACGTAATGACAAAGTGATTGGTGGTAGCTTAGAATCAGAAGTGACGATTTTTGCGAATCAAGAATACCAAACCTTATTAGAAAAATTAGGCAATGAATTACGTTTCGTCACGATTACATCAAAAGCCGATGTAAAACCATTGGCCACAGCCGACGTAGCCGAGGGCGAAGTAAAAGGCTTAGCGATCAAAGTGATTCGTTCTGCTCACCACAAATGCCCACGTTGTTGGCACTATTCCGACAGCCCAGCAGAAAACACCTTGTGTTCACGCTGCGAAGAAAATGTCAATGGCAATGGCGAAGTGCGGAAATTTGCGTAGGTGAGGAACCCTCACCCTAACCCTCTCCCAAAGGGAGAGGGAATAATGAGCATAATTTTTGTAGTAAATATAATAGATAGGGACGTAACGGGCCCCCGTCTGAACCGCCTGTTGAGCAACTCAGTTTTTGGGATTAGATAGACAAATCCCCGTCTTTGCCGCCTGAAAATGGCTTAATTTGTAGGAAAATGGCGTCTGTTTACTCACTGCGTTCGCCCTACGGATCGTTGCTAAAGCAACGTTCAAACGCTAAAGCGTTTGTGAGCGTAGCGAGTTCAGCCATTTTCCGTTAAGCAAATTAAGGCATTTTCAGGAAACAAGGCAAAATCGGGGCGTGCTTTCTTTTTGCTTACTTTTGCTTTGCACGAGCAAAGAAAAAGTAAGTCGCCAACGGCGAAACCCGATTTAAATTAAAATCAACCCATTTTATAAAAAACAAAAAATGACATCAAAACAAAACAAAACTGGCTTACATTACCTCTGGCTCGCCCTTATCGCCTTTATCGTCGATCTTGCGACCAAATACCTTATCGTAGAAAACTTCCAACTCTACGAAAGCATTAACATCCTCCCTATTTTTAACCTCACCTACGCTCGCAACACCGGTGCAGCCTTTAGTTTTCTCGCTGATCACAGTGGTTGGCAAAAATACTTTTTTATTGTATTAGCCTTAGCCATTTCCGCCATATTAGTTTATTTATTGCAAAAAAACACCGCACTTCAAAAGCTACAAAACACCGCTTATGCCTTAATTATCGGCGGTGCATTAGGTAATATGGTGGATCGCATGTATCACGGTTTTGTGGTGGATTTTTTTGATTTTTATTGGCAGGATTGGCATTATCCGGTGTTTAACGTGGCCGATATTGCCATTTGTGTGGGAGCCGGTTTATTAGTGCTAGACGCATTAAAAAACGGTGATAAAAATAAGGTGGAGAAAAAATAGTGAAAATTATTTTAGCCAACCCTCGGGGATTTTGTGCCGGTGTCGATCGTGCCATTAGCATTGTTGAGCTTGCCTTAGAAATTCATGGTGCCCCTATTTACGTGCGTCACGAAGTGGTGCATAACCGTTTTGTGGTAAATGGTTTGCGTGAACGTGGGGCAATTTTCGTGGAAGAATTAAGCGAAGTGCCTGATGGGGCGATTGTGATTTTCTCCGCTCACGGTGTGTCACAAGCGGTGCGACAAGAAGCCAAAGATCGGGAATTGAAAGTATTTGACGCCACTTGTCCATTGGTGACCAAAGTCCACATGCAAGTGGCCCGAGCCAGTAAAAAAGGCACCAAAGCCATTTTGATCGGACACCAAGGACACCCCGAAGTGCAAGGTACCATGGGACAATATAGCAATGATGACGGCGGTATCTTCTTAGTGGAAGATGTGGAAGATATTGCCAAACTTAAATTGCGAGATGACGAAGATCTCACCTTTATGACCCAAACCACGTTGTCCATTGATGATACTGCAGATGTGATTGAGGCGTTAAAGGAAAAATATCCAAGCATTCAAGGCCCTCGCAAAAATGATATTTGTTATGCCACCACCAACCGTCAGCAAGCGGTGCGAGATTTGGCGGAAAAATCTGATCTTGTGATTGTCGTCGGATCTAAAAATTCCTCCAATTCCAACCGCTTGGCAGAGCTTTCTAACCGAATGGGTACGCCTGCGAAATTATTAGACGATGCCGCCGATATTGATCCGAACTGGCTCATTGGTGTAGAAACCATCGGCATGACAGCAGGTGCCTCAGCGCCTGAAGTGTTGGTGCAATCGGTGATCAGCCGCTTAAAAGAATTGGGCGTCACTGAAGTGGAAGAATTGGCAGGACAAGAAGAAGATACCGTATTTGAAGTGCCGAAAGAGTTGCGCATTAAGGCAGTAGAGTAGCCTCATTTTTTATGGCGATCACCCCGTACTCCGTGGCGGGGTTAAGTATAATTATATGAAACGGCTGAATAAATGATGGCAAAAAAGTGCGGTGAAAAACAGTTGGTTTTTGTTAAGGGAATGTAAAAAAAGCTAATAAAATCAAATAAATCTTTACACTGTCTTTACACTTCTTTTCTTGCTGAAAGGCAAGATTTCCAGTATAATTCCTAATTCCTAATTCCTAATTCCTAATTCCTAATTCCTAATTCCTAATTCCTAATTCCTAATTCCTAACACGTCTAATCTGCAAATTAAAGTGATGTGAAATGACAGAAAGGCTGTGGATTGGTGTTCAGGGCTTACGTGATAACGAAGTTAAAGCCTGTCTTTTTCACTTTTTTATCGAAATATAACCATTATAGAGTTTTTTAAATGAATAAAATTTTCAAAATTATTTGGAGTCACGCAGCGCAATGTTTTGTCGTGACATCAGAATTAACCAAGTCAAACAGAAAAGGAGCAAAGAGAGTTGATCTGCGTAAAAATATCACAAAAGTAGCGTTATCTGTGGCTGCAGGGATGGGGGCGTTGGTGACGAATGCTCAGGCTGCTAGTTATGCGACCGATGGAGCGAGTAATGCGTTTGATTTGTCTGTGGCAGTTGGACCGGGTGCAACGACCACGCAAGGTGCTGGTGCGACAGCCGTTGGTGCTGATGCGACATCAGCAGCGAATGGGGTTGCCGTAGGTTATGCCTCTAATTCCGTTCAACAAGGGGTAGCCGTAGGCCAAAGTGCTAATGCAACGAGTATTAAAAGTGTTGCCGTTGGTACAGGTACTACCGCTAATTCTCAACAAACTACGGCCATTGGTGCGGGAGCAAACGCAACGGGCCTAAATGCTACTGCAGTGGGGGCTGGCGCAGTCGCTTATACGGATCCAGCGAGTTCAAATGTTTTTGGAGCCTCCGCTTTTGGTGGCAGTTCAAATGCAACGGGCTACCGTTCAACCGCATTAGGTTATCAGGCCAAAGCAATCGGCAATTTCTCAACAGCAGCAGGCTCAAACTCAAGCGCACAAGCTGGAGGTTCAGCTTACGGACGTAACTCCGTGGCCGCTACGGATGCCGTCGCTGTCGGATCGGGAGCAAATGCCACAGCAGCGAAATCTACCGCAGTGGGTCAAGCAGCGAGTGCGACCTCTAATTTTTCTGTGGCGTTAGGTAATAAAGCTAGTGCAACAGGTATTGGCTCCGCAGCGTTAGCCTCGGCTTCTGTTGCAAATGGCAACGGTGCGATTGCCGGCGGTTACGGTGCGAATGCTACCGGTATTTCTGCTTCTGCTTATGGTCAAAATAGTGAAGCGATTGGTGACTATACCACGGCAATTGGTTATTACAGTAACGCTACTGGTACCAATGCAACAGCTGTCGGTACAACCGCTTTAGCGGAAGGTGACAATACCTCTGCTTATGGTTACAGTGCTAATGCTACTGCAACTAATGCCACAGCGATTGGTACTAAAACCACAGCTGGCAATAATGATAGCGTAGCGATTGGTTCCAATGTCACTGCTGCTGTTGATGGTTCAACCGCATCAAATATTGTTGCTGTCGGTAGTAACGTCAGTGTGATCAATAGCGATTCAGTTGGGATCGGTCGTAATATCAACGTAACAGCCAATGAAAGTGTGGTGGTGGGTTCAAACAATACCATTGACGCTAATGCATATCAATCAACGATCTTAGGGACGAATTCAACAGCCACAGGAACAACGGCAACTGCAATTGGTTATAACGCCACTGCAGGTGGTGCGAAATCTATTGCCAACGGTTGGAATTCCAATGCGTCAGGCTTATCTTCCGTGGCGATTGGTCCAAGTGCCAATGTGAGTACTGATGCTGCCGTGGGTGTTGCAGTAGGTTGGGGAACCACCGTGACGGCGGCAAATGGCACGTCAATTGGTGGTGGAGCTGATGCGACTGCGGCGAATGCTACCGCTTTAGGTAGTGAGGCGACAGCGAGTGTTGAGGGTTCAGTTGCTTTGGGTAACAATACTGTGACTACCGCACATAATGCAACCAATGCCACGACGTTGACCTATAAAGATGCTACAGGCACAGAAAAAAGTATTGCTTATGCAGGTACAGCAACAGATTCAATGACATTAAGTGTGGTGTCTGTGGGGGATGCCGCTAATAAATCAGTACGCCAAATTCAAAATGTCGCCGCAGGCCGTGTAGATGCCACTTCAACAGATGCGATCAATGGTAGCCAATTATACGCCGTGGCGAGTGTTGCTGAAGAGGCTATTACTGTGGCAAGTTCAGCCGCAAGTAGTGCCGCTGCTGCGGAATCAAGTGCATCTGCAGCGGCATCAACTGTTACAGCGAATTTAGACAAAATCGAAAGCGCTACGAGTACGGCCGTTGCCGCCGCAAGTTCTGCGACATCAGCTGCTACGGCAGCAGAAAGTTCAGCGAGTGCAGCGGACAGCTCAGCAACCAAAGCGGAATCTTCAGCAACTAAAGCAGAATCTTCAGCGACAGCAGCGGATAGTTCAGCAACCAAAGCGGAATCATCAGCGTCAGCAGCAAGCAGTTCAGCGTCAGCAGCCGATAGTTCAGCGACTAACGCAGATTCATCAGCATCAGCCGCAAGCAGTTCAGCGTCAGCAGCGGATAGCTCAGCGACTAAAGCAGATTCATCAGCATCAGCAGCAAGCAGTT
>NZ_JBPDVH010000011.1:0-48069 GCF_051851555.1 Lonepinella sp. BR2474 | reverse complement strand
TGGTTTCGGTTTCTAGTGGTTTTTCAGCGATTGGCTCAACAGCTTGATTTTGTTGAGCTTGTTTTTTGGCTTTTGCTCTTGCAATAGCTGCCGCTACTGCCGCTTTCTTCGGATCCACTTCAGCGTTGGTTTCGGTTTCTATTGGCTTTTCAACGATTGGATCAACAGCTTGATTTTGTTGGGCGGCTTTCTTGGCTTTCGCTCGAGCCAAAGCGGCTGCCACCGCTGCTTTTTTCGGATCAAGTGCGGTGTTTTTTTCTGAAATTTCGTTATTTTGCACCGCGCTTTCTGTTGTGTGTTCGGCTTGTTCCTGTTGCCGAGCTAAACGGCGAGCTTTGCGGGCGGCCATAATATCGCTGTTATCTGGCAACACTTCGCCTTTATTTTCATCTACGATAGTTTTGATTTCTGTTTCTGCAGGTGTATCGGTTTTTTTCGCTTTGAGACGAGCAAGAGCGGCAGCCACAGGATCGACGCCGTCACTGTTTGCCACTTCTTGACGGCGATTTTCAGCGGCTTTTTGGGTGCGGGCTTTGCGGGCTTGTTCTTCTTTTTCTAAGCGAGCTTGACGGGCCTCGAAGCGGAGTTTGGCGTCTTCGGCTTTTTTGGCTTTTTCTTCCTGTTCCCAAATAGCGGATTTTTCCTGACGGAAATATTGCACCAACGGAATATGGCTCGGGCAAACGTAGGCACAGATCCCGCATTCGATACAATCCATTAATTGATATTGTTGCGATTTTTCGTGATCTTCCGCACGGGCAAACCAATATAATTGTTGTGGCATAAGTTGCACAGGGCAAGCGTCCGAGCAAGCTGAACAGCGAATACAGGCTTGTTCTGCGGGCGGTGGCGCATATTCAAAATGATCGGGGGCGAGCAAGCAGTTGGCTAATTTAGTGACGGGAGCGTCTAAATTCGGCAACGCTAAGCCCATCATTGGCCCGCCTAAATACACCGGCAAGCGTTCATCCGCCTGATAACCCGCTTGAGTTAATACAGCGGAAATTGGCGTACCCAAACGTACCCAGACATTGCCTTTATTGGGGATTTTATCGCCCGTGAGCGTGACCACACGTTCAATTAACGGTTCATCATCCATCACTGCACGCTTAATCGCAAACGCCGTTCCTACGTTTTGCATATGCACGCCAATACTGGAAGAACGTTTACCAGTTGGCACTTCTAAGCCCGTGAGGATTTTCACTAATTGACTGGAATCGCCAGAGGGGTATTTGGTCGGAATCACCCGAATATCTATATCATCTGCACCGTGTAACGCAAATTCAAGGGCTGCGACCGCCTCGGGTTTGTTGTCTTCTACCGCAATCACCACTTTTTCAGGGCGAAGAATGTAGCGTAAAATGCGCACGCCCTCAATAATTTCATCGGCGTAATCCCGCATTAAACGGTCGTCACAGGTGATGTAAGGCTCACATTCTGCCCCGTTAATAATCAATAATTTCACCAAATTCGCAGCAGAACTGACTTTCGCTGCGGTTGGGAATACCGCACCGCCTAAGCCTGCCACGCCTGCTTGGTAAATCTTTTGAATAAGTTGATCGGGTGTTTGACTGAGAAAATCTTCAATGGGTTGTTGTTCACGCCATTGATCTTTGCCGTCTGCCAGAATATGCACCGCCATTTCGCTTAACCCCGATGGGTGAGCTGCGATATAAGGGGCAATGTCCGTGACAACGCCAGATGTCGGCGCATGCACAGGCAAGCAACGCAAGCCGTCGCCTTGGGTGAGCGGTTGTCCTTTGAGAACCTGATCGCCGACGTTGACAAGCAAATTCCCCGCCGAGCCAAGATGTTGTTTAATTGGCACATAGTATTTTTCCGCCAAAAGTGCGGTGAAAATCGGCGTAGAATTGGATTGTGATTTCATTTCTGGTGGGTGAATCCCACCGTAGAAATCCCATAATTTGCCTGATTGGTAGCGAGTTAAAATATCGGTCATTATTCGCCCACCACCAGTTTATTTTCATATTTAATCGGGATCACCATTTTCGGATCGAGTTTCCAGTTCCAATTTTCGACCTGTTTTTCTACTTTTTCCATGGTAATACAATCCGTTGGGCAAGGTGCCACGCAAAGTTCGCAACCCGTACAAAGATCCGCAATAATGGTGTGCATGGCTTTGTTGGTGCCGATAATCGCATCCACAGGGCAAGCCTGAATACATTTTGTGCAACCAATACACATATCTTCATGAATAAACGCCACCTTGACTTCAGGTTCTTCCATGCCGTCCAGCGTTGGAACATCAACGCCCATCAGTTCGGCAATTTTGACCACGGTTTGTTGCCCACCCGGTACGCATTTTGTGATCACATCACCGTTGGCAATGGCCTCGGCATAGGGTTTACAACCGGGGTAACCGCATTGTGCGCATTGGGTTTGAGGCAAAATCGCATCAATTTTTTCCACAATGGGATCGGCGTCTACCTTTAATTTTATCGAGGCGAAACCCAGCACCACGCCGAAAATCAAGGCGAGGACAGTGATGGCAATCAATACGCAAGAAAGGGTCGTCATCTAGGATCTCACTAAGCCAGCAAAGCCCATAAAGGCAAGGGACATCAGCCCTGCGGTGATTAAGGCAATGGATGCCCCACGAAATGGCACGGGAACATCTGCTGCGGCAAGCCGTTCACGCAAAGCCGAAAATAGCACCAACACCAAGGAAAATCCCAGTGAGGCGGAAAAACCATACACCACGGATTGGGTTAAATTATGGGCAAGATTAATATTCAATAATGCCACGCCTAACACCGCACAGTTGGTGGTGATTAAAGGCAAGAAAATCCCGAGTAAACGATACAATGTCGGACTGGTTTTGTTAATCACCATTTCGGTAAATTGCACCACCACCGCAATCACTAAAATAAACACCAACGTACGCAAAAATTGTGCGTTAAACGGGGCTAAAATATAGGTATCCACCAAATACGCCGTGAGCGAGGCAACGGTTAACACAAACATGGTCGCCAAGCCCATTCCCACTGCGGTGTCCACTTTTTTGGACACCCCCATAAACGGGCATAAGCCAAGAAATTTCACCAACACAAAATTGTTAATCAGTGCGGTGGAAATAATCAATAAAATATATTCCATAAATAGCTAAGGTATTGTTATCAGTAAAAATCGTTAAAATCTTGTGTATTATCCTTGTTTTGGGCGGTGAGAACAATAAAAAAATCAATATGTCATTAATTTTTACCGCGGTTTTATGCTAGAATACGACGAATTTTAATGAATAACGAAAATTGTAGGGGCGTATTGCATACGCCCAAATTACGCTCCGTTAATGCCAAGGGCGTATGCAATACGCCCCTACAAAAATTTTTGAAAAAATTTTGATTTTAATCGATTTAAAAGGTCAATATGAAACCCAGTATTATCAGCAAATTAGACAGCCTACAAGAACGCCATGAAGAACTTGAGGCCTTATTAGGTGATGCGTCCGTGATCAATGATCAAGACAAATTCCGTGCCTATTCCAAAGAATACGCCCAATTAGAAGATGTGGTGAAAGTCTTTGGACGTTGGAAACAACTGCATGCGAATATGCAAGAGGCGGAACTTTTATTAGACGATCCTGATATGAAAGAAATGGCCGAAATGGAAATTGAAGAATGTCGGGAAGAAGTGGACAGCGTCGAGCAACAGTTACAAATCTTGCTGTTGCCGAAAGATCCGAATGATGAATACAACGCCTATTTAGAAATCCGTGCGGGCACGGGCGGTGATGAGGCGGGGATTTTTGCCGGCGACTTGTTCCGTATGTACAGCCGTTATGCGGAAAGCAAACGCTGGCGGATTGAAACCTTGAGTGCTAACGAAAGCGAGCAGGGCGGTTATAAAGAAATTATCGTGAAAATTTCAGGGGAAAATGTCTACGGTCAGCTTAAATTTGAATCGGGTGGTCACCGTGTGCAACGTGTGCCAAAAACCGAAAGCCAAGGGCGGATTCATACCTCGGCTTGTACGGTGGCGGTGATGCCAGAATTGCCTGAAAGCGAATTACCTGAAATCAATCCAAGCGATTTACGTATTGATACATACCGATCATCTGGCGCAGGTGGTCAGCACGTGAACACTACGGATTCAGCGGTGCGCATTACCCATATTCCAACGGGCATTGTGGTGGAATGTCAAGATGAACGTTCACAACACAAAAACAAAGCCAAAGCCATGTCAGTATTGGCCTCCCGTATTGTGCAAGTGGAGCAAGAACGCCAAGCCGCCGAACAAGCGGACACTCGCCGTAATCTATTAGGTTCGGGTGACCGTTCCGATAAGATCCGTACCTATAATTATCCGCAAGGTCGTGTGACCGATCACCGTATTAATTTAACCGTGTATCGTTTAGATGAAGTGATGAATGGCAAAATTGATGAATTAATTCAACCGATTATCACGGAATACCAAGCGGATCAATTAGCGGCCTTGTCGGAACAGGGGTAAGGCTAATAGATGGATAACAAGCCATTTGATGTTATTTCGCTCTTTTCTGGTGCTGGGGGGTTAGATTTAGGCTTTAAAGGGGGCTTTGCGTATTTAGGTAAACAATATGCTCAACATCCCTTTAATGTCGTGTGGGCAAACGATCTGAATGAACGGGCTTGCAAAACATTCCAGCATAATTTTCCTAATATCCCTGTTGTTTGCGGTGATATTAATCAAATTGATAAAAACACATTGCCCTCTGCGGATATTGTGTTGGGCGGTTTTCCTTGTCAAGACTTTAGCGTTGCGGGGAAACGGCAAGGGTTAGCCGTTGAACGTGGGCAACTGTATTTGAATATGGTTGAGGTGGTGAAAAAAGTACAGCCTAAGTTATTTTTAGCGGAAAACGTCAAAGGGTTATTAACTTGGCAAAAAGGCTTGGCGATTACCACCATTGTCGATGATTTTCGTCAATTAGGCTATGACATTGATTATCGCTTGTTAAATACCGCTAACTATGGCGTGCCGCAAACCCGAGAGCGGGTGATTATTGTCGGCATTCGAAAAGACTTAAAAATTAAATTTAACTGGCCCCAAGAAACCCATAGTGAGCAGAGTGATGGTACTAAAAAACCTTGGGTGTCATTAAAGCAAGCCATTGGCGACTTAGAAAGTGATGAAGTGCATTTTTCCTTGCCAAATAGTGGTTATTCTAAGGCAAAATTATTTAAAGGGACGCAAGGCAATACCAAAACCAAAGCAGATAAACCAGGCCCTACCATGCGAGCAGAGCATCACGGCAATATCGAATTTCATTATACATTAGATCGGCGTTTATCTGCCCGTGAAGCAGCAAGAATCCAGTCTTTCCCCGATGATTTTGTGTTTTTAAATTCGACCACCGATGCTTATCGTCAAGTGGGCAATGCCGTTGCGCCAGTGTTTGCTTGGCATTTAGCGCAAGCCGTTAAGGAATCTTTACGATGATTTATAGCGATAATGTATCGGTTCATGCAGAGCAGGTATTATTTTTGCAACTGTTAGAAAAAACGAAACAGTTTGTATTGGCGAACATCGACGTAAATGTCATTAATTCCGGTAATAAATTTGAACAATTTGTGTTTGAAAGCATGCAAGCGGTCGCTCAAAATACGGTTTTTGAACATGCGTTATATCGTACGAGTGACCGAGAATTTCCCGATATTATCGCAAAAGGGTATTGGGGCGTTGAAGTCAAATTTACCAAAGACGACAAATGGCTATCGATTGGCAACAGTATTTTAGAATCCTCACGAGTGAGCAGTGTCGAAAAAATTTATATTTTTTTCGGCAAATGTGGTGGCGTACCTGAAATTAAATATCGCCGCTATGAAGATTGTTTAAGTGGTATTTCCGTTACCCATTATCCACGTTATCAAATTGATATGACCTTAGCCGAGGGCCATTCTATCTTTGATAAAATAGGTATTTCCTATGATGAATTAAGACAGGATAAGCGACCGGTTAGCAAAATTCGCCAATATTATAAAAAACAGTTAAAAAACAATGATTCCTTATGGTGGATTGACGAAGAAAGTACCGCAAAACAATTCGCCATTTATTCCTTTGCGAATTTAGAGCAGCAACAAAAAGATAAATTGATTGCGGAAAGTTTTATTTTATTCCCTGAAATCTTGAGTAATAAACAAGATAAATATGCCAAAGCCTGTGCCTTTTGGGTGTCCTATTACTCGGTGATTTGTCCGAACATGAGAGATCTGTATTCGGCAGGGGGAAAAGTTGGGTTGGCAGATATTGAGGCGGAGCAACAAGCCTATTATCAGCAATGGCAAATCGATAAATTAAGCCAAGTGTTTTATCGTTTGTTATTTCAATATCAGCCCATCATTAAATCCTTATTAGGCAACATTGATCTTGCCGTGGTGGAAGATTGTTGGAATGAACAGATGGCGGATTATGATAGTCTTGTTAAAAAATGGTGTAGCAAGATTGATCATTATTCGTTGGATCAACGCTTTCCATTCGCATTATCCCAAATGTTTATGGCGGTCAAGCCGATGAGTAGGGAATCATAAGCAGAACAAGTGGCCACATTGTTGGCATAAAATTAAGGAGAAAGCATAATGTTAGTTGAAAATCCCAATACCGTTGCTCAGACAATAAAAACGGACGAAGTAACGCCTGTTATTTATGCTGGACGTGGTTGGCGTTGGTTGGCTTCAGCCATTAATGTGTTGATTTTTATTGCATTCCTATTTGTTGGCGGATTTATTGCAGGCCTTGTCGGGGATGATATTACGGTTATTCCACTTTTAGCCGTCGTGGTTTATTTTGGACTGCAAATTTGGACAATGAAAACTTATCAACAAACCTTAGGTAAAAAATGGTTAGGCTTGAAAGTGGTGTCTTATACCACATTTCGCCCGATTAGTTTGGGACGATACATTGCTCGAGAAGTGGTAGAGGGAATTGGGGGGCAACTCGTGGCCTTAGGTTTGTTTGACGCTATTTGTGCTTTTATTCGCAAAGATCGTCGCTCTGTCGCCGATTTGATGTTTTCTACGATTGTCATTAGTGTACCGAAATAATGATGAATATTGCCCAAGGGATCGCCTATGCTCAGCAATTTTTAACCGAAAATCTTATCAACGATCCTTATTTAAACGCCAAAGTCGACAGCTATTTATTATTGCAAGCGGTAACAGGATTAAGCAAATCGCAGTTAATGGCATTTGATGATCGTAGCTTAAGCGAAGAAAATCAGCAAAAACTCACCGCACTTTTACAACGCCGAGCCAAAGGCGAACCCATAGCGTATATTTTAGGCGAAACAGAATTTTGGTCGTTAAGATTGAACGTATCGCCTGATACCTTAATTCCCCGTCCAGATACGGAAATTTTGGTGGAACAAGCGTTAACGATTGCTGAAGAAAAAATACAACAAAACGGCAATGTGTCGATTTTGGATTTAGGCACGGGAACGGGGGCGATTGCGTTGGCATTGGCTAATGAGCTTAAAAAGTGCGGTGCAAAATGTCGGATTTTAGGCGTGGATCTTATTCAGGGGGCCGTTGAATTTGCGCATAAAAATGCGGTTCGCCATGATTTGCTTGAGGTGGAATTTAAGCAAAGTGCATGGTTTGAAAAGATAGCAGAACGGTTTGATATTATTGTCAGCAATCCGCCTTATATTGATGCGCAAGATGTTCATTTACAACAAGGCGATGTACGATTTGAACCCTTGACGGCATTAGTGGCAGAGCAACAAGGCTATGCGGATTTACAAAAAATCATTGAAAATGCACCACAGTTTTTGCAGCCGAATGGCGCATTATTGCTTGAACATGGTTGGCAGCAAGGCGAAAAAGTGCGGTCATTTTTTGTGGAAAAATTATGGCAAAATGTGGTGACAGTCAAAGATTATGGCGGTCACGAACGAGTAACATTGGCAAGGTTAAAATGAAATTAGGTATTAAACAAGCCCTGTATTTGGAAATGGAAAGTTTCTATTTAATTACCACCGAAGATGAGGGTGAGGATTTACGAACCATTCGTTCACTGATGGGCGGTTTGGTTCGCAAAGCACGCAAAGTCATTCCCGCAGAGGCGGATGTAAAAGAAAAAATCCACCAGTTATTGCAATTAATGTATGGTAATTGGGGCTTTGCTTGCGATCCGCAAGAATATTTTCATACGGAAAATTTATATTTAAGTTATGTACTGCGTTCACACCGTGGTATGCCAGTGAGCTTGGGCTGCATTTTGTTATATTTAGCGGATAAATTGGATTTGCCGTTGTATCCCGTGATGTTCCCCACGCAGTTAATTTTGCGTGCTGATGTGGCGGATCAAGTGGCCTTTATTGACCCATGGGACGGCAAATATTTAAGTCAACAGGATTTGCAAAAATTGTACGAGGGGGCATTTGGCTTTGGGGCAACCATTGCCCAAGAAGATTTGGCGGTAGCCGATGATGACGCCTTGCGGGAGCGTTTTGCGCAATTAGCTAAAGGCTGTTTAATTCGGGAAGAACATAATGATGCGGCATTAAAATATATTAATAGCCGCTTAGATCGTTATGCTTATCGCCGTTTAGTGCAACCCCATCTTGAGGCACAAAAATTTGAACCCTATGAACGGCGGGATCGGGGCTTGGTGTTAGCGCAAATGGGTGCATATCATGCCGCAGTAGAGGATTTGCAATATTTTATTGAACAATGTCCAGAGGATCCGACCGCTTTTATGTTAATGGCACAACTCCCAGATATTAAAAAAGAATTACATAATGATTTATTACACTAAGGAAATAGTATGACAGACAAAATCGTAAAAATTGGCCATCTTGATGTGGCCAACAATAAGCCATTTGTATTATTTGGTGGCATGAATGTGTTAGAAAGCCGAGATATGGCGATGCAAGTATGTGAACGCTATGTGGAGGTTACGCAAAAATTAGGTGTGCCTTATGTATTTAAAGCCTCGTTTGACAAAGCCAACCGTTCTTCGATTCATTCTTACCGTGGGCCAGGGATGGACGAGGGCTTGAAAATTTTCCAAGAATTAAAACAACAATTCGGCGTGAAGATTATCACCGATGTACACGAAATTTACCAATGTCAACCGGTAGCGGACGTGGTCGATGTGATCCAGTTACCTGCCTTTTTGGCACGTCAAACAGATCTCGTGGAAGCCATGGCACACACGGGTGCCGTAATTAATGTGAAAAAGCCACAATTTTTAAGCCCCGGTCAAATGGGCAATATTGTAGAAAAAATCGCAGAATGTGGGAATGATAACGTGATTTTATGTGATCGGGGTTCTAATTTTGGTTACGACAATCTCGTGGTGGATATGCTCGGTTTTGGCGTGATGAAAAAAGCCACTAACGGTAGCCCAGTGATTTTTGATGTGACCCATTCGTTACAATGTCGTGATCCATTTGGTGCCGCCTCAGGTGGTCGCCGTGAACAAGTGACGGAACTCGCTCGTGCAGGATTAGCGATTTGTATTGCGGGTTTATTCTTAGAGGCTCATCCAAATCCAAATCAAGCTAAATGTGATGGTCCATCCGCCTTGCCATTAACGGCGTTAGAAGGGTTTGTAAGCCAAATGAAAGCGGTAGATGATTTGGTGAAATCCTTTCCAGTGTTGGATACGGCGAATTGATTTTTTGTAAAAATACCCAAGAAAAAAGGATACCTTAAGTATCCTTTTTCCATTATTTTTGATAGATCCCGAAAATACTCATCAAGGCATCGCACCTTACTCAAATTTGAGTCGTCTTACGATCAATTTCATTGGGTCTCCGTAAGTTATAGATCCATTATGCGGTGTACTTGATCAAAAATCAAGATTATTCTTTTCTACATTCTATTTTTGCCTAAGTCAATAATTAGAATGACACTATATAGATAAAAAAACGCCACTCTCTGTGGGGGTGAGTGGCGTAAAATGATGGAGTGATTATCTAATTATTGTTTGAATGAGTGAATGATACCTATTCTCAAATAGACTGTCAAGCAATAAATACGAATAATTATCAAAAAAATAATATTTTTTGGCTTTATTCGATCCAATTCACCGCATGAGTTAAGCGAAGTGCGGTGGGAATACCTTGAGAAATATCAAATTCACCCGCATAAGCATAGGCTTCGACGCCTTGTGCGGTTACTTCTTTTAATAATCGATCATATTCTGGATCCACATAGTCGGCGATTTTAAAACAATCAAAACCATTATGTAATCCAGCAAATAACACCACGGCTCGGTGGCCTTGTTTTTTCATGGCGAGCAATTCGCGTAAATGTTTTTGCCCTCGAGTGGTGACGGCATCGGGGAACATGCCAATGTTGTTTTTTACCAAGGTAATGGATTTGACTTCCACATAACAATCGGGCAAGCCTTCGCCTTTGAGCAAGAAATCAATACGGCTATTTTCTTCACCATATTTGACTTCGGGCAAAATCTGATCGTAAGCGGCCAATTCTTTAATTTGTTTCTGTTGCAATGCCTCAAACACTAATTGATTTGAACGATGGGTGTTAATGCAAACGAGTTGGCCATTTTTTAACTGGGTAATTTCCCAAGATTGGGGGTATTTTCGGGTGGTACTGCCAGAGTCAGAATACCAAACGATGTCATTTTTTTCGCCACAACCTGTCATGGCGCCCGTGTTAGCACAATGAATGGTGATTACGTCGCCATTCGGCAATTCAATGTCGGTTAAAAAGCGTTTATAACGTTTGATCAGTTTGGCGAATTGTAATAATGGGAGCTGCATGTGATTTCCTTATAATTTTTTCTGTACATTGTAATGATTTCTGCTATTCTCTCAAGCGTTAAATTGAAAGGAAAAAATGATGTTGTGCGCTATTTATAAAAGCAAGAAAAAAGATGGAATGTATCTTTATGTGGAAAAGCGAGATAAATTTGATGCCGTGCCAGATAGCTTACGTCAATTATTTGGGCCACCGATTTTTGTGATGTTATTTAACTTGATGGGCCGTCAATCCTTGGCGCAAGCAGATAAGCAAGACGTGCTAACACAGATTCAACAGCAAGGTTATTATTTACAGATGCCACCGATGCCAGAAAATTTGTTAGCACAACATAAAAATCAAGGCAAACAGTGAATTTTTTCACCTTTCTTTTGTCATAAGCATACAGTTTTCAATTAGGATGATAAAGTGGCTCAGCACGTTAAATTAGCAAGAGATAGACGCAAAAGAAAATCACGTATTAAAGCGATGATTTTCTTTGTTGCATTGTTTTGTCTTGTGATAGGTGGCTTGTTGAGTTTAAAACATACCGCTGAAAATACCCCATTGGATCCGGCTGATAATCTTGATGGTCAATATCAAGCCTTAACGCCTACCCAATCGAGTACGCAATCCACGACATCCTCAACAGAAGAAAATGCCCAAGTACCTGCGAAAACCCATCATCAGCAAGGCAGTATAGATGCCACTTCCTATGATGATGAACTGTTAGGAATTGATGATGAAGTAGACCAAGTGGATCTTGGCGATAAATTGCCAGAAGATGCACAAAATGCCGTAGATGATTTGTTAGCTGCCGCTGATCAAGCTAAACGTATTTCTGATCAATTTTCTTATACCGTGGTGCGAGGCGATAAATTAAAAGATGTGTTGGAAATGTCGGGTTTGGAAGATGAAACGAGTCAAATTTTAATCGCCAGTTATCCAGAGTTAAAAAACTTAAAAGCGGGTCAACAGATTTATTGGATTTTAGATAATGAAAATGAATTAGAATATTTAAATTGGTTGGTTTCCGAGAAAGAAGAACGCATTTATGAATTAAAAGAAAAAGGTAAATTTGCACGTCAGATTCTAGAAAAGAAAAGTATTTGGAAGAAAGATGTGCTGAAAGGCAAAATTGAGGGATCATTGCGAGCTAGCCTAAATAAATTAGGCTTGGATAATCGCCAAATTAACCAATTAAGCACCGCACTGCAATGGCAAGTCAACGTTTCCTCACTGTCAAAAGGGGATAACTTTGCTGTGTTGGTAACACGTGAATATTTGGATAATAAATTAACGGGTCAAGGGAACGTCGACGCCATTCATATTACTCATAACGGCACCAGTTATTATGCGATTCAAGCAGATAACGGCCGTTATTATAATCGTCAAGGGGAAACCATTGGTAAAGGCTTTGCACGTACGCCCTTACAACGTCAAGCCCGTATTTCATCACCATTTAATCCTGCTCGCCGTCATCCAGTGACAGGGCGAGTACGTCCACATAAAGGGGTGGATTTTGCGGTGCCAATCGGGACACCCGTGATTTTGCCAGCCGATGGGGTGGTGGAAAAAGTCGCCTACCAAGCGGGTGGGGCAGGGCGTTATATTGTGGTGCGACATAGCCGTGTGTATCAAACCGTGTACATGCACTTAAGCAAGCCTTTAGTCAGAGCAGGGCAGTCCTTAAAACGGGGGGAACGTATTGCATTATCAGGCAATACAGGCATTTCAACAGGGGCGCATTTACATTATGAATTCCATATTAACGGCCGTGCGGTTAACCCGATGACCGTGAAATTACCTGGCACGAACTCAGGTATGGGGGATAAGGAGCGTAAGAATTTCTTAGTCAAAGCCAAGTCTGCCGAGCGACTGCTGAAATTCTAGTCATAGAAAGTGCGGTGTAAAATTTTCATGAATTTTCACCGCACTTTTTTGATAAAGAAACGGAACTATGCTATTCTTAATACGCTATTCTTAAATAGAATGATTCTCATTTTTCTGCATTATTGAAAGGATAAGATTTGATCAAGCGCCGTTATTTGTGTTTACTGGTTATATTATTGTCATTGCTCTCGCTGTTTATTGGCGTGAGCACGGTCAATCTTAGCGGATTATTGGCTTTTAACCCAGAACAATGGGAAATCTTTGCGATCAGCCGTGTGCCTCGTTTGGTGAGTATTCTGATTGCTGGGGCAGCTTTAAGTATCTGCGGCCTTGTGATGCAGCAATTAAGTCGTAATCGTTTTGTGTCACCAACCACTGCAGGCACCATGGACAGTGCCCGATTAGGCATTTTAATTGCGATTTTATTGTTCCCCTCTGCCTCGATGTTACTCAAAACGGGGATCGCTATTGCGGTTTCTTTCTTAGGCACGTTGTTGTTTATGACTATTTTGTCCCGTCTTAAATTTAAAGACAGCATTTTCGTCCCGCTTGTGGGGATTATGTTTGGTAATATTATTAGTTCCATTACCGCTTTTATTGCTTATAAAGAAGATTTGTTACAAAACTTAGCGGGTTGGTTACAAGGCGATTTTTCTCTTGTGATGGCGGGGCGTTATGAAATGCTGTATTTTAGTTTGCCGGCCTTAATCGTAGCCTATCTTTTTGCTAACCGTTTTTCCATTGTGGGCATGGGCGAAGAATTTGCCACTAACTTAGGCTTAAATTATCAACAAGTGCTGTATTTAGGCTTGGCCATTGTGGCTACCGTGTCTTCTATTATTATTGTATCGGTAGGTGTCATTCCCTTTTTAGGCTTAATCGTACCGAACTTGGTAACGCTTTATTTAGGCGATAATTTGAAAAAAATCCTGTCGCATACGGCCTTATTAGGCGCTGTATTTGTATTATTCTGTGATATTTTAGGCCGCTTGGTCATTTACCCTTACGAAGTGTCGATTAATGCGGTAGTAGGGGTGTTTGGTAGTGCGATTTTCTTGCTTTTGCTATTTAAACGTTATCGACAGGGTTAGGTGAGAAAAGATGAAAACCCATTATCGGCAAAAATTGATATTATTAGTGATACTCACCCTGTTAGCGGTTTGCGCCTATCTTGGCTATAATTTGCCTAATCGTTGGGAATATGCGCTACATCATCGTGCCTTGAGCGTGCTTGCCATTGCGATCACTGGTGCAGCGATTGCGGTAGCAACCATGATTTTCCAAGTGGTCGTGAATAACCGTATTTTGACGCCCAGTGTGTTAGGGTTGGATTCTCTTTATTTATTGATTCAAACCCTAATTATTTTTTTATTTGGTTCTACTACCTTGCTTTCGGTCGATCCGATCTTGTTATTTCTTGGCTCAACGGCCATTATGGTGTTGTTTGCGCTGTTGTTGTACCGCATTTTATTTAAGCAAGAACAACAAAATCTGTTTTTCTTGTTATTAGTTGGGATCGTATTTGGTACCTTTTTCCAAAGTTTAACCACCTTTATGGAAGTGTTGATTGATCCCAATGAATTTCAGATCGCCCAAGATATTGGCTTTGCCAGTTTTAACCGCATGAATTTGGATATTTTATGGTTAGCCATGGTGATATTGTTGATCACTATTGGTGTGAGTATGCGTTATTGGCGTTATTTTGATGTATTAGCACTGGGACGTGAACAAGCGATTAATTTAGGTGTGCCGTATCAAAAAATTATTCGGCATTTGTTGATTTTGGTCGCCATTTTAACCTCAGTATCTACTGCATTGGTGGGGCCACTCACCTTTTTAGGTTTATTGGTGATGAACGTGACCTTTGAATTTATGCCGACATTTAAACATAAAATTCTTATTCCAACAGCCATGTTAATGGCGGTGGTGACCTTGATTATAGGGCAAGTCTTGGTGTCGCAAGTGTTTACCTTTAATACCACTTTAAGTATTATTATTAACTTTGTCGGTGGCGTGTATTTTATTTATTTGCTGTTGCGAACACAGAAAAAATGGTAATGAGTTATGACAATTGAAATTCAACAGATCAGTAAAAGCTATGGCAATAAAAAGGTGGTAGATAATGTATCTGTCAGTATTCCACAGGGCAAAATTACTTCATTTATTGGGCCAAATGGCGCAGGAAAAAGTACCGTATTGGCTATTATGAGCCGTTTGCTTGCGCCAGATCAAGGCGAAGTGCGGTTAAATAATGTTCCATTATCGCAACAAAAGAGTAGTGACATTGCCAAACAGTTGTCGATATTAAAACAATCCAACCATATCAATTTACGCTTAACTGTGGAAGAGTTGGTGGCCTTTGGGCGCTTTCCTTATAGTAAAGGAAACTTGACTCAAAATGACCGCACTTTTATTGATAATGCTATTGGTTATATGAATTTGCAGGACATTCGTCATCAATATATTGATGAACTCAGTGGCGGACAACGGCAACGGGCCTATATTGCCATGACCTTAGCACAGGACACCGATTATATTTTGCTTGATGAACCCTTGAATAATTTAGATATGAAACATTCGGTACAGATTATGCAAGTGTTGCGGAAACTGACCGATGAACTGAATAAAACGGTGGTGATTGTGATCCATGATATTAATTTTGCCTCTTGTTATTCCGACTATATTATCGCTATGAAACAAGGGTGTTTGGTGCAACAAGGGCCTGTCGAGGATATTATGCACCCAGAGGTGTTAGCACAAATTTATGATATGCCAATGAATATTCAAACCATTAATCAGCAACGAATTGCGGTGTATTTTAGATAAGATTTATTTTAGAAAAGGAAAAACGATGAAACACACATTAAAAAAACTAGCACTGGGCTTATTAATTGTGACCAGTATCTCAGGTTTTGCGCAAGCAAAAGATATTGAAGTAGAAAATGCGGCGGGCAAGCAAATTGTGCCACAAAATCCGCAAAAAGTGGTGGTATTAGATTTCGCTGCCCTTGATGTGATGCGAGAATTGGATGAAAAAGCCAAGATCGTCGGCACCGTAAAAGGCAAAATTCCCGCTTATTTAGACGAGTTCCAAGACGCAAAATACGCCGATATGGGGACCTCGCCAGAACCCGCTTTTGAAAAAATCAATGAATTAAACCCCGATTTAATTATTGCCTCACCAAGACAGAAAAAATTATTGGATCGTTTAAAAGGTATTGCACCCGTATTTATGTTAGAAAATGACTTTGCTAATTTCTATCCAACGTTCCAATCTAATATTGTGGCGATTGGTCAAATCTTTGATAAAGAAGCTCAAGCGAAACAAAAATTAGCGGATTTAGATAAACGTATGGCTGCCTTAGCGGAGAAAACCAAAGGTAAGACCGCCTTATTGGCCTTAGTTAATGAAAGTCGAATCAGTGCTTTTGGTGATCAATCTCGTTATGCCATGGTTTATCAAAACTTCGGTTTCACCCCAATTGACACCTCGCTTTCTGCCTCAGTGCATGGTAACAGTGTTGGCTTTGAATATGTGGCGGAAAAAAATCCTGACTATTTATTAATTATTGACCGTACGGCGGCTGTGACAGATAAGACTGACAACGCCAAACAGGTATTGGATAATGCAATAATTAATAAAACTCAAGCCGCACAACATCACCATATTGTGTATTTAAATGCCGCTAACTGGTATTTAGCGTTTGGGGGGCTCGCCTCTATGGATGTCATGGTGACTGAAATCGAAAATGCGGTTAAATAATTGAAATTTTAGAAAAGTACGTCTATAATAAACACAGTTTTAAAAGGGAAATACGCATTCAATGACTAATAAATAATCAAATTTAGGCGAGATTGCTTAGTAAATGAGCAGTATTGCGAAAAAATATTTGATTTTTCTATTTTATCATTGGATAATACGCAGACTTTTGAAACGTTACCTTAATGAGAGTTAAGGTAAGTGAATTTGTCAAAAGGAACAGTAGGGCAAATTCATTAACCCTAGTATAGGTAAATGTCGAAACCATAATTCTGTGGTAGAGATAATAAAACAGTACATCTTTTGTACTCGGAATTCAGCTGAATCCAGCTGATATTTTTTGAAATTAGATGACTAAAACAAGAGGATCATCACAATGAAAAAAACAGCTATCGCATTAGCTATCGCTGGTTTAGCAGCAGCATCAGTTGCTCAAGCAGCTCCACAACAAAACACATTCTATGCCGGTGCTAAAGCAGGTTGGGCATCATTCCATGACGGTTATACTCAATACGAAGGCACTGATAAAGACGTATACGGTACACAGAAAAATTCTGTAACTTACGGTGTATTCGGTGGTTATCAAATCATCAACCAAGCTAACACTGGTTTAGCGGTTGAATTAGGTTATGATGACTTCGGTCGTGCGAAACTTCGTACTGCAGCTGAAACAACAGCAAAACATACTAACCACGGTGTACACTTAACATTAAAACCAAGTGTTGACCTAGGTATCGTGACTCCAGCATTAGCTGGCTTAGATTTCTACGGTAAAGTAGGTGCAGCATTAGTTCGTTCAGACTATAAAACATCTGCTACTGGCCAAACTTTCAATGATGCAGAACGTGCTCACAGCTTAAAAACTTCTTTACTTTTAGGCGCTGGTGTTGAGTATGCAATTACGCCAGAATTAGCTGCACGTGTTGAATACACATGGTTGAACAATGTAGGTAAATTAAAAAATGTTGATGGTAGCCGTTTCGACTACACACCAGAAATTCACGCTGTAACTGCAGGTTTATCTTACCGTTTCGGTCAAGGTATGGCACCTATGGCTGCTCCTGAAGTGGTTAACAAAACTTTCACTTTAAGCAGTGATGTGACTTTCGCATTCGCCAAATCGACTTTAAAACCTGAAGCGGCTGCAACTTTAGACGGTATCTACGGCGAAATCGCTCAAGTAGCTAACCCAGCTGTTCAAGTAAATGGTTATGCTGACCGTATCGGTAATGATGCATCTAACTTAAAACTTTCACAACGTCGTGCTGAAACAGTAGCTAACTACTTAGTTTCTAAAGGTGTTAATGCAGGTTCTGTAACTGCAACTGGTTACGGTGAAGCAAATCCAGTAACTGGCAACACTTGTGATGCCGTTAAAGGACGTAAAGCATTAATCGCTTGTTTAGCCCCAGACCGTCGTGTTGACGTTCAAGTTCAAGGTAACAAACAAGTTACTATGTAATTTAGATTTATCTCATCACGAGATGAAATAAAGATTAAAAGACCTAAACGTTGTTTAGGTCTTTTTACATTAAAAAGGAATAATGATGAAAAAATGGTTACTGATTGTCCTTGTGGCGATAATCGCAGGTTTCACCTTAATGTCAAGTTACAATGGCTTAGTGAAAGCCGAAGAAGAAATTGATTCCGTGTGGGCGAATGTGGAATCACAATATCAACGTCGTGCGGATATGATCCCGAATTTAGTCAACACCGTCAAAGGTCAAGCAAACTTTGAGAAAGAAACCTTAACCGGCGTGATTGAGGCGCGTGCCAAAGCGACACAGGTGAAAATTGATCCAAGCAATATGACCGAAGAAAATTTAGCCCAATTCCAACAAAATCAAGATTCTGTGGGATCGGCTTTATCTCGTTTATTGGTTTCCGTCGAAAAATACCCAGAATTAAAAGCCCATGAAGGTTTTATGAATTTACAAGCGCAATTAGAGGGAACTGAAAACCGTATTAATAAAGCACGTAATGATTTTAATGCCGCAGCGAAAGTCTATAATCAAAAAGTCCGTCAATTCCCAACCAAATTGGCCGCCATGATTTTAGGTTTTAAAGAAAAACCGTATTTTAAATCTACTGCGGGTGCGGAAAATGCGCCAGTGGTGAGTTTTAATTAGAAAATAGTTAGAGATTACCCTCACCCTAACCCTCTCCCAAAGGGAGAGGGGATAATGAGGGTAAAATAAAAAATTAAACTATCCCCAAAACCGTCCCCTCTCCCTCTGGGAGAGGGCTAGGGTGAGGGTAAAACAACGAAGAAAACTATGCCTCTATTTTCCCGAATTCCCTTTGATAAAAAACAAATTGAAAACGCCATTGCTGAGTTAGAACAACAGACCTCCGCAGAACTCCGTGTTTATATCGAACGCCATTTGCCTAAAAATTCATTGGTTTTAGACCGCACTTTGGCGGTGTTTAATCAATTAGACATGCACAAAACCGCTGCACGTAATGCGGTATTGATTTACATTGCCCATAAAGATCATCAATGTTCGATTATTGGCGATCAAGGTATTCATCAATTTGTCGGTGATGAATTTTGGCAACATCAATGTCAAACAATGATCAGTTACTTTAAAGAAAAACAATATACCCTTGGCGTATTAGCAGCGATTGAAAAAATTGGTCAAGAATTATCGCTTTATTTCCCGATTCAACCAGATGATGTGAATGAATTACCCAATGAGGTCATTATTAATGATTAAATTATTGAAAACCGCGGTATTTTTTAGCCTAATTTTGTGCAGTGTTGTGGCGAAAGCAACCACCTTTCCAGAGGTGCCCAATCCATTTCGCTATGTGAATGATTACACCAAGACCTTATCGGCGCAAGAAATCCAATATTTTGAAACGAAGTTATCTCAATATGGTCAAGAAACCAGTTCACAAATTGCGTTGGTGATCATTCCGACCACAGATGGTGAGGATATTTCGCAATATACCGCCCAATTAGGGGATAAATGGGGTATTGGGCGAAAGCAATTAAATAATGGCGTATTGTTTTTGGTGGCAAAAGAGGATCGCAAAGTGTTTATTGCCACGGGCCAAGGCTTACAAGGGGTGTTGACCGACGCCTTTTTATCCCAAGTTATTCGCCAAGCTATTTTACCTTATTTTAGACAGGGCCAATATGCACAAGGGATCAATTCAGGCTTAGAACATATTATTGCCGCCAGTAAAGGAGAATATGCTGCCCAAGCGGTGGAAGAAGATAGCATGGATCAAATTGTGCCGTTTATTATGGTGGTGATTTTTATCTTGTTTGTCTTATTCGGTGAAATTAGCTGGCGTAGCAAACCTTATATCAGCCCAACAGCAAACCATAATTTACAAAATGCGGCGATTATTGCTGCCTCGGTATTAAACAGTCGTCGCCGTGGTGGCGGGGGCGGTTTTGGCGGTGGCTTTGGCGGCGGATCGAGCGGTGGCGGATTCGGTGGCGGTGGTTTTGATGGCGGTGGCGCAGGCGGTAGTTGGTAATCGTACATCAAAGATAGTTGATAAAATCAGTCGGCTTTTACACAAAGCTCAAAACTTATGTTAAAATAACCGCACTTTAACAGACAGAATTTATTATTAAGGAAACCCAATGGAAACATTAGACAAAATCAAAAAACAAATTGCCGAAAATCCGATTTTAATTTATATGAAAGGCTCCCCAAAATTGCCTTCCTGTGGCTTTTCTGCCCGTGCGGTAGAGGCGTTAATTAACTGCCAAGTGCCTTTTGGTTACGTGGATATTTTACAAAATCCAGATGTACGTGCGGAGTTACCAAAATATGCGAACTGGCCAACATTCCCACAATTATGGGTCGAGGGCGAGTTAATTGGTGGCTGTGATATTATTTTAGAAATGTATCAAGCGGGTGAATTACAAACCTTATTAAAAGAAGTGGCTGAACGTCACCCTGAATAATCGTTTTCGTTTTGTACCATATATTAAAAGGGCTAATCCTTGTGTCAGGAATAGCCCTTTTGTGTATGTGCTGACCTTATTCTGCCATGGTGCCGGAATTCCACTGTTTAGATTCATCAGGTCGGCGAATTTGTAACAGGAATCGCTGATTTGCTTTGGCTTGTGGCTGAACCACCGTACCAGATGGGGTAGAGAAGGAAATTCCGCCTTTCAATAATTGTTGCACGGTGCCAGTATTGACTTCAATGCCCGACCAACCTAAGCCTGCAGTATAGCCAGAGGAGAGCCAGAATTGTGAATTAGTGCGCACCAAATGGGCGTATTTAGGATCAATGATGATATGAATAAGCACCCGATCGCCCAAACTATTCAATTCTAAATGCCGAATTTTCCCCACATCGACACCACGATACATCACAGGCGAACCTTGTGTCACATTGGAGGCATCAGTGGTTTCTAAGATAAACGGAACCCCTTTTAAGAATTTATTGTTTTGTGGGGTATTTTTATCATATAGCACAAATTGTTTTTTCACTGCGCCAGACCCGACTTCAATATCAATATAAGGCTGCAATAAACTGTCTAAATTTTCCACGCCACTGGCGGAAATTTCCGGCGAAATCACCTTAAATACACTGCCAGTTTTGGCAACGATCCCCATATAATTCGGGTTCATCAAGGCTTTTGCGATAATCTTGTTATTGTTTTTATCTAACTGAATACTGTCGATTTCACCAACGGTTAGCCCCATATAGCGTAAACTCATGCCTTTGCTTAAATTGGTGGCATCTTCCGCCGTGAGCGTAATCACTTGGCCCGCGGATTTGGCCACTAATTCATTGGCATATAAGGTATGATTTTTGCCTCCGCCACTGTTATCAAAGCTGATGGCGCCTTTCAGTGAGCGAGCAATCGGGCTGGCTTGAATGCTGATCCCTTTCGGTGTAATGTCAATTTGTGCCGGACTTTCAACCCAGAATAAGCTGTTATTGGTGAGTAAATGGGCAAATTTTGGATAAATGGCCACGTCTACATCAAAATGATCTTTTAACGGACGAACATCTAAGATTTTGCCCACTTCATATTGACGATATAACACTAAAGACCCTTTGCTAATATTCGGAAGTTGGGTGCTTTTCAAGGTTAATGCGGGTTTTAACGTGCTGTCAGTGACGCCCATATCCGCATGCTCTTGATCTTTATAAAGCGGATATTGCGTTTTGGCGTGGCCTTGTTTCAACTGGTTAACGACTTGAATACCACCTTGTAACCAATTTCCCGCCGCAGGCGCTTGCATACGCAAGCCATCCACACCCACCGCAATATCAAAATTACTCGCCGCAATAAATTGTGTGTCCGCATGGATTAAACCACGATATTCAGGAAAAATCACGGCTTTAAATATGACACCGTCGGTGTCAATTTGTTGTTCGACTAAGCGACCAATACTGATATTATTGTAATACACTTCTTGTCCTTGACGAATACCATAGGTTTCGGGCGCCGTGAGGGTGAGTTGCAACGCATTGGCTTGTGTGAGCAACAGTTCTTTTTCATTGAGAATGGTGAAGTCGGTGGTCGGTTCGCCATCTCCCGCAATAATGTCTAAATATTGTCCCCGTAAAAGTTCAGGTAATTTATCTAACTTGGTGAGATCAACTTTGGGCGAACGCACAACAATTTTTGTATTTTTACGTAAAATGTCGTTCATATTCGGCGCCAATAATAATTTCCCTTTGCGTACATTATTATCAAGCCCCGCCTCTTCCATATAGGTTAAGGTACCGACTTGCATATCTTGATAAAATACTTCGGTTTTTCCCGCTTGGAAATTGTTTTCCGCCGGCAGGGTCACATTGACTTCAATCCCTCGTTGCGCCGAGGATAAATCAGGGTAGAGCGTATATTGTTGCTCATTTTCTGCGACGTCACTTTTTTCTGGCGAATCAAAGGTAATCGCCCCACGCACCACGGCTTGTAAACTGTCAATGTTTAAGTTGATACCGGATAAATCCATATTGGCACGAATGCCGCTAATATTCCAGAAACGGCTGTCTTTTTTAATTAAGTGCGCATAGTCTTTTTCAATGGCCACATTGATTTCAACCTGTTTTTGATCAGGTGTAAAACGGTAATCTAACACTTTCCCTACGGGCATTTTTTTATAGAAAATTGAGGCACCTTGCGAGATAGATCCTAAATCATCAGACAATAAATGAATCAGTAAATCCCCCTCGGCTAATTGCACAATTTGGCTACCACTTTCTGCCACAAAATCGTATTTGTAATCGCCGTCCCCAGGTTGTAACGTGATATAGTTGCCTGAAATTAAGGTATCTAAGCCTGAAATGCCCGCTAATGACGCATTAGGTTGCACCAACCAGAATTTGGTATTTTCTCGTAATACCGTTTTGGCCTCGGGATAAATACTGGCTTCCACTTTCACCAATTTTAAATCGTCGGTAAAGTTGACTTTTTTGACTAACCCAATTTGTAGCCCTTGATAGCGAATTTGGGTTTTATTGGCCACTAAGCCATCACCGTTGGCAAAGGTAATATGCACGGTTTCCCCCTGTTCTTTAATAATTTGAAAGAACAGGGTCGCGCCGATAATTAGCGCAATAATCGGCAATAACCAAAACGGCGAAATACGGCGAGTTTTGCGAACCTTAGCGGTGGCAATATTTTCTGGCTGTGCTGTGACAGCAAGATCAGGTTGATTTTCTTTCGTCATAGATTTTCCAAAGTAAACGACTATCAAAAGTAGTGGTGGCTATCATGGTTAAAAACACCGATAAGCCGAAATAAATGGCGGCAGGACCGACTGAAAAATTAATAATTTGGCCTCGTGTCACCAAGGACATCATCAAGGCTAATACAAATAAATCGAGCATGGACCAACGGCCAACAAAATGCACAATATGAAATAAGCGCATTTGCCATTTGATCGAATGTCGCCAATTAAAATGAATGCTGAATAACAAATAGAGCATGATGATAATTTTGCTAAACGGCACAAAAATACTGGCAAAGAACACCACGAAAGCGACAAAATAGCTGCCCATGTTAACAAACGAAACCACCCCAGAAATCAAGGTGTCACCACTGGGAATATTGGTCATAGAAATATAGGAAATGGGAAACATATTGGCCGGAAAAATCATCACAATTCCCGCTAACAAGGCCGCCCAAGTCTGTTGCAAACTGATTTCAGCAGCTTTATGTGGTTCATTATGGCAACGTGGACAGCGATCTTTGCCCTTGTGATCCTTGATAGGGTGTTCAAAAGTATAATCACAACTGCTACAAAAGTGCGGTGGATTTTCTGCGGATATTTCCGATAATTTCAGGTGTTGCGGGTAAAAATCATTCCATAATTCTTTCGGATTAATTTTGGCGAACAACAGCGTATTCAACAATGCCGTGGCTAAAAATGCAATGAGATAAATATCAAAGGAAAGCGTGGCATAATCTCGCACTTTAAAAGCCGTTACGCCGAGTGCTACTAAGTATACATCAAACATCACCCAAGGTTTAATATAATCAATGGCCATTAACAGGTTGCGAGGTTTTTGTCTGGTGAGCTTGGCCAGTTGCAATAAAATCACCAACAAGGCAAAAGCAATCGGCATAAACACCGCACAAAGAAAAATTAAAAAAGCGGTGTAAGGGTATCCCTCGGTGGCCATTTTCCAGACCCCGCCCCAAATAGAGGCATCTACTTGGGAACCAATCAAATCCACACTTAACAGCGGATAATTTAACGCAAAAGGCATTAAAATCAGAATAGAAAGGGCAATGATGGCGCAACGTTTTAATGACCAACGATCCGCTGATTGTAAATCATGATGACAACGAGGGCATTCCGCATGTTCCCCTTTTGCTAAATGCGAAACAGCCACCAAGGCATCACATTCGCCACAACGGCTAATGTGATTAATTTGGCGATCTGAAAGTGGAACATTCTGCATAGTTAACGTGCGTTTTTGGGTGATAAAGGGATATTCTATACATTAATGGGAGATTTGCCAAATGTTGCACGTAAATAGTTTGACAGTTCCGCATATTGAAAGGAAAAACCTTGTTCAAGGAGCTTTTCAGGATAAAGCCGTTGGCTTTCTAACACTAGACTGGCACGTTCTCCAAGCAGAATACGTAAGAAAAACGCTGGCACCCTTGCCCAAGCAGGACGGCGTAATTGTTTGGCGAGCAACTGATTGAATTGTTTATTTTGCACTGGTTGAGGTGAGCAGAGGTTAAAAGCGCCTTGGCAGGCTGAATTGTGCAGTAAAAAATCAATCGCATTGACAATATCTTCAAGGGCGATCCAAGGCATAAATTGATTGCCGTCGCCTAATTTTCCGCCTAATCCGCAACGATATAAGGGCAACATTTTGGCTAATGCCCCGCCTTTCGGGGAAAATACCATGCCTGTACGTAATACACATACTCGGGTATTCGCCTGTTGAGCTGCATTTTCCCAATGTTGACAAAGTTGAGCGGTAAAGCCTTGTCCTGCGGACTGTTGTTCATTAATTCGTTGTTCGCCACTGTCTGCATAATAGCCATAAGCGGATCCTGACAGAAAACAGGTCGGTGGCGTTTGGCTTGCATTAATAAGTGCGGTTAATTTTTCGGTCATTTTTAGTCGACTTTGCCACAGACGATCTTTTTGTTGGGACGTCCAAGGTTTATCAAAAATTGGCTCGCCTGCTAGATTAATTACGGCATCAACGCCATTAAAATCGCTAAAAACAGACAAATTTTCCACCGCACTTAATCGTTCAAAAAAGCGGTGAGATTGAAATAAGGCAAGGGCTTTGTGAGCTGAACGAGAGAGTAGCGTGACTTGATATTGCTGATCCAACCAGCGTTTCACCAATTCACGCCCAATTAAGCCTGTACCGCCCGTGGTCAATATTCGCATTACAAGGAACTCTCAAAAAGCTGTTGAATATTGGCGATCAACTGTTTAATGCTCGTGTTCAAGGTCGGCGTGATAAAAATCGTATCGTCACCTGCAATGGTGCCTAAAATGCCATCGGTTTTGCCCACGGAATCCAATAAGCGTGCAATTAATTGTGCCGCCCCGGGACTGGTTTTAATTACCACCAATAAATCATTGTGATCAATATCTAGCACCAAATTTTTTAATGGACTACTGGTATTCGGCACGCTTAATTCATTCGGCAAGCAATAGACCATTTCCATGCGAGTGTTGCGTGTACGCACGGCGCCAAATTTGCTCAACATACGTGACACTTTGGATTGGTTAATGGTATTAAAGCCCAGCGCTTGCAACGCATTCACAATTTCAATTTGTGAACCAAATTTTTCTTGTGCCAACAGATCTTTAAATGCCGTCATCAGGCTATCATTTTTTGTATCCATCATCATTTCTTTATGTATTAGAGAAAGCGTTGCATAAATTTTGCATAAAAATTCACAATTAAGCAATAAAAATTTACGTGTAAACAAATAAATTCATAAAAACTTGAGCTAGATCGCAAAATTGCATTTTGGTGTTTGAATTATTTGCACACAAGGCATAAACTATTAGCAATCCATCATACTTTTATATTTAAGGAGAAAACCATGAAAATTGCCGTTTTAGGTGCAGCAGGTGGTATCGGTCAGCCATTATCACTTTTATTGAAATTACAACTTCCAGCAGGATCCGAGTTAGCGTTATATGACGTGGCGCCAATGACCCCCGGTGTGGCAAAAGATTTAAGCCATATTTCCACCGCCGTGAAAGTAGAAGGTTATGCGGGCGAAGATATTGGCAAAGCCTTAACAGGGGCAGATGCAGTCATTATCTCTGCGGGTGTGGCAAGAAAACCGGGTATGGATCGTTCCGATTTATTTAACATCAATGCAGGTATTATCCGTGATTTAGTGCAAAATGTCGCAAACTTTGCACCAAAAGCCTGTGTCGGCATTATCACTAACCCAGTGAACACCACCGTTGCTATTGCCGCTGAAGTATTGAAAAAAGCAGGCATTTACGACAAACGTAAATTATTCGGTATTACCACGTTAGACGTATTACGTGCGGAAACCTTTGTGGCGGAACAAAAAGGCTTAGAAGTCGAACGTAACAGCATTCCTGTTATCGGTGGTCACTCAGGCACCACTATTTTACCAATCTTCTCACAAGTACAATACGCCACTTGGGGCCATGAAGAAATCGTGGAATTAACCAAAAAAGTACAAAATGCGGGTACAGATGTCGTTAATGCTAAAGCAGGTGCAGGTTCTGCCACCTTGTCTATGGCCATGGCTGCCGCTCGCTTTACACAAGCCTTAGTACGTGGTTTAAACGGCGAAACTGCCGTAGAATGTGCTTATGTGGAAGGCAACGGCGAGTATGCTCGTTTCTTCTCACAACCTGTACGTTTCGGCCGTGAGGGCGTTGAGAGTTTGTTACCAATCGGTGAATTAAGCCAATTTGAGCAAGAACAATTACAAGCCATGTTACCGCAATTAAAAGCGGATATTGAGTTAGGCGAGAAATTTATTGCTTAATTGAGTTTCGGGGGCGTATTTTAGTACGCCCTTTTTTATTTATCTTATGTAAGAATTATCGCTGATGAGTAATTATTCTGCTTTAGTGGATTTAATCATTAAAAATGAAATGAATGGTATTCCTGTTCATGAAATTGTTATTGAGCTTGGAGAAACGCCAGAATTATTATTGAAACATGCCGATTTTCCAATGTTACCTTTAGTCATTAAAGCGAGTACTATTGCCAAAATTTGTTTTGAACATGGTATTGCCACAACGCATATAAAAAAGATAAAAGAGTTATTACTTAGTCCAAAAGCTATTTATCGTTCAGCGACACAACAGGGCGTGATAGTTTTGACAGTGGAGCTTAAAGGTGAACATCCCATTATTATTCCTGTTCATCCCAATAAAACCATCGGTCGTAACAAATATAATGTGATAGCAAGCATGTATGCAAAAGAGGGAAATAACCCAGAAATTACATGGAAAAAATCAGGGTTATTATTATTTAATACTTGACAATAAATGTTATTTTATTAGAATAGTTAACAAAGAGCAGTCCCTCACACCACGCAATTGGAGCGGAAATGTCATACTGTTCTATCAAATAAAAACCACGCAAAGCGTGGTTTTTATGTTTCTACTGTTCTCTCGCCACATTCAACGCCGCAAAACTTTGCGACACCGGCATAATCTCAATGCGATTAATATTGACATGAGCGGGTTGCTGATAAATCCACAATACCGCATTGGCAATATCTTCGGGTTGAATGGCATTTGTGCCTTTATACAGATTGGCCGCTTTTTCGTCGTCGCCTTTAAAGCGTACATTAGAAAATTCCGTTCCGCCACATAAGCCTGGTTCTACATTGGTGACACGAATCGCCGTACCAGCTAAATCCGCCCGCAAATTCAAACTAAATTGTTTCACAAAGGCTTTGGTTGCGCCGTATACATTGCCACCGGGGTAAGGGTAGTTGCCGGCGATAGAACCTAAATTGATAATATGCCCCTGATTGCGTTCAACCATGTTCGGCAAAATTTGGCGAGTTAAATAGCTCAAGCCGATAATATTGGTGTTAATCATGGTGAGCCAATCCTCAAAATGGGCTTTATCAGCAGTTTCCAAGCCTAATGCCAAACCCGCATTATTCACCAGTAAATCAATGTTCGCCCATTCCGTCGGTAGGCTAGAAAGTGCGGTGTCAATTTCGGCTGTTTTTGATACATCCATCACAAAGGGATAGAAATGCTCTCCTAATTCTACTTGCAAATCTTGCAATTTATCCAAGCGTCGTGCTGCGCCGATAACGTTGTAACCTGCTTTAACCAGTGTTCGGCAAATCGCTTTACCAAAGCCTGCGGATGCACCTGTAACTAAAATACTCATAAGATCTCCTTATTAATTGCCTGAAATCCCTTTGTGACGCAATAATGCCTCTAAATTCGGCTTACGCCCACGGAAGCGTTCAAATAGCTGCATAGGCTCTTCACTACCACCACGGGTTAAGATTTCATCTAAGAAAGATTGCCCTGTGACAGGGTTGAAAATGCCTTCTTCTTCAAAGCGAGAATAGGCATCAGCAGATAACACTTCCGCCCATAAATAGCTGTAATACCCTGCGGAATAACCGCCGCCGAAAATATGGCTAAAGCTGTGTGGGGTTCTTGCCCAGTTTACACCTTTGATTACAGCGACTTCGTTTTTCACCGCTTTTAAGGTGTCTAAAATTTGGTTGGCTTTGCCCGTCTGATAATGATGATGTAGGCGGAAATCAAATAAACCAAATTCTAATTGGCGTAACACAAACATGGCAGCTTGGAAATTTTTTGCCTTGATTAATTGGCTTAATTTTTCTTTTGGCAATGGCTCGCCTGTTTGGTAATGTCCTGAAATGAAAGCAAGAGCCTGTTCTTCCCAACACCAATTTTCTAAAAATTGGCTCGGCAATTCCACCGCATCCCAAGGCACGCCGTTAATGCCTGACACGTCACCTACATCAATCAACGTCAGCATATGATGAATGCCATGCCCAAATTCGTGGAACAGGGTAGTCACTTCATCATGCGTGAATAAAGCAGGTTTATCGCCCACAGGGGCGTTGAAATTACAGGTTAAATAGGCAACAGGTTTTTGGATTGCGCCGTCAGCTTGGCGTTTGCGGCCAATACAATCGTCCATCCACGCCCCGCCCCGTTTATGTTCACGGGCATATAAATCCAAATAGAAACTGCCTCGCACCTCGTTGGTTTGGTCGATCAAATCAAAGAAACGCACATCTTTATGATAGGTTTCTACATCAAAATGTTCCACTGCACGAATATTGAAAATGCGTTTAATCAGCTCAAATAAGCCTGAAAGTACCCGATCTTCGGGAAAATAGGGGCGAAGTTCTTCATCATTAATGGCGTATAAGGCTTGTTTTTGTTTTTCGCTGTAAAAGGCAATATCCCAAGGATTGAGTTCGCTGACTTGATAATTTTCTTTTACAAAGGCATTCAGTTCGCTTAATTCTTTTTCCCCTTGAGCTTTGGATCTGGTGGCTAAATTTTCAAGAAAATCCAATACTTGTTGCGGATTTTCTGCCATTTTGGTGGCAAGGGAAAGATCAGTGTAATGCTCAAAGCCAAGCAATTTGGCAAGCTCCAAACGCAAGCTCAAAATTTCTTCCATAATCGCTGAATTGTCCCATTTTCCTGCGTTAGGGCCTTGCTCGGAGGCTCGGGTCACATAAGCCCGATACATTTCTTCCCGCAAATTTTGGTTTTCGCAATAGGTTAACACAGGCAAATAACTTGGCATTTCCAAGGTGAAACGATAGCCCGTTTGCCCCTTGCTTTCCGCTGATTGTTTAGCTAATTGCAAGGCACTTTCAGGCAAGCCTACGAGATCTTTTTCATCACTAATGAGCTTTTCCCAACCCATGGTGGCATCTAACACATTATTGCTAAATTGAGATTTTAAATCTGACAAACGAGCCACAATTTCGCCGTAGCGTTTTTGTTGCTCGGCAGGCAACCCAATCCCTGATAATTCAAAATCACGCAAACTATTTTCAATGGCTTTCTTTTGTGCCACGGAATAGTTGGCAAATTCAGGGCTATTTTTCAAGCTCAAATAAGCCTCATACAACCCCTTATGTTGCCCCACCCAAGTGCCATATTCCGACAACAACGGCAAACAGGCTTGATAGGCATCACGCAATTCGGGGCTATTTTTCACCGCATTTAAATGCCCCACAGGCGACCATGCTTTGCTCAAGCGATCATTGACTTCCGCCAACGGCTGATAAAAATTCGCCCAACTAAACTGCGATTGTTTTAACACTTGTTCTGTCACATCACGGCAATCTTGAATCAATTTTTCCACCGCAGGCTGAATATGTTGCGGTTCAATGCGAGAAAATGGCGGGAGTGAGTTGTTTTCCAATAATGGATTTGTCATAATTTATTCCTTTAATAATTAATATTAATTTTCATTTCGATATAATTACTGTTATATTGTGATGAATTGTAACAAATCAAGCAGACATTGTTAATTTTATAAGGAAAAAGAATGCGTTTTTTATATATTGGATTAGGATTTCTCTGTATTGGCTTAGGTGTGATTGGTGCGTTTTTACCCGTCATGCCCACCACGCCATTTTTATTGCTGGCGTTATTTTTCTTCGGCAAAAGCTCGCCTCGCCTACACGCTTGGTTTTTGCAAACAGACATTTACAAAAAACACCTTAAATCCTTTGATGAACAACGGGCGTTAACTAAAAAATCCAAAATCTCTATTTTGACCCTGTCTACGGTGATGATGGCGATTAGCTTTTATTTTACGCCCATTTACGGACGCATTTGTATTGTGATTTTATTGCTGATTGAATATTGGTTCTTTTTCTTTTGGATTAAAACGTTGGATGAAAAATAAGCACAGTTAGTCGTGTTAATAAAAAAGTGCGGTGTAAAAAATGATTATTTTTTGCACCGCACTTTTTATACTAGGTTACTTATAGGATAACGAGGCTATTTAGTAAAACGTTTCTCCGCACCACCAAATACCCCATTTTTACCTTTGTCTTCACCCGTGGTTTGATAGAATACCCCACCGATTTGGCTCGCCACGGAACCATAAAATGCCCCTTTGCTTTCTACGCCATTGGTATTGCCTGCAAAGGTATTGCCGTCAATCGTGGCATCAAAGGTAACTTTGGTTTGCGTGGTGGTCGGATCTTTTAGGGTTACATTCACGGTTTTTTCACCAAAGTCAGCTTGGATCGTGGTATCCATTAATTGATATTTGCCTTTTTCACCATAAGCAGAGAACGCTTGGGTGTAAGTCACTTTGCCGCTTTTCGGCATTGGGTAAACTTGATCGCTGTTGCGAGAGGTACCCACACCGCTTACTGGTGTGATATAACCTTGTACAAATAATGTACTGTTTTCGCCCTCGTTAAATACACCAAAGTGCATATCTTGGAAACCGCCCACGGCACCTTGGAATGTATCCCCATTCCCCATGGCATAGCCAGATACCGCACCAGAGGCTGATCCTTCTCTAACATCACGTTGAGTAAAGACTTTGTAATCTCCACCACTGAGTAATTCTCTTGCGGTGAAAATGGCAATTTTTTTATCGTCAATCACTAATTCATTTAAATCTTCTTGTGCGTAGTTGAGGGTCGCCGCCGAAGTTACGCTACCTGTTGGGCTAATTTGTGCGGTGATACCCGATAATTTTTTATCTGGCATGGTGGTGAAACCTGTTCCTGCAAAGACATTGCTGATTGTATTGTCTTTTGTTGGTGTGGTTTCCGTTGGTTTGGTGGTATTCACCGTTGGCGTAGTTTCAGCAGGTTTGGTGCTATTCACTGTTGGCGTAGTTTCAGCGGGTTTGGTTGTATTCACCGTTGGCGTAGTTTCAGCGGGTTTGGTGGTATTCACCGTTGGCGCAGTTTCAGCAGGTTTGGTGGTATTCACCGTTGGCGTAGTTTCAGCGGGTTTGGTGGTGTTCACCGTTGGCGTGGTTTCAGTTGGTTTAGTTGTGTTTACTGCAGAGGCAGTCACATTACTCTGTGTCGAAGACGATGCGCTTACATTACTGTTTTGCTCAGATCCTGTGTGTGACGTACTTGGACTTTCCACTTTGGTTTCTGCTTTCGGCGTGGTCGTGGCAGAATTTGAGTTACTTCCACCGCCACCAGATGAACAAGCGGTTAAGGCGAGAGCCGTTGCTGTGGCGATAATACTTAAACGTAGGTGTTTCATAAGATCTCCTAAGTAATCAATTAATAAAAAAGAGAAGTGTTTCATTTATAAAGCATTTAAAGCCTTATTACTTTAGGCGATTTTATATAAATAGTCAATCTTAATAAGAATTGTTTTTGTTATTGAAAATTTAAATGATTGTTGATAGAATGACTTCAGCATTTTGCTATTTTGTGAAACTATCTTATCAATTTGTTACAACCAAAAGGACTTTTTATGAAAAATATGAAAAAATTTTCGCTCAATTTGATTACCGTAGTATTGGCATCAACTGCATTAGCTGCTTGTTCATCTTCCAAAGGCGGTGATGATCCGAATACAGGCAAGTATTTAACTTCCCCTCCTACCACATCAGCTAAACCTATCGATTCTTCTTCGTCCAGTAGTGATGAAAGTTCAAGTAGCAATGATTCCACCACAGAAACAGAGCAAAGTGCGGATCAAAATACAACAGAAATGGAATTAGCACAGAAAGAGGCAGATGCCGCAGCTAAAGCCAAAGCAGAACAAGAGGCAGCAGCTGCCGCAGCCGCTGCTGAAAAGGCAAAAATTGAAGCCGAAAAAGTCGCTGCCGAGGCGGCCAAAGCGGCTGAACAAGCAAAAGTAGAGGCAGAAAAAGCCGCTGCGGCTGAAAAACTGGCTGCAGAGAAAGCCGCCGCTGATGCCGCAAAAGCAGCAGAACAGGCTAAAGCTGATGCAGAAAAAGCGGCAGCAGAAAAAGCCAAAGCTGAGGCTGAAAAAGCGGCAGCAGAAAAAGCCAAAGCTGAGGCTGAAAAAGCGGCAGCAGAAAAAGCCAAAGCTGAGGCCGAAAAAGCGGCAGCAGAGAAAGCAAAAGCTGAGGCCGAAAAAGCAGCAGCAGAAAAAGCCAAAGCTGAGGCCGAAAAAGCAAAAGCAGACGCTGAGAAAGCCGCTGCTGAAGAAAAAGCAAAAGAAGAAGCTGAGAAAGCGGATAAGCCACGTGTCGATAAAAATGTGGCAGAAGTGAAAAAAGGATTTGGCACAAGTCAAACATATACAGACGAAAATACCAATAATAAGTTTACTTATGTAAATGGTACTATCGTGAAAGTTGGCGAAGAGTTTGAAAATAAAAACTTTGCAACAGATAATAAAAACCTGAACGAATTAGTCATTGATGGTAAAAAAATCTCTTTATATAGCGATGATGAAATTGTCGCATGGCGTGATCAGTTCCATCCTGAAGATGACAAAAATGGAAAAGTAGGTAGCGGAAATAATCCTATTACAGCAAAAGACATTAAAGAAGGTGATGTGGCGATTGGTAAAGTAGGTTATTTACCAAGCAAACGTAATAGCCAAGATTTTGAACAAACACGTTTTGGTTACATTGTTAAAGATGGTATTACTCACTTATTTGTACAGGGTATTCGTACACCAGAAGAGGGCAGTACAAACCGTTCACCATTTAATTATTCAGATTTACAAAGTGGGTATGAAAGTGCTGAGGGGCAGCAAATTTATAGTGTTGATGCAGACGGTAAAGTCACTGGTGTTTACACCTATAAAGGTGGTGCATTCTATGGCAAGGATGGTCAATATATCGAGCTTAGTGCTTTAGGTGCAGTGGATTTTGATAATAAAAACCTTATGCTTGAGTTAAAAGACGGTGAGCAAACTAAGTTAACACTTGGTGCCAAAGTGAAAGGTACGGAGTTTGATGGCATGCTTAATGGGGTACAAACCAAAGGGGCATTCTATGGTTCGAGTGGTCAAGATATCGCAGGGGTATTCTACCAAACACAAGGCGATGAAAAAGACTACAATGGTGCCTTTGGTGCAAGTAAAGTGAATTGCACTTGGAGAGGTTGCGAACAATTAAGTAATGATCTAAAAGTGGTTGAGGAAATGAAAGCGGAAGTTGCTAAACAAGCTGATAATGTTAAAAATGCAACTAGCGATTGGGCTAAAGGTTATTACCAAGAGCAACTTGATAAAGCTCAAAGCAAATTAACACACTCTGAAGAAATTGTGCCAAAATTAGAGGCAGTAAAAGATAAAATTACAGAGTAATCCCTAAACCTAACGGCGGTTCGTCCGCCGTTTTTTGTTTTCAGTTTGATAATTTATTAAGGAAAATACAATGAGTTCGACATACAGATTAACACTTGGTGCGTTCTGTATTGCCTTAGCCCTTAACCCTGCGTTATCTCAAGCAGAGGAACAGTTAGAACAAATTAATGTGGTAGGCAAGGAAGACGTCAAAATTCACGGCGAAATCAAAAAAACACGTCGCCAAATTCAAGATGAATTAGTTTCTGACAGCCGAGATTTGGTGCGTTATACCACGGATGTGGGGATCAGTGATAACGGTCGCCACACGAAAGGCTTTGCGATTCGTGGGGTGGAGGGAAACCGTGTTGGGATCATTATTGACGGCGTGGCCTTGCCCGATTCGGAAGAAAATTCCCTTTATGCACGTTATGGCAACTTTAATAGTTCACGTATTGTGATCGATCCAGAATTGGTGCAAGGTATTGATATTGTACGAGGATCAGATTCTTTTAATGCAGGGAGCGGAAATCTCGGCGGCAGCGTCAATTATCACACCTTGACAGCAGACGATATTATTTTACCCACAGATGAAAACGGTCAACGCAATAAAGTCGGCGTATTGTTAAAAAGTGGTTTCGGCAGTAAAAATAACGAATGGACCAATACAGGTGGTTTAGCCTATAAAGACAACGGCTGGGAGGCGGTGGCGCTTTATTCACAACGCCGTGGGCAAGAAATGAAAAGCCGAGGTAATGGCGAAGATATTTATGGCGATGCCCGAGGTATTCCCGATCCAAGCAATCACCGCAATCATAATTTCTTAGGCAAACTGTCGTATTTACTCAACGATACGCATAAATTTAGTGTGTCTTATACAGGCGCAAGAAACTGGGCGCAGAATGATGAAAAATCCTATGCTTTATTAGACAGTTTTTTCCGTAACAGCACCGATAAAACCCACCGTGATAATTTAAACGTAGCCTACGAATATTTCCCTGTCAGTGATTATTTGGCTTATGTCAAATTGGATTACGACTGGCAACGCACGAACGTTGAGGCGTTAAATTACAAAACCTATCGTAATATTTCCTTAATTGAATGGTACGATCGCAGGATGCGTAGCCGCTTTAATCGGATTTCTTTGCGAGCAGATAGCGTGTCATTGGGGGAACGTTTTGGTACCCATTTATTGTCTTTACGCATGGGCTTATCGGACAAGCGTTTCTATAATCAAAATATTGATACCATTGAGTTTCCGAGCCAAAATCAAACCTATGTATTGCCTTATACCATTCAAAATCCAGTGAAAACCATTAACTTTTATGCCTCTTTGCAAGATAAAGTGCAATGGAATGATACTTGGAGCAGTAAATTTGGTATTCGTTATGATTACACTAAATTGACCCCACAAGATGTGAATGAAGTCTGTCATGCTTGTGAGAAAACCACGCCAAAAGGAGCAGAGTTCCAAGGCTTAAGTGCGAGCGGCAGTTTAGATTATCAAATCAATGATATTTGGCGAATTGGTTATAGTTTGTCCAGTGGTTACCGTGTACCGTCAGCCTCTGAAATGTATTTTACTTTCAAAAGCCTATCGGGTAACTGGCTAGCTAATCCAAAATTAAAAGCCGAATTAAGTTTCAACAACGCCATTCAGCTTTCCGCCAATGGCGATTTTGGCTCTGCAACGTTGAATGCTTACCACACGAGCTACAAAGATTTCTTGTATGAACGAGAAACTGTCGCTTGGGTAAGTTGTGGCGAGCTTTGTAGCCCAACAGAAACTAACGGTTATGCCGAAACCTTATTCCAACAGGCTCAAAACTTAGATAGAGCCCGCATTATGGGATTTGATTTCACAGGAAAACTTAATCTGAATGGTATTTGGAATAAAGTGCCACAGGGTTGGAATGCCATGGGATCGGTGGGGTATAGCAAAAGTAAATTATATGATACTGATTTGAGCTTACTTTCCATTCAGCCAATTAAAGTCATTTTAGGCTTTGGTTACGACGATCCTGATGATCGTTGGGGATTCTCCGCCCGTTGGACATATCTTGGTGCTAAAAAAGGCAAAGATGCTCAAATTCTGAATGCCTATAATGATCCTCGTGGCAAAACTAAGGATTACCCATGGTTAAACGGCTCAGCCGCTTTATTTGATGTATTCGGTTTCGTCAGAGTAAATAAAAACATTACGTTACGTGCCGGTGCCTATAATATTTTCAATCGAAAATATCATACTTGGGACGCTTTGCGAGGCATCAACATTACCGCTAGCACCACCAACACCGTGGATAAAGAGGGCAAAGGCCTAGAACGCTATTATGCCCCTGGCCGTAATTTTGCCGCCTCGGTAGAAATGCGTTTCTAGTGGAATTTCACATAAAAAAGCCTTGAGTTGTTGAAATTCAAGGCTTTTTTAAGCATAGTCGATTATTGCATTACATTTTAATCTTGATTATAATTGTTGATAACGATTATCAATATAAAGGATTTATTATGAACAAAACACAAAAAACCTTATTAGCGGTGAGCATTTGCCTTGCACTTTCCGCTCAGGCAGAACAAACTACGCCAACAAAAAACGAAAATCAACTTGCTGAAATTGTGGTGTACGCCAATCAAAACAGCAGAATTTCATCAAGTCAAGCTGTTAGCAGTGAAGATATTAAACAACAACCAGTCAGCAATGGCAATATTTCTGATTATTTAAAAGCCAATCCGCATGTTCGTTTTGAACACAGCGATGAAAGCAGTTTCCAACGAGGTGAAATTAAACCTGTTGCAGTGTCAATTAATGGGGCAGAGTCTAATCAAACCAGTTATTTTGTGGATAACGTCAATGCCAATAATGATTTAGGGGCAGATTTGTTTGATGGTTCAATGTTGAGCTTACCAGTGGCAAATAGTCCACAAGCCTATTTTTTTGATGCGAATTTGTTGTCTTCCGTCACGGTTTACGACAGTGATATTTCGGCCAGTTTAGGGGGATTTACTGGCGGTGCGGTAGTGGCGAAAACCAAACAATATGACGGCAAAGATGGCGTACAGTTGCGTTATCGTACTTCTCGTTCACAATGGGCGAAATTTCATTTAAGCGATGAAGATCGGGCTAAATTTGAACAGGCTACACCCAATGGTAGTGATGCAGATTATCAACCGAAATATGATAAACAGTTTTTCAGTGTTTCGGCACAAAAAGCCTTAACCGATAATTTAGGGATGGTGGTCGGATTAAGCCAACGTTCTGCCCATATTCAGCAACAGCGTTTAATCAATCCGCAAGGGGATACGGACAAACAAGATCATATTCGCCGTTCCACTAATGCCTTGTTGAATTTTAACTGGACGCCGAATGATCAAAATCGAGTTGAACTCGGTTTACGTTATTCTAATTACCGTGAAAGTAAATTCTATGCTACCAATATTGATAGCGATGTGCGTGATTATCATCAGGCCTATGGCGGTACGTTGGCGTGGGTGAAATCCTTGGATAATGGGGTGTTAACCACCACATTAGCGTACGATCAGTTTAAAGATAAACGGAAATCCGCCTCGACCCAAATGAAAACCTATATTGTGGATGGTGATGAATACTTTACCGGCGGAATGGGTAACAGTGATTTAACCCAAGATAATTTGCACGCCTCAATGGAATATGCCCTTGATGCTTTTAATCTTGGCACCACGGAACATTCCATATCCTTAGGGGGCATTTATCAGTTTACCAAATATCGTTTTAACCGTGATCAAGATGCCACAGGTGAAATCTATAATCAGGATTATTTTGACGATGATGGCGACGGTGATTATGATGAATTAGTATTGGGCAGCTCAAATCAAGTTCATAAAGGCAAAGTGAAAGCCAGTTACCAAAATATAGCGGTTTATCTGGAAGATTTAATCAGTTGGAAGAATCTTGAATTTCGCCCTGGTGTACGTTTAGAACGAGATAACTACTTAAAAAATACCAATTTTGCACCGCGGTTTGTGGCAACGTGGAAACCGTTTGAGCAAACGAAGTTAAGTGCAGGTTGGAACCGTTATTATGGTCGCTCTTTTGCATCAATGAAATTAACCCAAGCCATCTATAAATTAGAAGGCTACGATGATTCTCGTTTTACCTACAATGACTTATCTTCTTTCAAAACGCCACACACGGATGAATTGAGTTTAGGCTTGCAACAACAATGGGCGAATGTGATTTTCGATGCCAAATACATTCACCGTAAAAATAAAGATCGCATTGTGTTGCACGATGACGGTAGCGAGCGTTATTTTGCCAAAGGGCAAGATTACAGCAATGATGTTTACACTTTACAAATCAAAAATGCTGAACCGTGGAAATGGGGAGTAACGGAATGGAAAACAGCATTGGCTTTCGACTGGCTCGATATGAAAGGGGTCAATACGGGCAATTATGACGGATCTTCCTTGGTGTATTTAGACGGTAAATTAATGACTCGTGATGCTATGCGAGCCAAAATTAACAGTAATCGTGAAGAATGGGAAGTGCGTTTAGGTTTAGATATGGCGGTGCCAGATTATAATGTGGTGTGGTCGAATAACCTTTATGTGAAAGCCCCGATCAAAGGTGCCAGTGAAAATGATGATGAAATCAATGGATTACCTGCTTTCCGTAGTTACAATTACGGCACCCATACCCAATGGGACAGCAGCATTCGTTGGCAGCCGAAAGTGTTTAATAATCATTCCGTATTTGTGAAATTTGATGTGTTGAATGTGTTAAATAAAACTCGTCGTGGCATAACATCATCAGGCGAAGATTACGGCTTTTATAGTGCAGGGCGTGAATATTGGCTTGAGCTAGGCTACGAATTTTAATAATGAAAGCGATCCTAATTTTATTGGCAAGCCTATTATGTGCTTGCCAATCTTCTTTTCAGCCCACCTTTAACCTGTCGGATCCTTTGCCTTTTGAGCCTATGGCATTGCAAGGGAAATTAGATAACGGTTTGCGTTATCTCATTTTGCCGAGTGATGATCCGAAAGGGCGAGTGTATATGCGGTTGGTGATAAACGCCGGTTCTATGAATGAAGATGATGACCAAAAGGGCATCGCTCATTTAGTGGAACATATGGCGTTTAATGGTTCGGAACAATATCCACAAAATCAGATTATTAATGCCTTAGAGCAGTTAGGGATGAAATTTGCTCGGGATATTAATGCGTTTACGGATTTTGAAAACACAGTTTATACGTTAAACATCGCCAAAAATGATGATAAAACCCTGAAATTGGCATTAAACGTGATCGACCAATGGTTAAATCATTTAACCATTTTACCGCAAGATTTGGATTTAGAACGTGGTGTGGTACTAGAAGAATGGCGAGCTCGTTTAAGCCCGATGTTGCGTTTAGGGGATAAAAAAAGCCAAGTGGAAATGGCACATTCTCGCTATGTATTGCGAGATCCGATCGGCGATGTGAACATTATCAAAAATGTCACGGCACAGCGAGTGAAAGATTTCTATAAAAAATGGTATCGGGCAGATAACGCCATTTTGATTGTAGTGGGCGATATTGATCGTCAGCAAATGGAAAAGTTAGTACAAACGCAATTAGATGCACCCAACCCACAGCAAGCGATTCCTTTGCCGAAAATGGATTATCACATTCCCTTGTCCCAACAATGGCGATTGGCGACAGTGTCTGAAAAGGAAATTAAAGAACCGAGTGTTGAATTTAGCTTGTTTAGCGATGCCAATGATAAAAATACCGTGGGATCCTATCAGCAAGATTTATGGCAACAGATTGTGATTCGCTTGATGAATTTACGTTTTCAGCAGTGGGAAACAGCGTTAAAACAGCAGGAAAGTGCGGTGATAAATACAGCGAATTTTTATCATAGCCACTTAGGCAAACAAACCTTGCAAGCCACCTTTTCATTGCAACTGAATGATCAACGCTATCAACAAGCTATTTCTCAACTGTTTCATTTTCTTGCGGAAATTTATCAAAATGGATTCACCCAACAAGAACTCAATGACGAAATTCAACGCTTGCAAAAACTCAATGAACGTCAGCGAGAAGTGAAAGCTACGAGCATTAAGATGGCGAATGATTTGATTGTTTCAATGGCAAACAATCAAACGGTGCTATCAATGGAAGATAAATATCGTTTAAATCAACAGCTATTGGCTCAAATAAAGTTAAGCGATATTCACCGCACTTTTCAGCAAATGTTGCAATTAAAAGCCAAATTAATGTTGATTACCCAACCTATGCCACAACAGAAATTATCCTTTACTGCCAACCAGTTAGAACAAGAGTGGCAACGTTTATTATCCCAACCGCAACAGCATTGGCAAGCGGAACAACAAGATGTGACGTTGCCTGAGATGGAGTTTGGACAAGGGAACATTCGGGTGGAAAAACGTTGGCAAGAGCAGTCTATCACGGAATTTCGCTTAAGTAATGGTAGCAAACTTATTTACTTATACAGCAATCAAAGCCCACAACAGGTGTATTTTAAAGCCGTGACCCAAGGCGGATTGCGTTCTGTACCAGATAATCAATATCAAGCCTTGCGAACCGCAGTCAATTTGGTGGATGAAACCGGCATCGGTTCTCTTTCTCAGGGTGAAATTAATCGCTATTTTAGTCGTAATCCCATTGCCTTTACCACCGTAATTGATGACGAAAAACAAGGTTTCACGGCAGCGGGTAAAGCGGATGATTTGGATAAATTACTGTTGCTGTTTCGTTTAAAATTACAAACTAATCCCATTTCCAATAAGGTATTAATGGATTATCGAAAAGCCTTAAATCAAGAGTTGAAAGAGCATAATAAAGAAACGGTATTTATGCAACAGGTGACAGCGTTACGTTTTCCTAAACGAGAAACCGTGTATAGCAAAAACCGTAAAAATACCTTAGATTTAACCGCACAACAACTTTCTGCGTTGTATCAGCATTATGTAGCAGAGAAAACGGATTTTACCTATTTTATCGTAGGTGATATTGATGAAACGGCGGTGCAAAAATTCGCTAAATCTTATTTAGCCACAGTGCCAGTGAAAAAACAAGAGAGAGTATTTACCCCAATGATCGCCCAGATTCCGACAACACCGTTTTACTTAACAGGTTTGCCTGAACCTAGAGCAGATGTCGAAATTTATTTTACGGCGGAAAACCAATGGCAAGCAGAAAATGAAAATTTGTTAGATATTTTAGCGGATATTTTACAAGAAAAATTGCGTTTAGCCTTGCGAGAACAATTATCAGGCGTGTATTCGGTGAATACGTGGTTTAGTCAAGAGCCTTTTTCCCCCCAACTAGAGGGAAAAATTGAATTTAGTTGTGAGCCTAAACGGGCAGAAGAATTACGCTTGCAAGCACATAAAATCGTTGATGAACTGTTAGAAAAAGGCATTGATCCCACACTGCTGACAAAAAAAGTCGCCGAAAAACAAAACCAATTAATGTTAGCCAAAGAATCAATTTTGGCACAATTTGGGGCGTTGGAACAAAGTTATTGGCTGACAGATAGCCCTGCGTTAATGAATGTTGATAAGCAACTGGTCAAACAGGCAACCAAACAACGTATTGAAAAATTGGCTCAACGGATTTTGCAGAAATCTGCCAGATTTGATGCAGTGCTGACAGGTCGAGAAAATTGAAAAGCGAGGGGTTGAAATTCGACTAGAAATCCTTATAATACAAGAAAGGGCGGACCGAGGTCCGCCCCTAGTTGGGTTGCCAGTCTAGCTAAACGCTTGCGGTGTGTCGCCAGACAAGGGCGAACCGAAGTCCGCCCTTGGTTGGGTTGCTATCTGACGATAGGGGTATCAGCAGTTAGCATGAAGATAATGATCAAGATGAGTAAAATCTTCAACCATTTCATACATCATCACCTCCTTAGATCGGTAAGATTTGGGAGGATATCGCTAGCCCGAGTACCAGTCGGGAAAGCGATAACACACCCGACCAACCACGGGCGATTATAACACAAATAGCCACTTTGAAAAGTGGCTATTTGTTTTTTTATATAGTGTTTTATGAAATAAATTACAGGTTATAACGTGGCTTGTTTCATTGCTTTCACAAATTCCGCTAACTCTTTCAAGCATTGAGCGTGATTATTCAAATTTTTCTCAATAATCTTCACCGTTGCCGAGCCTGAAATTGCCCCCGCTACGCCCATAGCTAACGCATCACGCACCTGTTGCGGTTGAGCAATACCGAAACCTTGCAAAATCGGAGGTGCATTATGGGCTTTTAGACGTTCGACTAAATCATCTAAATTTTTCGCATGACTTTGGTTTTCCGCACTGGTGACACCGGCACGAGAAACCAAATAGGTATAGCCTTGGGATTTTTCCGCCACGCCTTTAATGGTCGCCTCGTCTGCATTTGGTGGGCAAATAAAGACAGGTTGAATGTCGTATTTTTCTGCGGCTTGAATATAATCTTGACTGGCTAATAACGGAATATCCGCCACGAGTACCGCATCCACGCCTACGGCTTGACAGCGTTGATAAAAACCGTCTAGGGTTTGCGCATAAATTAAATTGGCACAAAGCAATAAACTAATCGGAATCTCGGGATATTTTGACCGCACTTTTTCGATCAGTTGAAAACTTTCTTCGGTACTGCAGTTTGCTTTTAAAGCACGGTTATTGGCCGCTTGAATCACAGAGCCATCTAACAAAGGATCCGAGAAGGGAAAACCGAGTTCTAAGGCATCTGCACCGTTATCTACAAGCGTACAAATAATCTCAAAAGAACGCTCAAAATCAGGATCGCCTAAGGTAACAAATGGCACAAATCCACCTTGATTTTTTGCTTTTAAATTGTCAAATAGGGTAGCAAAACGACTCATTATAGGATCCCTCTTTCAGTAAAAATTTTATCTACGGTAAAAATATCTTTATCACCACGACCTGATAAATTCACCACCAATAATTGTTCTTTTTCTGGTGCTTGTTTTGCCATTTTTAACGCATGAGCCAAGGCGTGGGAACTTTCCAGAGCAGGAATAATACCCTCGTGTTGAGCTAATTCTCTGAACGCATCTAAGGCCTCATCATCGGTAATGCTCGGGTATTCGGCACGTCCAATACTATTTAAATAGGCATGTTGTGGGCCAACGGATGGGAAGTCCAGACCCGCAGAAATGCTGTAAGATTCTTCAATTTGACCGTCTTCCGTTTGCATAATCGGCGATTTCATACCGAAATAAATACCCGGTTTTCCCTCACCTAATGGGGCACCATGTTCACCTGTTTCAATGCCTTTTCCTGCCGGTTCAATACCGATTAGACGTACGCTTTTTTCTTCGATAAAATCTGCAAACATACCAATCGCATTGGATCCACCGCCTACGGCTGCAATTACGGCATCAGGTAAGCGTCCCTCTTTTTCTAAAATTTGGCGTTTGGTTTCTTCACCGATCATTTTTTGGAATTCACGTACAATGGTCGGGAAAGGGTGAGGGCCGGCTGCGGTACCGATTAAATAGTGGGTTGTGTCATAATTGGCTGCCCAGTCACGCATGGCCTCACAGCAGGCATCTTTGAGTGAGCAAGATCCTTTTTGCACAGGCACCACTTCCGCCCCCATTAATCGCATACGAAACACGTTTGGTGACTGGCGTTCTACATCTTTTGCCCCCATATAAACCAAACAAGGCATACCAAGCATAGCACAAGCGAGAGCCGTTGCGACACCATGTTGACCCGCGCCTGTTTCGGCAATAATGCGAGTTTTACCCATGCGTTTTGCCAATAAAATTTGGCCTAACACTTGATTGGTTTTGTGGGCGCCACCGTGCAACAAGTCTTCACGTTTGAGATAAATTTTGGTTTTGGTGCCTTTGGTGATATTTTTACACAGGGTTAATGCCGTCGGACGACCGGCGTAATTTTTGAGTAAATCTTGAAATTCGGCTTGAAATTTGGGATCCTCTTTGGCATCGACAAAGGCTTTTTCTAACTGTTTGAGTACGGGAATCAGAATTTCTGGCACATACATGCCGCCAAACTCCCCAAAATAGGGATCGAGTAACGTATCTGTCATTATATTTCCTTATATTAGGTTTAAAATAGAATGCTGTTATACTATTACACTAGTACATTTATGTAAATAGGAAAATGAAAAAAGAGATGATTTTTTTCATTTAATACAGCGTTGCCAAAATAATCTGTTCAGGATCGATCTTGACCCAAACCTGTTGCCCGACATCAAATTCTTGTTGATGTGGTGCCGTGGCACAAAATTCAAGTTGATCATTGATTGTCAGTAAAACTTCTTTACTGTCGCCTTTGTCTAAAATTGACGAAACTTGAACAGGGAATAGATTTTTTTCATCTGCTTGATATTGACTTATATCTGTATGAATTTTCACCCAAGGTGCCTTGATCATCAACATAACTTCTTTGCCCCAACTTAGCTGTAAACGCACCGCACTTTTTTGTGTAATCCACGCATAAATAGGTTGAGCAAGAGAGGGTAATTCAATTTCGACCATGGCATTAAGTTGATGAATGATACATTGTTTTACTTTGCCAAAAAGCTGATTTCTGGCACTACTTTTTAACGAAAAGCGAGCGGTTGCACTGAGTAAACTATTTAACGGAATCTGTTCATCTTGCAGAATATTAAACGCTTTTTCTTGGGTTTGTTCTAATAAATCATAGAGTTGTAATAAACGCTTGGCATAACTGGTTAAGTGGGTGCCGCCGCCATTTTTGCCGCCCACATTACGCTCTAGAATCGGCTGAGGGCTCATTTCATCCATGGCCGCCAGATGATCCCATGCGCTTTTATAGCTGACTTTGGCATTTTTGGCCGCTTGATTGATGGATCCACATTTTTGAATTTCTTTTAATAATCGAATCCTTTTCGGATCCACAAAAAGTTGCTGTTGTAATTTAATTGTGAGCAAGATTTCAGTATTCATCTTTTTCATTCCTATCAAGGCTAAACCATTTGCGCTATTTTAAAGGAAATAGGGCGATTCTTGTAGCTTTTCTTTTTGAATTCGTTATATAATCTGCGTGATACCGTTAACCATTCAAGGAGAAAATAATGAAATTAACGATGAAAAAACTCGCATTAGTTGTGGGTGTAGGTTTAATCATGAGCCAAAGTGCGATGGCAAAAGTCACTGTTTTTGCTGCTGCGTCAATGACCAACGCTTTACAACAAGTGGCAGATGATTATCAAAAAGTCAAACCAAGTGAAGAAGTGGTGTTCTCTTTTGCGTCTTCTTCTGTGTTGGCCAAACAAATTGAACAAGGCGCACCGGCGGATATTTTCGTTTCAGCCGATTTAAAATGGATGGACTATGTGGCAGAGAAAGATGCCATTGTCAAAGATAGCCGTGCCATTTTAGTGGGTAACAGCCTTGTGATGATTGCACCGAAAGATAGCAAAATTGACAGCGTAGATTTAAGCAATGACAAATGGCAAAAAGCCTTAGACGGTCATTTCTTAGCGGTGGGCGATCCTGATCACGTGCCTGCAGGTAAATATGCTAAAACAGCGTTAACCCATTTAGGTCAATGGAGCAGTGTAGAAAGCAAATTAGCTCGTGCCAACAACGTACGTGCAGCGTTAGCATTAGTGGAACAAGCGGAAAGCCCATTAGGTGTGGTTTATGGTACTGATGCCGCCGCAAGTCAAAAAGTGAAAGTGGTTGCCACTTTCCCAGAAGACAGCCACCCACCAGTAGAATATCCAGTGGCATTAATCAAAGATCATGACAGTGCAGATGCCAAAGCCTTTTTGGATTATTTAAAATCTGATGAGGCGAAAAAAGTATTGATTAGCTTTGGTTTCACAGGAAAATAACTAAAAAATAAGCAATTATATGTTATTCATGTGACCTACGTCACAAAAATGAACATTGCTATTTGCAATCATAAAAATATTTCATTATTATGACCGCACTTAAAACAAGTGCTATGATAAATAGCCAGACATATTTTGCTTTCCGAGTAGTGCCTTGAAATATAGGCACTTTTTTTATGTCCTTTTCAGCCTCTTTTTTCTCGATCCCTCTAGCCACAGCGTGGCATCATCATGCTTAACCTTGTAGTGCAATGAGTATATATAACCATTTTTTCCCGACCAAAAAAAATGCGACCTTTCGGTCGCATTTTAATGGTTTATTTAACGGCGAATTACCATTGGTAACCTAAGCCGACAGCACCACCCACATCACCTTGTGAGTTAGCGTCACCTTGAAGTTTCAAGATAAGTTTACCGTTGTCGCTCGCACGGGAATAACCCACTGCCACAGCGCTTTGGCCTTTGAATGTACCTGCAGCAGCAGCAACCATGGACTTACCTGGAATGTAAACCTGTGGTAAGGCTGCAGCAGCTCTTGCACCGGCTGCGCTTGCACGTGATTCTTTTTTCACGTCGTTAATGCGATTATTCAAGTGGTTAACTGCACCTTTTAATTGGCCTACGTTTACCGCATCGGTATTAGCCGTACCTGCCGCTACGTTCTTAATTTGAACTGGTGCGCCAGTGCTGCTGTTGCCAATCACAAGGTTACCCGCTGCATCGCTTGCAAGTTTGGTTGAACCCACAGTGGCGGTGTTCACTTCGATGTCTTTCGCCAAGCCATAAGTGACGACTGGTGTTGTCGTATCTGTCTTGTTAATGTTCACCACTAAGTTTTTACCCGCTGCATAAGTGATGTTATCACCCGCAGAGATTTGGGTTGAACCTGTATTGGCCTCAACTTGAACATCGGTGTTCGCCACAGTAACTGTATGGAATGCACTGTTAATGGCATTTGCGACATTACCCACCGTGGCAAGTTTATTATTTGCCGCTGCTTTTTCTTCATCGGTTGCATTGGCATCAATGCCGCTGACTTCGATTTTACCTTCTGGTAAGCTTACACCATCAGAAAGCGCAAGCGTGTTCACGGAGTTCGTTGAGATAAGGTTATACAACTGACTTCCGTTAATCGCTTGGGTGCTATCCTCTGAAATATCACCGTCTGCCAGACCAGAAATCACGTTAGTTGCTGCATCAATGACGACGTCGCCCACTGTCACTTTTTTAACGTCAATTTCTTCCGCCAGACCATAAGTGACCACAGGGTTTGTGGAAGACTCATTGTCCATTTTCACAAGTAAGTTTTTACCTGCTGCGTAAGTGATGTTATCACCTGCAGAGATTTGACTTGTTTTGTCTGATCCAACAACTTGCACATCGGTATTTAATGTTGATGCGCTGAAGTAAGCAGAGTTAATCGCATCAACCACGGTGCTTGCATTTACAAGGCTTGAACCCGCATTGCTGTCCGCTAATTCCACTTTACCCGTTGGTTTAGTCGTTTTATCGGCTGGTGTAATGCCTGTGGTTACCGCAGTCACATTGCCGTTTTCATCCACTTTCACGGTGCTACCGTCGGTTTTGACGTTAAATGTGACATTTGCCACGGTATCGCCATTCATTGCAACGTTCGCTGTTGTGCCGTTACCGTCCACAAAGTTTACTGTGTCGTAGGCTTTAACAAAGTCTTTGGCGCCGCCGTTTTCTTTCAAGTTCCAACCTGAATTTAACACATCGCCTAACGTCGCTGCTTTGGTTTCGTCTGCATCCGTTGGCGCATCTAAACCAGTTGCACCCTCAGCATTGGCTAACGTACCGTCTAAACCAGAGATTTCATTGTTACCAATTGTGATTGGTGTTGCATTTTCATCATCTGGATCGACAACAGTAATCGTACTGACATTGATGTCTTTAGCTAAACCGTAGGTCACAACAGGTGTTGTTGTGTCCTTATCGTCCATTTTCACCACAAGGTTTTTACCTGCGGCATAAGTGATGTTATCACCCGCTGAAATTTCAGTGGACAGGTTAGAGGCAACAACTTGATCATCGTTATTTGCAGTGCTGACAGTGTGGTAAGCCGAGTTAATCGCATCTGCTATTGTTTTCGCACCCACATAACCTTGCGGATGTTCTTCATCATAACCCACTTTACCAGTTGCCGTGGTGTTAACAT
>NZ_JBPDVH010000010.1:0-50783 GCF_051851555.1 Lonepinella sp. BR2474 | reverse complement strand
ACTTGTGATTTTTTTAACATACAGGGTGTAAACAAGCATACGACAAAAGAACTACAACGTTTTGAGAAAAATTAGTTGGTTTGAAATATGATAAAAAAGAGCGTTATGCTCTTTTTTTTATGGGTAGCGAAAAACCACAAACAATGGTATGGTAGTCAAAAATTTTGACGATTTGTATGAATAAGGAAATCTCATGGAAATACAGCAAATTATTAAACAAAACCGCTTAGGGTTGTTATTCCAACAAGGATCTTTTGGCCTTGAAAAAGAAAGCCAACGGGTTTACGCCAATGGATCGGTAGTCACAACAGCACACCCCCAAGCCTTTGGCAATCGTACTTATCACCCTTATATTCAAACGGATTTTGCGGAAAGTCAGCTTGAATTGATTACGCCACCCAATAAAAAATTAGAAGATAGCCTGCGCTGGTTATCCGCCATTCACGAAGTGGTATTACGCACGTTGCCCGAAGAGGAATATCTTTTCCCCATGAGCATGCCTGCGAGATTGCCTCCAGAGGATCTAATTAAAGTGGCGCAATTAGAAAACCCTGAAGATGTGGCTTATCGTGAGCATTTGGTGCAATCTTATGGTAAAAATAAGCAAATGGTCAGCGGTATTCACTATAATTTTCAATTAGATGAAGAATTGGTCAAGGCCTTATTTAATGCGCGACATGAGATAAAAAGTGCGGTGGAATTTCAGAATAATTTGTATCTGAAAATTGCCAAAAATTTTCTGCGTTATCAATGGGTGTTGTTATATTTGTTATCGGCAAGCCCTATGGTGGATGATGACTATTTTAGAGATGGAGTGCCAGAAGATTTAAGTCCGATTGTGCGAAGTCTGCGTTCTAGCCAATATGGTTATGTGAATGATCCCGAAGTCAAGGTGTCTTTTGACAGCTTAAATGATTATGTGGAAAGCCTTGAACATTGGGTGAATACGGGCAAGCTGATTGCGGAAAAGGAATTTTATTCTAATGTACGTTTAAAAGGAGCAAATAAAGCTCGAGATTTCTTGCAAACTGGTGTGCGATATTTGGAGTTTCGTTTGTTTGATTTAAATCCGTTCGAACCTTACGGTATTAGCCTAAATGACGCTAAATTTATCCATTATTTTATTTTACTGATGGCATGGCTAGAGGAAACCGCCGATCAAGAGGATGTGGAACTCGGTAAGGAACGTTTATTTGAAGTGGCGTTGGAAGATCCGTTTTCAGTGACCGCTTATGCTGAGGAGGGAGAATTATTACTGATTGCCTTGCTAGAGATGTTAAAAGAGATTGAGGCAGAGCAAACTGCGGTGCAAATTGTGCAAGAAAAATTAACCTTATTTGCACAACCGCATAAAACGCTTTGTGCCAACATGGTGAACGAAATTATTAAAGCGGGTGGCTACCAACAATTGGGGGCGAAACTTGCCCAACAATATAAAGCCCAAGCCTTTGAGCGTTTTTATGCCTTGTCAGCCTTTGATAATATGGAATTATCCACTCAAGCCTTGTTATTTGATTTAATTCAAAAAGGCATTAAAACCGAGATTTTAGACGAAAACGATCAATTTTTATGTTTGCAACACGGCGAGCATATTGAATATGTGAAAAACGGCAACATGACTAGCCACGACAGCTATATTTCGCCATTGATTATGGAAAATAAAGTGGTGACGAAAAAAGTGTTAGCCAAAGCAGGTTTTAATGTACCACAAAGCCTAGAATTTACCAGTGTAGAGCAGGCTGTCGCTAGTTATCCCTTATTTGAAAATCGAGCCGTGGTGATTAAACCGAAATCCACCAACTACGGCTTAGGCATTACCATTTTCCAACAAGGCGTACAGGATCGGGACGACTTTGCGAAAGCCATAGAAATAGCATTTCGTGAAGATAAAGAAGTCATGGTGGAAGATTACCTAAAAGGTACAGAATACCGTTTCTTTGTGTTGGGTGAAGAAACCTTGGCGGTGTTGTTGCGTGTGCCGGCTAATGTGGTTGGTGACGGCGAACGCACCATTGCGGAATTGGTCGCTCATAAAAATAATCATCCATTACGTGGTGATGGCAGCCGTACGCCGTTGAAACGTATTGTTTTGGGTGAAATTGAACAGTTGCAACTGAAAGAGCAAGGCATGGATATTTTAAGCACGCCCGCTAAAGGGCAAATTGTGCAGTTGCGAGCCAACTCTAATATCAGCACGGGCGGCGATAGCATTGATATGACAGACGAAATGCACCCGAGTTACAAGCAATTAGCAGTAGGCATTGCCAAAGCCATGGGGGCAGCCGTTTGTGGGGTGGATTTGATTATCCCTGATTTAACCAAACCTGCCGAACCGACGTTGCAATCTTGGGGCGTGATTGAAGCGAATTTCAATCCTATGATGATGATGCACATTTTCCCTTATCAAGGAAAATCCAGACGGCTGACGCAGAATGTGATTAAAATGCTGTTTCCTGAAGTTTTATAACTGGGTGGGTAGGGGGTAAATCTTAAATTTTGTGATCTTGATTCCAAAATTAACATTGCAATCTTGGAAAGATAAACAACATTGTTTAGTATTTCTTTATTCGTTAATGTAAATAAGGAAATGAAATGATTACGTTGTTGAATTTATTTAAGCTCCCCCTAGAAACAGATACCTTAGAAGCATGGGTAAAGATTATTGAAGATATTGCAAAGGTTGCCATTTTGGCGTTGCCTGTGGTAATATTCGGGCAAGGTGGAATGGTATTTAAAATCTCCAGTTGTATTGGGCTTGCAATGTTAACCTATTTGTTGTTGCTTGCAGGGAGATTGCTCCGTCAATATAAATTGCGTTTATCGGTTGCATAAGGAGAATTATTATGTGGTTAACAATTGGTATTTGGATTCTCGTTTTTATGGCAATGGGATTATGTGCATTTGCAATTTATGCCCTAAAGTCCTTGCCAGAAAAGAAAGGTTAGTTGATAAAACCCTAGCATTAAGCACTCAATCTTGATAGGATCTAGTTCACTAGATCCTATTTTTATATAAAACCATGACCGAAAAATTAACCCAACAATTCACCCTCGCCCCAACGGATAACGCCCGTTTGCAATCCCTTTGTGGTGCTTTTGATGATCATTTAAAGCTGATTGAAAAAGAATTTAATCTTTCTATTGCTCGCCGTGATTTTGATTTTACCATTCAATCCAATGATCAACAGGCAAAACCGCATCACGCCCATTTATTGCAAAGTGCGGTGCGATTAATTCAACATTTATATGTAGAAACCGCACCGATTAAAGGCAAAATTAAAGAGTTAGATTTGGAAGATGTCCATCTTGCGATTCAAGAAAGCCGAATGTTGGCACAAATTGATCCTGATGAACGTGCGGAAAGCAAGGTATATGCCACTACGATCAAAACCAAACGAGGCTTAATTAAACCGCGTGGTAAAAATCAGATTGAGTATTTGCATCATATTTTGACCCATGATATTAGTTTTGGCATTGGACCCGCAGGTACAGGGAAAACCTTTTTAGCTGTAGCGGCTGCGGTGGAAGCCCTTGAACGACAAGAAATTCGCCGTATTTTACTGACTCGCCCAGCCGTAGAAGCAGGGGAAAAATTGGGCTTTTTACCAGGGGATCTTGGTTCTAAAATTGAACCCTATTTACGTCCACTTTATGATGCCTTATACGAAATGCTTGGCTTTGAGCGAGTAGAAAAACTTATGGAACGCAATGTGATAGAAATTGCACCCTTGGCTTATATGCGTGGTCGCACCTTGAACGACAGTTTTATTATTTTAGACGAAAGCCAAAATACCACCGTTGAGCAAATGAAAATGTTTTTAACCCGTATCGGCTTTAATTCCAAAGCGGTGATTACGGGCGATGTGACCCAAGTGGATTTGCCTCGTTCGCAAAAATCAGGCTTAAAACACGCTATTGAAGTGTTATCAGACGTACCTGAATTGAGTTTTAACTATTTTGATAGTCAAGATATTGTGCGACACCCAGTGGTAGCGAAAGTAGTGCAAGCCTATGAAAAATGGGAAGCGGAAGATGAAATTCGTAAGCAAAAAATAGCGGAACAAAAACGCTTGGAACGTGAACGATTAACAGCGAGTGCAGAAAATGAATAATGTGATTGTTGATTTACAAATTGCCACCGAAAACCAACAAAATTTACCTACATTAACACAATTTAGCCACTGGGCAACGCAAGCAGTGCGAGCCGAAAGCCTTGAGCCAGAAATGACAATTCGTATTGTCGATGAAGCGGAAAGTCACGAGCTAAATTTGCGTTATCGTGGCAAAGATCGTCCGACCAATGTTTTATCCTTTCCTTTTGAATGTCCTGATGAAGTGGAATTGCCGTTATTAGGTGATCTGGTGATTTGTCGTCAAGTGGTGGAAAAAGAAGCTGTTGAGCAAGGCAAACCGTTGATCGCACATTGGGCTCATCTGGTCGTACACGGCAGTTTGCATTTATTAGGTTATGACCATATTGAACAAGATGAAGCCGAGGAAATGGAAAGCCTAGAAACGGAAATTATGCTCGGACTAGGTTTTGAAGATCCTTATTCTTATGATGAAGAATAATGTGTGAACGCCAGTTAATTCCTTATTTTGACAAAGAAGAACCGCTTTTCCTATTCCAAAACCGTAGGGGTGGACAGATGTGTCCGCCCGAAAACGTACCATTAATATTAAACTCACAAAATTTTGCCAAAGCCAAAAATCTGCTCGGACAAGAATTTTCTGCGATTTTATTTGATGCCAGAACAACGCTAAATTTAGATGCACTCGCCATTGCGATTGGTACATTGCGAACAGGGGGTACGCTCGTTTTATGGTTAAATCCCAATCAGCATATTGATTTAGATAGTCGCCGCTGGTCTGGGGTGGCAAATGGTATTTTGACCCCAAATTTTAATCAGCATTTTTATTCTTTATTATCATCATTTTTTATTAACCGTAGGGGCGGATCGATGTATCCGCCCGAAAACTACGCTCCGTTTTCAAAGGGCGGATACATCGATCCGCCCCTACATCAAAAACAAAATTCAACAGCAGAACAACAACGGATCATTCAACAAATTCTACATTCATCCGCCGATATAGCCATTCTCACCGCCAAACGAGGTCGGGGAAAATCTGCGTTATTAGGTATGTTAGCTAATCAACTCAACACTCAGAAATGTTGGCTCACCGCCCCGAATAAAAGTGCGGTGCAAACGTTGCAAGATTTTGTTGAACAACCTATAGATTTTATTGCCCCTGATGAATTAACCCAACAAATTCAACAAGAGCCGACACAATTTAAGCAAGATTGGTTGTTAATTGATGAAGCGGCAATGTTGCCGTTGCCCATATTAAACCAATTTATCCGTACCTTTAAACGTATTGTTATTAGCACCACCATTCATAGCTACGAGGGTACGGGACGGGGATTTTTACTCAAATTCTTAACCAATTTACCCCGCACTTTTCAACAGTTTGAATTAACCGAACCTTTGCGTTGGGCAAAGAACGATAAATTAGAAATTTTTATTGATGAATTATTGTTATTGGAAGCCGAAGACCGCCTTGTGCAACCCGATTACGATCCGCAAACTGCGGTGCAAATTCGTCAAGTTTCACAACAAACCATCGTAGAAAAAATAAATGATTTTTATGCTTTATTGACGTTAGCCCATTATCGCACCAGTCCCCTTGATTTACGCCGTTTATTCGATGCTCCGCAACAACGATTTTATCTTGCAGAAAGTGGTTCGTTTTTATTTGGGGGCGTGTGGTTAATGGAAGAGGGTGGCTTGACATCACTGGATTTAATCGAAAAAATCTGTCGGGGGGAACGCCGTCCACAAGGTAACTTGGTGGCTCAAGCGTTAGCTTTTCAAGGGAATTTACCACAGGCTTGTGCCTTAAAATCTTTGCGGATTTCTCGTATTGCCGTACAACCTAACTGGCAAAACCATGGATTAGGGCAAAAGTTAATCAACACCTTAATTCAACAAGCCGAGGTGGATTTTCTTTCTGTTAGCTTTGGCTATACCGCAGAATTGTATGCGTTTTGGCAAAAGTGCGGTTTTATTTTAGTGCAAATCAGTGAGTATCAAGAAGCCAGCAGCGGTTGTTATTCTGTTATTATGCTCTGCCCAATTTCAATAGCAGGGGAAAAATTGGTGGCACAAGCACAACGCCATTTTCAGCGTAATTTTCCATTTTCTTTTCATCCGCTAAAAGCACAATTTCCCTTTCCGTTAGATTGGCAACTCACTGATGAAGATTTTCAGATTTTGCAAAACTTTGCGTTTTTTCACCGCACTTTATTTGCAAGCATTGGCGCAATTCGGCGTTTAATGGCAAAGTCAGATAGGCAATGTTGCCCATTATTAACGGCCTATTGCCAAGGGAAAAATATTGATAAAACGTTAGTCGGTGGTAAGAAACATTGGTTAACACAATGTCGACTAGAAGTAGCAAGCTCACTTGATCAAATTATGTAATAAAATATTGGCTTTAATGTTAAATTATGGTTAAATTCAGTCATGATTAATTGTGATTTATCTAACAAAGAGGGCTATTTATGCAAAATAACCAATATCAACCAAACGTCGGCAAAGGCAAAATGCAGCGTTTCTTAAAAGGTGTCGAGTGGCTAGGTAATCTATTACCACATCCTGTCATGTTGTTTATGTGGATGTGCGTATTGTTATTGATTTTATCAGCGGTGCTATCTTACTTTGATGTTTCTGTGGTGGATCCTCGACCTGAAGGGGCGAAAGGGCGCAGTGCAGATGGGATGATCTATGTGGTCAATTTGCTAAATGGGGAAGGACTTGCTCGCATTGTTGATAATTTAGTGAAGAATTTTACCAACTTTGTGCCTTTAGGAACGGTATTAGTGGCATTATTAGGGGTCGGCATTGCAGAACGCTCTGGTATGATTTCTGCAGGTTTGCGTGGTTTGGTGATTAACGCACCTCGCAAATTAGTCACCTTAGTGGTGGTATTTGCGGGGATCATGTCAAACACTGCCGCAGAGCTTGGCTATGTTGTCTTAATTCCTTTATCCGCTATGATTTTCCATTCACTAGGTCGTCATCCTTTAGCCGGTCTAGCTGCTGCCTTTGCGGGGGTTTCCGGCGGTTACAGTGCGAATCTATTATTAGGTACCGTCGATCCATTATTATCGGGTATTAGCCAAGAGGCGGCTCGGATTATTTCGCCTGATTATGTGGTTGGGGCAGAGGCAAACTGGTATTTCATGTTTGTGAGTACGTTCTTAATTAGTGGATTAGGTTATCTTATTACGGAAAAAATTGTTGAGCCAAGTTTAGGTAAATATAATCCAAATGATGCGGATGACCCTAGCGTATTAGACTCGAAAATTGAGCCATTAACTGCGATTGAGAAAAAAGGTTTGCTTTGGGCAGGGATTAGCATGTTAATTTTTAGTCTATTGCTTGCTTGGACGATTGTGCCTGAAAGCGGTGTGTTGCGTAATCCTAAAACAGGCGGCGTGGCGGGTTCTCCTTTCTTGCATGGTATTGTGGTCTTTATTTTTGTATTCTTTTCCGTACCAGGTTATGTTTATGGACGTATCACCGGTTCCATGAAAAGTAGCAAAGATGCCATTGATGCCATGAGCAAAGCCATGTCATCGCTTTCTATGTATATCGTGTTGGTTTTCTTTGCGGCACAATTTGTGGCATTTTTTAACTGGACCAATTTAGGATCTGTGACGGCAGTAAAAGGGGCGGAGTTCTTACAACATATCGGATTAACTGGCCCATTATTGTTAGTTGGATTTATTTTAGTTTGTGCGTTTATCAATCTGATGCTTGGTTCCGCCTCCGCACAATGGGCTATCACTGCACCGATTTTTGTCCCAATGTTGATGTTAACCGGTTATGCCCCTGAAATGATTCAAGCCGCATATCGTATTGGAGACAGTACCACCAATATCATTACCCCGATGATGAGTTATTTTGGTTTAATTATGGCAATGGCCATTCGCTATAAGAAAGATACAGGTATCGGTACTTTAATGGCGATGATGTTACCTTATTCGATGATTTTCTTAGTGGGTTGGTCATTGCTCTTTTATATCTGGGTGTTCGTATTTGGCTTGCCAGTGGGGCCAGGTGCAGCCACTTTCTATACCCCTTAATTCGTTATACAATAAAAGGCAGTTTTTTCGAACTGTCTTTTTTCATCAAGGTTTCAAAAATAGAGAAGGGAGTCAAATATGACTGAACAAATCAAACCCAAAAGCTGGTTTCGCAAGGCATTAGAGAAATATGATCGTTTTTGTGATGAATTAGGTGTGAATCAAGGCGCTTGTCGTGGTTGTGTGCCTGTGGTGAAATTCGATCCTGAACCAGAACCCAAAAAGAAAACCAAGGAAAAAGTGTGATCTCTGTCACATTTTTAACTGTTTAATCAGCAAAAATGAAAATGTTCATTTACTTTAGTTTAACAACTGCATAAAATTCGCCTTGATTATGTAATCATTTTTTCTTTATAAAGGGGATTTTTCCTATGATATGGTTCTTTTTCTGTGTTGCGGTTTTAGTAACCGGTTATTTTGTGTATGGCAAGATTATTGAAAAAATCTTTGTTATCAATCCAAAACGTACTACGCCTGCGCTTTCCATGAATGATGGCGTGGATTATATGCCAATGTCAAAAACCAAAATTTGGTTAATTCAATTACTTAACATTGCTGGAACTGGCCCGATTTTTGGCCCGATTCTAGGTGCTTTATATGGGCCTGTTGCGATGCTCTGGATTGTGATTGGCTGTATTTTTGCTGGCGCAGTGCATGATTATTTCTGCGGTATGTTAAGTATTCGCCACGGTGGGGCAACAATGCCTTATTTAGCGGGTAAATTCCTTGGCAAACCGGTGAAATTCTTTATTAATGTGATGGCATTAATTTTGTTATTGTTGGTGGGCGTGGTGTTTGTCGCCAGTCCAGCGCAATTATTAAGCACCATCACCTTTGATTTATTCGGTTCCAGTGCGGTAGCCATGAATTTGGGGAATCCAGAAGAAATTCACCATGCGGTTGAAACCGCAAAAGATTTAACTGTCTGGGGTATGGATAAACCAACGGTCGTGACAGTCTGGACCATGCTGATCTTCGCTTACTATATTTTTGCGACCCTATTACCGATTGATAAAATTATTGGCCGAGTTTACCCATTATTTGGGGCGTTATTATTGTTTATGTCCGTGGGCATGATTTACGGTTTAATTACGTCACATTTCAGTGCCACGGATCCGATTGAGTTCTTCCGTGCGGTCAATACAGACGGTGAAGGTTTAACTTGGGCGAAATTCACCCAAAACTTCCAAGTGAAAGGGGACGTGCCTATTTGGCCATTATTATTCTTAACCATCTCTTGTGGAGCATTATCTGGTTTCCATGCCACCCAAACGCCATTAATGGCACGTTGTGCAGAAAATGAATCGGAAGGTCGTTTTATTTTCTACGGTGCCATGATTACCGAGGGTGTGATTGCCTTAGTTTGGTGTATGGTCGGATTGGCATTCTATGAAAATCCGCAAGCCTTACAAGATGCGATTTCTGCCGGTTCACCGTCTAAAGTGGTGTATGACAGTTCGTTACATTTCTTAGGCTTTATCGGTGGTATTTTTGCGGTGTTAGGCGTAGTGGTGTTGCCAATCACTTCAGGAGATACCGCATTCCGTGCTGCACGTTTACAAATTGCTGAAATTTTCAAATTAGAGCAACATTCATTAAGTAAACGCTTATTGATTGCCGTGCCGTTATTTGCCTTAGGTTTTGTGGTGTCTAAAATGGACTTCAGCGTATTGTGGCGTTATTTCACCTGGGCAAACCAAATGACCGCCATGGTGATGTTATGGACCGCTGCAGGTTATTTATATCGTTACAATAAATTCCACTGGGTGGCGTCCATTCCAGCATGGTTTATTAGTACGGTTTGCTTTACCTACTTAGCCTACAACAAAATCGGTTTTGGTTTAGATTATGAATTATCTTGCTATATCGGTTTAGGTCTAACGGTATTCTGTATTGTCTTATTCTTCGCCTTGCTTAAACCATTAGGTGATGGCGATCCTGAGGCTTTAGTCACCGAATAATCAATAAAAATGCCTTTATTTTACACCGCACTTTGGTTGGAGAGAGCCAAAGTGCGGTGTTTTTTGGGAACATTTTGGGCGTGAAGTTGTACTCATTATCGCATTGTGGTAGGATATGACCTATTAAAAGCATATACACAGAGGTTATGCAATGAAAAAATATCAAACTAAAAAACTGGAATCATCTCAGTTAGAAGCATTGCTCAATTTTGTTGATAAAAATACAGATTATACGGAAGTGACGGGTGAGACAAAAGAAGAATTTTTAACTCATTTCTTTGGTTTTAATCCATTGGATGTAGATACAAAAGAGATGGGTTATGAAGAAAGTTACAAAAAGACTGTATGTATCTAAATTTGTTCGAAATAATAAATTTGAGCAGTTGACGCATTTTTTAGGTTATCCTGATTATATTTTTTCTCAACGTAACGAACTCAATTATCAACTCGCCAAGCTGTTAGGAAAATGGCGTGAAGATGGGTTTATTGAGATCGTTGATTCACAAGCCAAAGGCTTTAGAGCTTTTGGTGTCGCCAAAGATTCCAATAAATATCCCAATCAATATCAAGGCATCTACCATACTCGAATTGGCAACAATGGCGAAGATGTTGATCCTATTTTAATATGCCGATTTGAAAATGATCCTGAGCAATTAGGTGAAGTGGTGGTGAAATTTTTAGCCTTATCAAAACACGATAAAATGTTTGATGTAAAAGACAATGATTTATTAAAAAATTTCATTATTTCGTTGATCGAGAAAAATGAGGAATATAGCGGTTAAAAAGGCAGTATCGCAATATTATTTTTTTAAAGTGTGCTGAAAATGCGAAGATTTTTAAAAACGTAGCACATTTAATCGCCGGTAGCCTTGCCTTTATAGCTAAATGATCTAATTTATACAAAATCGAGCTTTCAGAATCCCTACAGTTTACTTATAATTTTCCTCATTTCAATTTCAACGTGATAATTCTATGAACTGGCAATATATCTGGAACGCCGTTCCCCGTTTTATTGATGCCACTTGGCTAACCTTGCATTTATCCCTTTGGGCGATTGTGCTGTCAGTGTTGGTTGGGTTGCTTTGTGCGGTGGTGCTGACCTATAAAATCCGTGGCTTTCAATGGCTAGTCAAAAGCTATATTGAGCTGTCTCGCAACACGCCATTACTTATTCAAGTGTTTTTCCTGTATTTTGGTTTATCCAAATTAGGCATCAAAATGGATGGCTTTACCTGTGGCATTATCGGACTGGCTTTTCTGGGCGGGAGCTATATGGCGGAAGCCATTCGAGGCGGATTAGAGGCGGTGTCCAAAGGGCAAATTGAAAGTGCCTTAAGCATTGGATTGACGCCTTTGCAAGCCTTTCGCTATGTGATTTTCCCGCAAGCCTTTGCTATTGCTACACCGGCTATCGGGGCAAATTGCTTGTTTTTAATGAAAGAAACCTCGGTGATCAGCGCCATTGCGGTGGCAGAACTGATGTTTTTGGCAAAAGATATTATCGGTATGGATTATAAAACTAACGAGGCTTTATTTTTATTGATGGTGTTCTATTTGATAATTTTATTGCCTGTGTCCTTGTATATCCGCTATCTTGAACGCCGCTTACGTCAAGCAAAATATGGAGCGTAGAAAATGGGATTAGCTATTCTTTCTCAAGGCAGTAACCTCGAACGCTTATTCAGTGGCTTGTGGATCACCGCAGAAATTGCGTTTGTTTCAGTGTTCTTTGCTTGTATTTTAGGCGTGTTGTTCGGCGTACTGATGACCAGTAAAAATAAACTGGTGCAGTTTTTGTGTCAGTTGTATTTAGAAGTGGTGCGTATTATCCCCTTGTTAGTATTACTCTTTTTGGTCTATTTTGGTTTTGCGAAATGGTTTAATATCCACTGGAGCGGGGTTTGGGTATGTATTATTGTGTTTATTTTCTGGGGCGCAGCAGAAATGGGTGACTTAGTGCGTGGCGCTTTGACTTCCATTGAAAAACACCAAACCGAATCCGCTTATGCGTTGGGGTTAAATAAATGGCAAACTTTTTACTATATTTTGTTACCGCAAAGTTTAAAACGTGTGACACCAGGGGCCATTAATTTGTTTACTCGCATGGTAAAAACCAGTTCCCTTGCCATGTTAATTGGCGTGTTAGAAGTGATTAAAGTCGGGCAGCAGATCATTGAAACCTCGCTGTTTACTGACCCCTCAGCGGCATTATGGATTTACGGTGTGATTTTCTTTTTATATTTTGCAATTTGTTACCCGTTATCATTATTTTCCAAATATTTAGAAGCAAAATGGAGCAATTAGGATTGAAATTATGGCATTATTAGCGATTCAACAATTAGTTAAAAATTACGGTGAAGTAACCGCACTGCACGGCATTGATTTAGCCGTTGAAAAAGGCGAAGTAGTGGTGATTCTTGGGCCATCAGGTTGTGGTAAAAGTACTTTATTACGTTGCTTAAATGGCTTAGAAGAAATCAAAAGTGGCAACATTATTTTAGAAAATCTCGGTCTTTTGGGGAAAGATATTTCATGGGTCAAAGCACGCCAAAAAATCGGTATGGTGTTCCAAAGTTATGAATTATTTTCCCACATGTCTGTGATCGACAATATTTTACTCGGCCCTATGAAAGTGCAAAAACGCAAACGGGAAGATGTGGAAAAACAAGCGGATGAATTGTTAAAACGCGTGGGGTTATTTGAGCGTAAAAATGCTTTTCCTCGAGAATTATCTGGTGGACAAAAACAGCGAATCGCCATTGTCCGTTCCCTTTGCATGAATCCTGACATTATGCTATTTGACGAAGTCACCGCCGCCCTTGACCCTGAAATGGTGCGTGAAGTGTTGGATGTGATTTTGGGGTTAGCCAAAGACGGCATGACCATGTTAATCGTCACCCACGAAATGAATTTTGCTAAACAGGTGGCCGACCGCATTATTTTTATGGATAAAGGCGAAATTATCGAACAATCCAAACCTGAATTTTTCTTCTCTAACCCAAGCACAGATCGTGCCAAAGCCTTTTTGAATATTCTCAATTATGAGCCAAAAGGGGTGGATTATGAGGAAAATATTTAATCCTGAATGAGAGAGTGCGGTGTAAAACGCAAGATTTTTACACCGCACTTGTTTATTTTATCCGCCACAATCTCGCCACATTTTCCGCCGTGGAAATCAAATTTTCACGCCCTGAATTTAGCGTGTTTTCAAGACTATCCACTTGGCGAATAATCGGGAACACGGCATCAACACCTTGCTCATAAACAACCGGATAATCTTCTCGCAAACTGCCGACAATGGCAATCACAGGTTTGTTAAATTGCTTGGCGGTTCTGGCCACGCCAATCGGGGTTTTACCATGAATGCTTTGTGCATCCATGCGTCCCTCACCCGTGATTACAAGATCGGCCTGTTGTACGGCGTTGCTTAACTGTACGGCCTCTATCACGATTTGTACGCCAGCTTTGAGTTGCACATTAGGGAGCAATAACAACCCTCCACCCATGCCACCTGCGGCGCCCGCACCGGCTTGATCTCGGATATTTAAACCAAGATCCCGTTGTACGATATAGGAAAAATGTAGCAAGGCTTGATCAAGCGTTTGAACCATTTCCGCCGTGGCACCTTTTTGTGGCCCGAATACCGCAGAGGCGCCTTTTTCACCACATAAAGGATTATCTACATCACAGGCCACTTCAAAGGCTACTTGTGATAATTTGGAATTGAGCCGGCTGATATCAATATGCTGAATCCGAGCTAATTGTTCACCCCCCAAGCCAATTTCGTTGCCTTGTGCATCTAAAAATTTAGCCCCTAGGGCTTGCAACATGCCAACGCCACCGTCATTGGTTGCACTGCCACCAATACCTAAAATCACTTTTTTTACACCGCAGTTTAGGGCGGCATTAATCAATTCACCGGTGCCGTAACTAGTGGTGTTGAGCGGATTGCGTTTATCCATTGGCACTAAATGCAAGCCTGATGCAGCGGCCATTTCAATAAATGCCGTTTGTTTATCGCCTGATAAACCCAAAAATGCGGTAACTTGATTGCCTAGGGGAGCGGTCACCTCTACATGAATGCGTTCGCCCAGTGTGGCATCAACTAAGGATTGCACCGTCCCCTCGCCGCCGTCGGCCATGGGGATTTTGCCATATTCGGCTTGTGGAAATACCTTTTTAAAGCCTGTTTCAATAGCCTCCGCCACTTCAAGGGCGGTGAGGCTTTCTTTAAAACTATCAGGGGCAATGACAATTTTCATTTTTTTCTCCTAGAATAGATGAAACACGCCAAAAATCAGGGTTGACACGATTGTCATGATCAAGCCCACCGCCGTTTCATAAGGAATTAATTTCAAGCGTTCTTTCATCTCCATATTGACACTGCCGCCTGTCGCATGGAAGAACGAACCATGTGGCATATGATCGCCGACGGTAGCGCCGACATGAATCATTGCCGCAGCCGCAAGTCCGCTGACCCCCAATTCCATTAAGGGTTGACTAAATACATTCGCCGCAACCACGGTACCCGCCGTGGTTGAGGAAGTGGCCAGTGACATCAGAATACCAGAAATTGGCGCCAGTAAATAAGAGGGAAGTCCCGAGGAGGACAGGGCCTCAATAAGCACATCTTTTAGCGCAGAATGCGACACAATGCCCGCCAAGGTGCCTGTGCCTAATAACATGATCGCAACGGGCGCCATTTTGCTTAATCCACTGATGGCATATTGATTACTGTGTCGACCTTTTCCCATGGCAATGGCGCCGACGATACCACCAAGGGGTAAGGCAATTAAGGGATCTACAACAATACCGAACAGGGGGCGCAAGGCGAGCAGTAAAATTGCACACAAAGGCGCTGTGATGGCTGCAGTAAAAGAGGGGAGGGCGCTAGAATGCAGAATGACTTCCTGTTCACTGACCTTACTCCCTTTGTGGATCAATTTTTTCGCCAAGAAGTAGGTTATCATTAAACCAAATATTGCCGGAATAACACCCGCTGCCATCAACGACGTTAAGGAAATATGGAACACGTCAGAGGCGGCAATGGCATTCGGGTTCGGTGACATAATATTTCCCGCTTTGCCACCGCCAACCATGGCAATTAAAATCGCCATTTTAGACAGATTGCCTCGTTTGGCTAAGGCAAGTGCAATGGGGGAAACAGTGATGACCGCCACATCAATAAACACGCCAACGGCGGTTAAAATTAGCGTAGCCAACGCTAAGGCTAATAAGGCACGAGTTTCGCCGAGCTTTTTGACAATGGTTTCGGCAATGGTGGCTGCTGCGCCAGATTCAATTAACACACCGGCTAACACCCCCGCCGCTAAAATTCGCATTACAGCGGTTGTAATGCCTTGCGCCCCGCCAATCATTAACTCGACTGTCTCTGTCAGATTGGCACCGCCGATTAATCCGCCAATTAAGGCACCGGTTAACATACCGTAGGCAGGGGAGACTTTTTTTAGAATAAGCAAAATCGCAACCGTGAGAGCCACGATAGCGCCTAATGCCGAGATAGTGGTCATGATAGATTCCTTTATTGTATCAAGGTGAGGAGCATAATATAACATAAATTTGGGTGGGAATGATAACCTTGAATTTTATTCCAAAACGCTATATCAAATAATCTTTAATTCTTTCCTTACTGCGCTCAACTTTTTTATAATCCCTTTCACCAAATCACTCTTATAAAGGATCATCATTATGAAAAACGTTAAAAAAATCACCGCACTTTTAGCCACTTTATTGTTAGCCGTGGGCGTCACTGCTTGCGACAATAACAGTAAAGAAACTGCCAAAGCGGAACCGACCAAAGCCTCTGCTGTTGAACGTATTAAGCAAGCGGACAAAGTGCGCATTGGCGTGTTTGGTGACAAACCGCCATTTGGTTATGTGGATCAAAACGGCAAAAACCAAGGTTTTGATGTGGAAATTGCCAAAGATTTAACCAAAGATTTATTGGGCGATGCGAGCAAAGTGGAATTTGTGGTTGTCGAAGCGGCAAACCGTGTGGAATATTTAACCTCTAATAAAGTAGATATTATTTTAGCCAACTTCACTGTGACGCCAGCTCGTCAAGAAGTGGTGGATTTTGCTAAACCTTATATGCAAGTGGCCTTAGGTGTTGCCTCCAAAGATGGCGCAGTGATTACTGACGTGAAAGATCTTGAGGGCAAAACCTTATTAGTAAACAAAGGCACCACCGCAGACGCTTTCTTTACCAAAAACTACCCACAAATCAAATTGTTAAAATTTGAACAAAATACCGAAACTTTCCAAGCCTTAGTGGATGGACGTGGTGATGCCTTAGCGCATGACAACACTTTATTATTTGCTTGGGCGAAAGAAAATCCAGGGTTCACCGTAGGAATTAAATCTTTAGGCGACCAAGACACCATTGCGGGTGCCGTGCGTAAAGAAGACAAAGATTTGCTTGAATGGTTAAGTGCAGAAACCGAAAAATTATCTAAAGACGGTTCATTAAAACGTGCTTATGAGCAAACATTATTACCGGTTTATGGTGATACCATTAGTGAGAAAGATATTTTAGTGGAATATAAATAAAACCATACAAATTGATGAAAAGTGCGTTCTATTTGGAACGCATTTTTTATGCGTGTTCGATAATAGTTTGTTAATTATGTAGAATAAAAATGTTAATAAAATGTTATATTTAGTTAATTTTTACTAAATTATTTTGAAATAAATCAAGTTATTTGAATTTATCGGCGAAATTGGCTTGATTTTAGTCAAAAATAGTTGAAAGAATCAAATTTTTTGATAAAATTCGTGCATCTTTTAGAAATGACATTATTTAAATAAACAGCCAAATGGAGGCACTTTATGATTAAAGGTATTCAAATTACACAAGCAGCGAATGACAATTTATTAAATTCATTCTGGTTATTAGACAGCGACAAAGGTGAAGCCCGTTGTTTATGTGCAAAAGGCGATTTCGCTGAAGACCAAATCGTTGCGATCAACGAATTAGGTAAAATCGAATATCGTGAATTACCGGTTGACGTTGCGCCAACAGTAAAAGTAGAAGGTGGTCAACACTTAAACGTAAACGTGTTACGTCGTGAAACCTTAGAAGATGCAGTGAAACACCCTGAAAAATACCCACAATTAACCATTCGTGTTTCAGGTTATGCCGTACGTTTCAACTCATTAACCCCAGAACAACAACGTGATGTTATCACTCGTACTTTCACTGAAAGCCTATAATTGCTTTTTTTGAAATCACATTTCGCACCCTGATCTTTGGTCAGGGTGTTTTATTTTATAAAAATCAACGAAAAAAAGACCGCACTTCTAGCTTAGTACCGCTATTTCAGGTACAATTCCTCGATTATCTTTTAGGAACTTATTGTTAACTTATTTTATATGCAAAATATTCGTAACTTTTCTATTATCGCTCATATTGACCACGGAAAATCCACGCTTTCTGATCGTTTGATTCAAACTTGTGGGGGCTTGTCCGATCGTGAAATGGAAGCACAGGTGTTGGATTCCATGGATCTGGAACGTGAGCGTGGCATCACGATTAAAGCACAAAGTGTCACCTTAAACTATAAAGCAAAAAATGGTGAAACTTATCAGCTTAACTTTATCGACACACCGGGGCATGTTGACTTTTCCTATGAAGTGTCTCGTTCCTTAGCCGCTTGCGAGGGGGCATTGTTGGTGGTGGACGCAGGACAAGGGGTGGAGGCCCAAACCTTGGCCAACTGCTACACCGCATTGGACATGAATTTGGAAGTGGTGCCGATTTTAAATAAAATCGATTTGCCTGCCGCAGAACCTGAACGTGTCGCCGAAGAAATTGAAGATATTGTGGGGATTGATGCCATTGAGGCCGTACGTTGTTCTGCCAAAACCGGCGTGGGGATTGAAGATGTATTAGAAGAAATCGTGGCAAAAATTCCTGCTCCAGAGGGTGACCCTAATGCACCGTTGCAAGCCTTAATTATTGACTCTTGGTTTGATAACTATTTGGGCGTGGTGTCGTTGGTTCGAGTAAAAAACGGTTCCATTAAAAAAGGCGATAAAATTAAAGTCATGAGTACTGGACAAGCCTATAATGTAGATCGTTTGGGTATCTTCACGCCAAAACAAGTAGATACCACTGAGCTAAAAACCGGCGAAGTGGGTTGGGTGGTGTGTGCCATTAAAGATATTTTAGGCGCACCGGTAGGGGATACTTTAACCCATCAACATCATTCGGCAACGGAAGTCTTACCGGGTTTTAAAAAAGTTAAGCCACAGGTTTATGCTGGGTTATTCCCAATCAGTTCAGACGATTATGAAGCGTTTCGTGATGCCTTGGGCAAATTAAGTCTAAATGATGCCTCCTTGTTCTATGAACCGGAAAATTCCACCGCACTTGGCTTTGGTTTCCGCTGTGGATTCTTGGGCTTGTTGCACATGGAGATCATTCAAGAACGTTTAGAACGAGAATATGATCTGGATTTAATCACCACCGCACCTACCGTCGTATATGAAGTTGAACTCACTAACGGTGATGTTGTCTATATAGACAGTCCTGCGAAATTACCGCCGTTAAGTAACATTGCGGATATTCGTGAGCCGATTGCAGAATGTAATATGTTGGTGCCACAGGATTATTTAGGCAATGTGATCACCTTGTGTATTGAAAAACGTGGGGTGCAAACCAATATGGTGTATCATGGTAATCAAATCGCCTTGACCTATGAAATTCCAATGGGCGAAGTGGTGCTTGATTTCTTTGACCGCTTAAAATCGACCTCACGAGGCTATGCGTCATTGGATTATGGTTTTAAACGTTTCCAATCGGCCAATATGGCACGGGTGGATATTATGATTAATGGCGATCGTGTGGATGCGTTGGCGTTGATCGTTCACAAAGATAATGCCCCATATCGTGGCCGTGAATTAGTGGAAAAAATGAAAGAATTGATTCCACGTCAGCAATTTGATATTGCCATTCAAGCAGCGATTGGTAACCAAATTATTGCACGTTCCACGGTGAAACAATTACGTAAAAACGTCTTAGCAAAATGTTACGGTGGGGACGTGAGCCGTAAGAAAAAACTGTTGCAGAAACAAAAAGAAGGTAAAAAACGCATGAAACAACTCGGCAATGTCGAAGTGCCACAAGAGGCGTTTTTAGCTATTTTACACGTTGGAAAAGATTAAATAAGGAAGACTATGTCAAAACTTTTTCTCCCCATTTTATTAGTTGTGGGCTTTGCGGTTTGGAAAGTGTTAGATTATCTACAATTACCAAACACATTTTCCATTTTATTGATTTTATTCACCGCACTTTCGGGCGTGTTGTGGTGCTATCATCGTTTTTCCGTGTTGCCACGTCGTCGCCGTCAAATTGCACGTACCGAACAACGCACTGGAAAAACCTTAACCGATGAAGAAAAAGCCGTCATTGAACCCATTGGCGAGGGCGAAGAATTTATTTCTTCCTTGTTCCCTGTGTTGGCGTTCGTATTGATTCTGCGTTCTTTTGTGTTTGAACCGTTCCAAATTCCCTCGCAATCCATGGAACCGACTTTACGTGTCGGGGATTTCATTGTGGTGGAAAAATATGCTTACGGCGTGAAAGATCCGGTATTCCAAAATACCTTAATGGAAACAGGCAAAGTACAACGTGGTGATGTGATTGTGTTTAAAGCCCCACCACAACCGAATATTGATTATATTAAGCGTGTGGTGGCCATGGGCGGTGACCGAGTGCTGTATAATGAGCTAGAACGCAAATTGACCATTGTTTATGGCAAAGACGGCAAGGCTTGTGAAGATGAGTGCGAAAGCAAAGAATTCACGTATAGCGAACCGCAACAAAATGATGAATTTAAAGCCATTATTGGTAAAAATCCAGACGGCAGTTTTATTTATGGCCCAAGTATGCTAGAACTCACCGAAACAGGGGATGTGAGCCATCAGATTCATTGGTTCCCCGAGCCGATTTCCGAGGGGTATCGCTATAAAGACTATGTGAAACAAGAATATTATATTACCGAATGGGTCGTGCCAGCAGGGCAATATTTCGTGATGGGCGATAACCGTAATATGAGTGAAGACAGTCGTTTCTGGGGTTTTGTACCAGAGAAAAATATTGTGGGTAAAGCCACTTATATTTGGTTGAGCTTAGATAAAAAACCGAATGAATGGCCGACCGGCATTCGTACTGAACGTTTATTTACGAAAATTAAATAATGAATGATTTAACCCGATTACAAAGCAAGATCGGCTATCAATTTACTGATCTTGCGTTGTTAAAACAAGCCTTAACGCACCGTAGTGCGGCAAAGGTGCATAATGAACGCCTTGAATTTTTGGGCGATGGGATTTTGAATTTAACCATTGCACAAGCCCTTTATCAGCAGTTCCCAAAATGTAACGAGGGCGAACTCAGCCGTATGCGAGCCACCTTAGTGCGAGAACCCACATTGGCCGAGTTAGCTCGCCAGTTTGAGTTGGGGGATTATTTGGTGTTAGGTTCAGGCGAGCTAAAAAGTGGTGGATTTCGTCGAGCCTCTATTTTGGCCGACTGCGTGGAGGCCATTATCGGTGCCATGTCCTTAGACAGTGATTTAGCCCATGCTATGGCGATTATTTGCCAATGGTATCAGCCACTTTTAGCCACCATTAAACCGGGCGAAAATCAGAAAGATCCGAAAACACGCTTACAAGAATATTTGCAAGGCAAAGGATTAAGCCTACCAAGCTACCAAATTATCAAAACCACAGGCGAGGCCCATTGTCAAACTTTCACCGTAGAATGCCATGCGGAAAATTTTGACCACACTTTTATTGGGGTGGCCAATAGTCGTCGCAAAGCGGAACAAGCCGCTGCCGAACAAATTTTAAAAGAACTGGATATAAAATAATGACAGAAGAACAGTTACCCACTGACCTAAACAACGAACAACCTACCGACACCTATTGTGGCTTTATCGCCATTGTGGGTCGCCCGAATGTGGGAAAATCTACCTTATTAAACAAAATATTAGGGCAAAAAGTTTCGATTACTTCACGCAAAGCCCAAACCACTCGCCACCGTATCGTTGGCATTGATACTGACGGTGCCTATCAAGCGGTTTATGTGGATACCCCCGGATTACATATCGAAGAAAAACGAGCCATTAACCGCTTAATGAACCGTGCGGCCAGCAGTGCCATTGGTGATGTGGATTTAATTATTTTTGTGGTGGACGGTACTCATTGGAATGAAGATGATGATATGGTGTTAAACAAATTACGCCAAGTCAAAACGCCAGTGGTGTTAGCTATTAACAAAATTGATAATGTCAAAAATAAAGATGAATTATTGCCATTCATCACCGAATTAAGCAACAAATTTAATTTCAAAGACATTGTGCCGATTTCCGCTCAACGTGGTAATAACGTACATAATTTGAAGAAAATCGTGCGTAATGCGTTGAAAAAGGGCGACCATCATTTCCCCGAAGATTACGTGACTGACCGCTCACAACGTTTTATGGCCTCCGAAATTATCCGTGAAAAACTCATGCGTTTTATGGGCGAAGAATTGCCATATTCGGTGACCGTTGAAATTGAGCAATTTAAACTCAACGAACGGGGTACCTACGAAATCAACGGCTTAATTTTGGTGGAACGTGACGGTCAGAAAAAAATGGTGATTGGTCAAGGCGGACAAAAAATCAAAGTGATCGGCACCGAGGCTCGTCAGGATATGGAACGCTTATTTGACAACAAAGTGCATTTAGAGCTTTGGGTTAAGGTCAAATCAGGTTGGGCAGATGATGAACGTGCCTTGCGTAGTTTGGGGTATATGGAAGAATACTAACGCTGATTACGCATCATCAATTACTGCAAATCCCTTTTGGCATAGTCAAAAGGGATTTTTGTTTTTGGCTAAAATAACGCTAAAAATCACCGCACTATTCCGGCATTTGCCGATAGGCTTTGTGCATTGCCATAATCACTTCACGCACGGCTTTTTTCTGTTCTTGGGGGAGATTGAGAAAAAGGCGAAATAAATAATCTTCATCATAGTTTGAGATAGCTTGGCTTGAGTTGGCTTTATTTTCTTTCTTTTTCTTTGCTTTTTGAGCTTGATAAGCTCTTTCTGTTGAAACTAAATCCGTTAATTCCACGTCTAGCCATTCCGCAAGCGTACAAAGTTTATTGCTATGCGGAATAGACTTGCCTTTGAGCCATTTTCCCACGGCTTGTTGGGTTAAAGGATCACCGTAGTAACGTAAATTAAATTCACGTTCCAAGACAGATGGTTTTGGTTCATAACCTCTTTTTAGTAAAAGTGCGGTTAATTTTTGGGTAAATTCTTCATTCTCATTCATAGAAGTCACTTTACGAACGATCTTAAAACAAAATGAAACTTGATCAAAAGTTGTGAAACTATTAATATAGTTTCACAATAAGTTTCATTGGTTGCCCTAAAAGTTACATTTGCAATGACCCAACAAATCAAATCTAAAAAACGTGTCGCCGATCACGGTGAAGTGTTTACCCGCCCTGAAGAAGTCAATGCCATGATTGATATGGTGGAGCGTCAACTTTCGGCGGTGGTGGACGAAATGCCGATTAAAGCCACATTTTTAGAGCCGGCCTGTGGTGATGGAAATTTTTTAATTGAGATTTTAAAACGCAAGCTCAACACGGTAGCGAAAAATTATCAAAAATCTCCACGGGAATATGAATTCTATCTCATTCTAGCGATCAGCTCATTATATGGCATAGAGCTGTTGCAAGATAACGTGTTGAAATGCCGTCAGCGGTTATTGGATTTTGTCAAAAACGAATATCAATACTTATTCGGTTTGCCGATGACGGTGGAATTAGAAAATGTGGCGAAATTTATTTTAGAGCGAAATATTTTACACGGTGATGCGTTAAAAATGTGTTATGCCGATCAACATAATCAACCGTTGGAAAATCAGTTTTTGCATTTTTCGCAATGGTCAGCCATGGAGTTTCCACGCAAATTTTGCTTAAAACGGGAAGAGTATCAATACACGGATGTCATTCAAATTATTTCCCGCGGGAGTAAAAGAGAATTTAGTCACTACACAACCCTGCCAAAATATAACTCAATTTATTTTATGGAGATTCAAAATGCAACGCCTGAATCTAAATTATAACCCTGATGTGCTTTCTTGTTTGGCGAATTTGTCCAATGATGAAGTGTTTACCTCGCCCGATCTTGCCAACAAAATGCTCGATTTATTGCCGCAAGACGTTTTCAGCGATAAAACCAAAAGGTTTTTAGATCCTGCTTGTAAAACAGGGGTGTTTTTGCGTGAAATAACAAAACGCTTGATCAAAGGCTTAGAACAAGAAATCCCTGATTTACAACAGCGAATTAACCATATTCTTACCCAACAAGTGTTTGGTATTGCGATCACCGAACTCACCGCTTATTTAACTCGCCGTAGTGTTTATTGTGCCAGAAATGCGAACAGCCAAAAATCTATTTGCACGGAATTTGCAAGTCATCAGGGCAATATTTTTTATCAGCCGATTCAACATGTGTGGAAAGATGGCAAATGTGAATTATGTGGTGCCAGTGAAACGGTGTATCAGCGTGAAGAAAGCAAAGAAAGTCACGCTTATGGGTTTATTCATTTAACGATTGACGAGATTTTGGGAAAAAATATGAATTTTGATGTGATTATTGGCAATCCACCGTATCAGTTGAGTGATGGTGGGGCTCAAGCCAGTGCAATGCCAATTTATAATTTATTTGTTGAACAAGCGAAAAAACTTAATCCACATTATTTAGTGATGATCATTCCAGCCCGTTGGTACGCAGGCGGTAAAGGATTGGATAATTTTCGTGATGAAATGTTAAAAGATCATCGTATTAGTGAATTACACGATTTCCCTAATTCATCAGATTGTTTTACGGGCGTGGAGATTAAAGGCGGTGTTTGTTATTTTCTTTGGAATAACAAGAAAAGCAATAATGATTGCCATATTTATACTTATGATAATGGCAAGGTGATTTCTTATATGGAAAGACCGTTAAAAGAAAATGGATTAGATATTTTTATTCGGCATAATAAAGCTGTTGATATTCTTAAAAAAGTAAGAAGATTTGATGAAATAAGTTTTAATACGATTATTAGTTCTGCAAAACCATTTGGATTAAGAACCTTTATTAAAGGAAGAAACGAACCTTATAAAGAGCAATTTAATAATGTCACGCTATTCCAAAATAAAGGCATAGGCTATATCAAGCGAGAAGAAATACCAATTAATCGCCAATGGATCGATCAACATAAAGTAATTGCTCCTTATGCTGTTGGTACAGGCGATGGAAAAACAGACTGGGTAAAACCCATTTATGCAGGGTTAAATACGGCTTGCACGGAAACCTATTTAGTTTTCGGACCTTTTGAAAATAAGGAAATTTGCGAAAATGTAATGAGTTATATTAATACGAGATTTTTGCATTTTATGCTGACCTTAAAAAAGAACACTCAACATACCACTAAAAAAGCCTATGAATTAGTGCCAATGCAAGACTTCACCAAACCTTGGACAGATGCCGAACTTTACCAAAAATATCAATTAACCCAAGACGAAATCGCCTATATTGAATCAATGATCCGCCCAATGGATAAAGGGGAATAAGTATGCGTAGTCAATATTTTGAGTCAAAACAGCCCCGAATTTATGCCTATTCTGATAGCCGTTTTCAAGGCTGTTTAAAAATCGGTTACACTGAACGAGATGTCAATGTGCGAGTTGCAGAGCAATATCCCGTCAAAACCCCAGAACAAAGTTATCGCATTGAATATCAGGCAGAATCAATGCGGGAAGATGGCAGTTTATTTAAAGATTTTGATGTACATCAGTATCTTATCAAAAAGGGGATTGAACGAATTAATGGCGAATGGTTTAAATGTGACGTAGAGGATGTGAAAAGTGCCGTGCTTGCCATTCGTAAACGGATTGAAAATCAAGAAAACCGCACGCTAGATTTTACCATGCGACCGGAACAAAAAAGTGCGGTGGAAAAAACGGTAAATTATTTTCAGCAATGGAAAAAGGATCCCGAAGTCGGCAAAAAAGCACCGCACTTTTTATGGAACGCCAAAATGCGATTTGGTAAAACCTTTGCCACCTATCAACTGGCAAAACAAATGGGTTGGAAACGGATTTTAATTCTCACCTTTAAACCCGCCGTCAAAACAGCGTGGCAAGAGGATTTAGAAAGTCATATTGATTTTCAAGGCTGGAAATTTGTGACCAACGAAGAACAATACCAACAGCATTTCGCCGATCATCATGCGATTTGTTGTTTTGGTTCCTTTCAAGATTATTTAGGCAAAAATAATGCGGGCGGCATTAAATTAAAAAATGAATGGGTACACGCCATTAATTGGGATTGCATTGTGTTTGATGAATATCATTTTGGGGCGTGGCGAGATAAATCCAAAGAATTATTTGAGCAAGAACAACTAGAACAACAAGAACAACAAGATATGGAATTGGATATGCCCGATTTCTTTGATGAAGACATCATTCCCATCACCACCGATCATTATTTATATTTATCTGGTACGCCATTTCGAGCATTAAATTCAGGTGAATTTATTGAAGAACAAATTTTCAACTGGACTTATTCTGATGAACAAAAAGCGAAAATGGAATGGCTTGGCGAAAATAATCCCTATTTAAGTTTGCCACGCATGATCATGCTGACTTATCAACTGCCACCGCATATTCAAGAAATTGCTTTGAAAGGGGAATTTAATGAATTTGATTTAAACGAATTTTTTAAAGCCACAGGCAAAGAAAAAGAGGCGAAATTTAAATATGAAAATTATGTGCAACAATGGCTAGATTTAATTCGGGGACAATTAAAAATCACCACAGAAGACGAGTTAAAGCTAGGGGCAGAAAAACCGCCGTTACCTTTTGCTGATGTGGATTTATTACGCAATTTAAATCATACTTTTTGGTTTCTGCCTGATGTGAGTAGTTGCTATGCCATGGCAAATTTATTGGCTCAACCCCATAATCGGTTTTATCAGGATTACCAAGTGATTGTCACCGCTGGCAAAAAAGCGGGCGTTGGGGCGAATGCCTTAAAACCCGTACGTAAAGCAATGAAAAAAGGCTTAGAAAGCAAAACCATCACGCTGTCTTGTGGCAAACTGACCACAGGTGTTTCGGTGCCAGAATGGACGGGGATTTTTATGCTGCGTAACTTAGTTCGCCCTGAAACCTATTTTCAAGCGGCATTTCGTGTGCAAACCCCGTGGGTGGCTAAAGCACAGGGGGCAGATGAAAGTGTGATTATCAAACAAAATTGCTATATTTTTGATTTCGCCCCTGATCGTGCGTTGCGGCAAATTTCCGAATATTGCAATGAACTCAACACCGAAGAACGCAATCCTGAAAAGAAAATTGCCGAATTTGTTCAATTCCTGCCGATTCTTGCCTATGACGGTTCATCAATGCGTGAGTTGGACGCAGCCAGTGTGTTGGATATGGCAATGAGTGGCACAACCGCAACGTTGCTAGCACGTCGTTGGGAAAGTGCTGTGTTGGTGAATGTGAATAATGAAACCTTAAAACGCTTGCAAGCTCACCCACAAGCTATGCAAGCCCTTGCTAACATTGAGGGTTTCCGTTCATTAAATCAGGATATTGAAACCATTATTAATAAATCGACGGCGGTCAAAAGTGGCAAACAAAAAGCCAATAATGGCAGTTTAACGCCGAAAGAAAAAGATGAATTAAAAGAAAATGAGAAAAAAGAACGCACTTTACGGAAACAATTACAGGAAAAATTAATTAAATTTGCCGCACGGATTCCTGTATTTATGTATTTAACCGAGGAGCGGGAATATGCGTTGAAAGATGTGATTGAAGAAGTGGAACCCGAATTATTTTATAAAGTCACCGGCTTAACGCAAAATGATTTTAGCTTATTGGTGGGGTTAAATTTGTTTAACGAGGGCAAAATGAATGGGGCAGTATTGAGTTTTAAACGCTATGAAGATAGTAGTTTAGGCTATTCTGGTTTAACCAAATATGATGATCTAGAACGTGTTGGGCTTTGGAGTACGACCATGAGTCGGGCGGAATATAATCAATAAAAGAGGATACAAAGTGATTACTTGATGTTGATATTATGGTAATAATTGATAATTATAATCAATTATAGTATATTTATGTTTCCTGATACTTTTATCTCAATGACGGAAAATAATCTGAAAATCAATAGGAAACGTATTATGACACAAGAACAACAAACCTTTTCTGAACGTTTAAAAGCCGCTAACCGTACCACACATGATAGTGTAGATAATCTTGTGATGTCGGTGGAACCGTTTAAGAATAATGAGAATTATGCGAAATTTTTACAATTACAATCCGTGTTCCACAAGATTGTAGATGATATTTATAAAGATCCTGAACTCAATAAGAAAATCCCAGAATTAGAGTATATGGCACGCTATGATAGAGTGTTGAAAGATCTTGCGGTGTTAAAAAGTGAACCTTATGAATTTAAAGGTAATTTACCTCATCCGCAAGGCAATGCTTCAATCGGTTGGTTATATTGTGCCGAGGGATCCAATCTTGGGGCGGCGTTTTTATATAAAGCCGCCGAAAAAAGATTAAGTTTTGATGCCGAAAATGGGGCAAGCCATTTAGCCGGTCATCCTGATGGGCGAGGTAAACATTGGCGTGAATTTAAAGTGTATTTGGATAATTTAGGCCTAGACGCCCAAGCAGAAGATGAGGCCATTCAAGGAGCAAAAGACGCCTTTGCATTCTACAAGGTGATTGTCCGTCAGATTTTTGGTTTACCTGAAAATTATGAGGCACCGAATCAAGGGCCGTTTCATCCTTAATTAAACCCATGAGAAAGGGCAAGTACATAAAAATGTCTTGCCCTTTTTGTGTATCATTCATCAATTAATGATAAAAATTCGCACACATCACTTGTGCCACCGTACCAAGGGTTGATCCATCACGTGGTTTAACTTGATGTTCACGATATTTTTTCGGCGTGAACACCGTTCCCTCACCCCAGAAATCGGAATATAAATGCGATCCTGTGTGTTTCATGGTGTTGGTTTGACAATCTAACACTTTGTGTTGGCGTACTGATTTGGTCATCAGTTTTTTATCTTCAAAAATGCGATGTCCAATGTGTAAATTAATCACCGTGTCGAAATTAATCAGATTATTTTTGCTACTGTCCACCCAAATGGAAGAGGTATCCACATAATATTGCGAATTTTGTGACAAGCGAATAAAACCGACTTCAGTTTTTTGTGGGGTGTCCAGTTGTTCACCGTTAATTAACGCTTGCCGTTCTTCGGAATTGCTACAAGCACTGATGATAAACGCAGTGAGTAATAAAATAACTTTTTTCATATAATCTCCTTAGTGCTAGGTAGTAAGAAATTCAATGCTACTTTTCAGTCTATTATGGCACATTTCCCATAAATGTGGCGTTTTTTTATTTGTTTTCATTGTAGGACAAATCCATATAAATGAAAAGTGCGGTAGAAAATTCGTCGATTTTTCACCGCACTCTAAGCCGAGAGAACAGGCATTTAGCGTTTTAACATCCCCCCTAAACCGCCAAGACCACCCAGTCCTCCCATGCCACCGCCCATTAAGCCTTTCATGCCTTTCATCATTTTTGACATGCCACCACTACGCATTTTTTTCATCATGCGTTGCATATCGTCAAATTGTTTGAGTAATTTATTGACATCTTGCACTTGCGTGCCTGAACCTAACGCAATACGGCGACGGCGTGAGCCTTTGATAATGTCGGGGTTAGCTCGTTCTTTTAAGGTCATGGAATTGATGATCGCCTCCATTTTGATAAACATTCTATCATCTACTTGATTTTTAACATGATCAGGCAAGTTTTTGGCCCCTGGGAGTTTGTCTAACATCGACATCATACCACCCATTTTTTTCATTTCGATCAGTTGCTCACGGAAATCTTCAAGGGTAAATTGATCGCCCTTTTTGAATTTCTTCGCCATTTTTTCGGCTTTTTCTTGGTCAACGGAACGTTGTAAATCTTCGATTAAAGAAAGGACATCACCCATCCCTAAAATGCGTGACGCTACACGTTCTGGATGGAAAGGTTCTAACGCCTCGGTTTTTTCGCCTACCCCTAAGAATTTAATCGGTTTACCTGTAATTTGGCGAATAGATAAGGCTGCACCACCACGAGCATCACCATCTACTTTGGTTAAGATCACCCCTGTGAGTGGCAAGGCTTCATTAAAGGCTTTGGCGGTATTGGCAGCATCTTGCCCAGTCATGGCATCCACGGTAAACAGGGTTTCAATCGGTTCAAGTGCGGTGTGAATTTGCTTAATTTCTTCCATCATCTCGCCGTCAACATGCAAGCGACCTGCCGTATCCACGATTAACACATCATAGAATTTTAATTTCGCATCAGCTTTAGCTGTTTTGGCAATTTCGACTGGATTTTGTTTGACATCAGAGGGGAAGAAATCGACGCCCACAGATTGAGCTAAGGTTTCAAGCTGTTTAATCGCCGCCGGACGATATACGTCAGCTGACACGACTAACACTTTTTTCTTATGGCGTTCTTTTAAAAATTTCGCTAATTTACCGACGGAAGTGGTTTTACCCGCCCCTTGTAAGCCCGCCATTAAAATGACCGCTGGCGGTTGGGTAGCAAGATTTAATTCTTCGTTGGCTTGTCCCATGGCACTTTCTAATTCACTTTGTACGATTTTTAGAAATTCTTGTCCGGGTGTCAGGCTTTTATTGACTTCTTCACCGATAGCACGCTCTTTCACTTTATTGATAAATTCACGCACCACAGGCAAAGCAACGTCCGCCTCGAGTAATGCCATGCGGACTTCACGTAAGGTATCTTTAATATTGTCTTCGGTTAAACGCCCTTTCCCTGTGATATTACGTAGGGTTTTCGACAGGCGGTCGGATAAATTTTCAAACATATTTCGTTCTCTTTTTCACAAAAAATTTACCCGATTATACCTGAATTTCCTTGTTTTCACTAGCAAAGGCAGTCTCTAATTGATATTTCAATTTAGCACGGTTAAAATGAATCATTATTTTGCACAAACAAAGGACGAAATAAATTGACAACACCGCCGTATGCTATTTTTGCCATGCTGTTTTACAGTTTCAATATCTTGCTGATTATGCCGATGTTGCTGAAAATTGATGGGCAAATCAAACCGAAAAGAACGTTGTTTTTATGCACCGCCTTTTTAGCGGTGATTTGTCATTATTTAAGTTTTTCTGAACTATTTACACACTTGACGTTAGGTGCCGATATTTCTTTACTTGAAGTCAGTTCCTTAATGAGTTTTTTTATTGCCTTGTTAAGCACGGTACCCATGCTCTGGAATGTGCGTACCTTGGCATTTGTGTCACCGATTGTGTATGCTTTTGCTTTGATTAATTTGTTAATGACGGAATTTATCCCGAGCCAAATTGTGCATTTACAGGTTAATTTATTGCTCCATATTCTGATTTCCATGTTAGCTTATGCGGTCTGTTTTATCGCTATGTTGTACAGCATGCAAATTGCGTGGTTGGATCGTCATTTAAAACGTAAAAAAGCCTTGCCGTCATCTGATTTACCGCCGTTAATGTTGGTAGAACGCCATTTTTTCCGAGTGATGTTAAGTGGTGAAATTTTATTAACCATTATCTTATGCACTGGCACCTATCATTTATTGCATGCGTTGCAGTTAAGCAATATTCATAAAGCCGTGTTTTCGCTATTTGCTTGGATTGCTTTTGGTATCCCATTGGTTGGGCATTGGAAATGGCATTGGCGTGGAAAAAGAATGATCATTTTTACGATCTCAGGTATGATATTGCTGACGATTGCTTATTTTGGCAGCAAATTTTTCCCAGCATAAGTGAGAAAATTGGAAGTGCGGTATAAAAAAACGAGATTTTTCACCGCACTTATTTGATGAACGAACACAAGGAACAACCTTTGGACAGTATTCCCCTTAGTACCTTATTTATTATTCTTTTCATTTTATTAATCCTTTCAGGGTATTTTTCCAGTTCGGAAACAGGCTTGTTATCCGCCAACCGTTACCGCATGCGTTATTTAGCGGAAAAAGGGCATAAAGGTGCCAAAAAAGCGGAAAATTTGCTGAAAAAAACCGATAAACTCCTTAGCTTGATTTTAATTTGTAATAATCTTGTCAATATTTCCGCCTCCGCCTTAGCCACCATTATTGGTATGCGTCTATATGGTGATGCAGGGGTGGCGATTGCCACGGGAGCGTTGACTTTTGTGATGTTGGTGTTTGCGGAAATCTATCCAAAAACCGTGGCAGCCCTTTATCCGGAAAAAGTCGCCTTTTTATCCAGTCATTTGCTTTCGCCATTAATGAAATTATTTACGCCGTTAGTGTTTTTGATGAATCTGATTATTAAAGCCTTAATTAAGATCACCGGCTTGAAAACAGAGGTCAAAGGCAATCATATTAATGCGGAAGAATTGCGTTCTATTGTGAATGAAAGTGGCAAATTTATTCCCTCTGCCCACCAAGAAATGTTGCTGTCAATTCTCGATTTAGAAGAAGTCTCGGTGGACGATATTATGGTGCCACGCAATGATATTGCAGGGATTGATATTGATGATGATTGGAAGTCCATTATGCGTCAGTTAAATCATGCCGCTCATAGCCGAGTGGTGTTGTATAAAGGCAATATGGACGAAAATGTGCTAGGTATTTTGCGAGTGCGAGAGGCCTACCGCTTGATGTTAGATAAAAACGAATTCACCAAAGAAACCCTAATTCGAGCTGTGGATGAGATTTATTTTATCCCAGAGGGCACCGCATTGACCGCTCAATTATTGAATTTCCGTAATAATAAAGAACGTGTTGGCTTAGTGGTGGATGAATATGGGGACATTAAAGGTTTAGTCACCCTTGAAGATATTTTGGAAGAAATTGTCGGTGAGTTTACCACCTCAACTGCGCCCTCTATTGAAGAAGAAGTCACCGCTCAATCGGATGGATCCATTCTCATTGAGGGATCTACCAATATTCGTGATTTAAATAAATTATTCGATTGGAATTTAGACACCGATGAGGCTCGCACATTTAATGGCTTGATTTTGGAACATTTGGAAGATATTCCCGACGAGGGGGCAGAATTTGAATTGAACGGCCTGAAAGTCACGGTGTTAGAAGTGGCGGATAATATGGTGAAACAGGCGAGGGTTGAAAAACTGACTTAATGCCTATGTAAAAGATAAAATGAAAGCGATGAGGATATACTTGTCGCTTTTTTATTTAAAGAAATAAAGTTGAGCAATCATATGTTTGGTTTAAGGGATAAAATGGAGGCGTGTCCCGGAGTCGAACCGAGCTACATGGATTTGCAATCCAGTGCATAACCGCTTTGCTAACACGCCATAGAAGTGATTTTAGATATAAAAAAACACCTTGCGGTGCTATTTCTTAACCTAGTGTTTAAAATGGTGCCCGAGGCCAGACTTGAACTGGCACGCCCCGAAAGGCGAGGGATTTTAAATCCCTTGCGTCTACCGATTCCGCCACTCGGGCTAAACGCATTTCCTAACTTTTGCTAGGTTTAAATTGGAGCGGGAAACGAGGCTCGAACTCGCGACCCCGACCTTGGCAAGGTCGTGCTCTACCAACTGAGCTATTCCCGCTTTGTTCTCAGCATTACGCTGTCAACGAGGGTGCATTTTACGGAAATCTGTATTGATGTCAACAGGAATTTTGAAATAATCTTGAAAAAACGATTGTTTGCCGAAAAAAAATACAGGCTTGTTAAAAATCAGTCAATTTTAGTAGAAATCGCTCGAAAGATGCACCGAAGAAAATCAAAAAATCTGCTTTAATCACACCGCACTTTATGTCAGAATGTTTGCCATGATTTTTACAACATATTTTAGGTGAATACATGACAACAGACTATGCGTTAGAGACGATTTTGGCACAGGCGGGGAATCGTACGGATCCTCGTACCGGTGCGGTGTCCACACCGATTTTTCTTTCAACGGCTTATGGCCATCATGGCATTGGTGAAAGTACGGGGTTTGATTATACTCGCACCAAAAACCCGACCCGAGTGGTATTAGAAGAAACCATGGCGAAATTAGACGGCGGTGATGCGGGGTTTGCGCTTGCCTCGGGCATGGCGGCGATTCAGGTGTTAATGAGTTTATTTAAGGCGCCGGATGAATGGCTGGTGTCCAGTGATGTGTACGGCGGTACCTATCGGTTATTGGATTTTTGTTATAAAAATAACCATGGCGTGAAACCCGTGTATGTGAATACGGCGGAAGTCAGTGCCATTGAGGCAGCCATTACTCCTCATACCAAAGCCATTTTTGTGGAAACCCCCTCTAATCCATTAATGGAAGAATGCGACGTGGCAGCGATTGCAAAAGTCGCCAAAAAACATAATTTGTTATTAATTGTGGATAATACCTTTTTAACCCCAATGCTTTATCGTCCAATGGAAGATGGAGCGGACGTGACGATTTACAGTGGCACCAAATATATTGCGGGTCATAATGATGTGTTAGCGGGCTTGATTGTGGCAAAAGGTCAGGAATTATGTGACCGTTTGTTCTATATCCAAAATGGGGCAGGCGCTGTGTTGTCGCCGTTTGATTCTTGGTTAACCATTCGTGGCTTGAAAACGCTGTCATTACGTATGCAACGTCATCAGCAAAATGCACGGGAAATTGCCGAATTTTTACGTCAACAACCGCAAATTACCGATGTATTGTATTCTAACAAAGGCGGGATGTTGTCGTTCCGTTTGCAAGATGAAAATTGGGTCAATCCTTTCTTAAAAGCCATGAAATTGATTACCTTTGCGGAAAGTCTTGGCGGAACGGAAAGTTTTATTACTTATCCCGCTACCCAAACCCATATGGATATTCCCGAGGCGGAGCGAATTGCTCGTGGCGTGTGTAATCGCTTATTGCGTTTCTCCGTGGGGCTAGAAGATGTCGAAGATATTAAACAAGATTTGCGTCAAGCATTGGTGGCTTGTTGTAAGTAAGGTTTTACAAATGGAAATGATTGATTAAATAAAGGGTGATAATTTTATAGCTGTGTTATGATATTTTCAGCTTTAGGGTATCGCCCTGAAATGATTTCAAATTTATACTCTTAAAAAAGGAATGAAAAATGGCAGATGTATTACATGTAACCGATGCGTCATTTGAAGCAGATGTGTTAAATTCAGATGTACCTGTATTATTAGATTTTTGGGCGCCTTGGTGTGGTCCTTGTCGTATGGTTGGCCCGATTTTGGAAGATCTTGCTAAAGAATATGGTGATAAAGTCAAAATTGTAAAAATGAACATTGACGATAACCAAGGAACACCAGCACAATTTGGTGTGCGTGGGATTCCAACGTTGCTTTTATTCAAAGAGGGCAAAGTGCTAGCTACGCAAGTGGGTGCGGTGCCAAAAACACAATTAGCCTCATTTGTTAATCAAGCATTATAATCTTGAAAACGCCTAGCGGATGCTAGGCGTTTTTGTTTAGCTGTTCTCTTTTGTTTTTTTCACGCATAATCCCGCATGGCGTTCTTGGTTATCCCATACATGGTTAATCCGCATTTTATTGCCTTTCAATTCAGTGATTTCAATATTCACAGGTTTTCCGTCGTTGGCGTTTTGAGTAAATGTCTGAAAGATTTTTTGTTCAAATTCGTTTAATTCAGGACTGTTTTTGAGCTTTTGTTCCGTTTCTTTGGAATGAATTTTGCCAAAAACATAGTTGGTACTGGTTTCTGACAACATATTTCCTTTCAGTTCCCAATGTCCTGTATGGTGGCTTTCATAAGTAAAAGTTTTTTGGAAATTTATTATCCCGATGCCTAGTGATGTGCCATCCGCTTGAAAATCAAATTGATCCAATGATTCCACGCCTAAATGGGGATAGAAAATTTGACATGTCCATTCGCCGATAATGTCGCTCGGCAAAACAACAGGATTTTCCACCGCACTTGCCAAGGTGGGGAGTGTCAATGAGGAGAGTGTGATTAAGCATAATCCATATAATTTATTGATTTTCATTGGCTTTGTTCTCGTAATTTTTGCAAAATCGTTTTCATATTTTTATCTAACGGGGCGGTTAATTGCAAGGTTTCCCCTGTTTTTGGATGTTCAAAACGAATATTAAAGGCATGTAAAAATAAACGATCTAACCCAAGTGCGGTCATTTCTTCGTCAAATTTTTTATCCCCGTATTTATCATCTAAGGCAATAGGGTGGCCTGCATGCAAGGTATGCACCCGAATTTGATGGGTTCGCCCTGTGACCGGAGAGGCTTTGACTAAGGTCGCATTGGCATAACGTTCTTCAATACTAAAACGGGTTTCACTTGGTTTGCCTTGTTCGCTCACTTTGACAATGCGTTCACCGCTCGCCAATTCATTTTTGAGTAACGGGGCTTGAACCACTTTTACATGGGATTGCCATTGTCCACGCACCAAGGCCAAGTAGTCTTTTTGCACGGTTTTAATGCGTAACTGTTCATGTAAATTGCGTAAGGCAGAGCGTTTTTTTGCCACTAATAAAATCCCCGACGTATCTCGGTCGATACGATGGACTAATTCCAGAAATCTGGCCTCTGGACGCAATGCACGCAAGCCCTCAATCACCCCAAAACTTAAGCCACTGCCGCCATGTACGGCAATGCCTGAGGGTTTATTGATCACCAATAAACAATCGTCCTCAAAAATAATTTGGCTTTCTAATTGCGCCACCTTATTCAGTTTGGTAGAAATCGGCGCTTGAGCTTTTTCTGATACTCGCACAGGCGGCACTCGCACCACATCACCCGCTTGTAATTTATATTCTGGTTTAATGCGCCCCTTATTTACTCGCACTTCGCCTTTTCGCACAATACGATAAATCAGGCTTTTTGGCACACCTTTGAGCTTGGTTAATAAATAGTTGTCGATACGTTGCCCCGCCTCATCAGCCGAAATATCGAGCATTTTGACGGAGGAATTAATAATAGCGTTGGGTTGGTTTGTCATAAAATTGTGTTTTTCAGGAAAAATTAGTCGGATTTTAACATAATTAACAAATAATTAAAATTGCTGAAATACCTTGCTAAAAAGCGGTATTACGTCCATAATAATACAGATTTTGCCTAGGCAAAATTAATGAAGTTTTGTTAATTTATCAATTAATGCGGTTTAGACATAAGACATTAATTTTTAACGAAATATGTGATTATTACGCCGATTTATCCTGTGGTTTTAGACACAAATTTTGGATAACCCAATCAATGCACCCAGTCTTTGACAGTCGAGATGACAGACATAGGACGAAAAACACGAGGTCGATTGCGGAAATTTTTGCTTGAAATTTATTCAAATGAGCAAAGTGCGGTGTGTTTTAATCGAATTTATTAAAATAAAAATGAGAAAATTTTTACAATGAAAAGAATGTTAATCAATGCGACTCAAAAAGAAGAGTTGCGTGTTGCGTTAGTCGATGGACAACGCTTATTTGATTTGGACATTGAAAGTCCAGGTCACGAACAAAAAAAAGCCAATATTTACAAAGGGAAAATTACCCGTGTAGAACCGAGTTTGGAGGCCGCCTTTGTAGATTATGGCGCTGACCGTCACGGTTTCTTACCGTTAAAAGAAATTGCCCGTGAATATTTTCCTGCCGGTTATAGCTATAACGGCCGCCCGAACATCAAGGATGTGATTAAAGAGGGGCAAGAAGTCATTGTGCAAGTGAACAAAGAAGAACGAGGTAATAAAGGCGCCGCCTTAACCACGTTTGTTTCACTGGCCGGTAGTTATTTAGTGATCATGCCAAATAACCCAAGAGCGGGCGGGATTTCTCGCCGTATTGAGGGCGATGAACGCCTTGAATTAAAAGATGCCTTGAGTTCATTGGATGTGCCAGATGGCGTGGGTTTAATTGTGCGTACCGCTGGGGTAGGCAAATCGCCTGAAGAATTACAATGGGACTTGAAAGTCTTGTTGCATCATTGGGATGCTATTCAAACCGTAGCAAAAAGTCGCCCTGCACCGTTTTTAATTCACCAAGAAAGTGATGTGATCGTGCGTGCGATCCGTGATTATTTGCGTCGTGATATCGGCGAAATCTTGGTAGACAGTCCGAAAGTGTTTGAGAAAGCCAAAGCCCATATCAAGCTCGTTCGCCCTGATTTCTTAAATCGCATTAAATTGTACCAAGGCGAAGTGCCGTTATTCAGTCATTATCAAATTGAATCACAAATTGAATCTGCATTCCAACGTGAAGTGCGTTTGCCATCAGGTGGTTCCATCGTAATTGATGCCACTGAGGCCTTGATTGCCATTGATATTAACTCCGCTCGTTCAACTCGTGGCGGCGATATTGAAGAAACCGCTTTAAATACCAACTTAGAGGCAGCGGATGAAATTGCTCGTCAATTACGCTTGCGTGACTTAGGCGGTTTAGTGGTGATTGACTTTATTGATATGACCCCGATTCGTCACCAACGTGAAGTGGAAAATCGCATTCGTGATGCGGTGCGTCAAGATCGTGCTAGAATCCAAATTAGCCGGATTTCTCGTTTTGGCTTGTTGGAAATGTCACGTCAGCGTTTAAGCCCATCTTTAGGTGAATCTTCACATCATATTTGCCCACGTTGCCAAGGCACGGGTAAAGTGCGTGATAATGAAAGTTTATCCCTTTCTATCTTGCGTTTAATCGAAGAAGAGGCCTTAAAAGAAAATTCAAAACAAGTGCAATGTATTGTGCCGGTGGAAATCGCCTCTTATTTATTAAACGAAAAACGTCAAGCGATTCAAAGTATTGAAAAACGTCATGATGTGGATGTGGTGGTAGCACCAAATCAAGCCATGGAAACCCCGCACTTTAAAGTGGTGCGCTCTCGTGATGGCGAAGATGCAGGTATATTAAGTTATAATTTAGCCAAATTATACGAAGATAAAGAAGACATTTATACGCTAGCGGAAACCAGTTCGACGGCGAACAGTACCGACACCTCCGCCAGTGAAAATGTGGCAGAAATGGCAGCCTTGTCTATGACCATTTCAGAGGCTGCGCCGATTGTTGAAACTAAAGCAGAAGTTAAACCATCATTCTTTGCACGTTTGTGGGCAGGTTTCAAAGGGTTATTTAGCAGTGAACCGGCACCAGAAGAAAAACCGGTAAACACTCGCCAACGTCAGCCTCGTAATGATCGTCGTAATAACCGTAAACCACGCAATGAGCGTACGGAACGTAATACAACGACCAAGCCGAATGAAGAGGCGCTAAGCGAAAAAACAACCTCTTCTCGTCCAGAACGCAATAATCGCCGTAACGTCCGTAAAACGCAAGTTGAGGACACGAGCCTTGTAGCGAATAGCGTTGAAAAACAAGCCAATGTGACCATTGCAGAGGCGACAGAAGAAAAAGCCCCTGTTCGTCAACGTCGAGAACGTCGTGATGTGCGTAAACGTGTACGAATTGGTCAAGAGGCAAATGAAACGGTTGTAGAAAATACGCATATTGCGCCATTGGCCGAGCCGATAACGCAACCTGTGGCGGAAAAAGTCACGGAAAGCGTGGTGGAAAGCACCTTGACCTCTGCGCTAGCAACGGAAAACGTAGCAAACGTGACGGAAAATGCTGCACCGCAAAATGAGCGTCGTGAGCGTAACAATAACCGTCGTTTACCTCGTCATTTACGGGTGAACAATCAACGTCGTCGCCGTCAAGAAAATTCCTCACCAATGCCGTTATTTGCTGCGGTGGCCTCGCCAGAATTAGCCAGTGGTAAAGTGTGCATTGATTATAGTGCGGTGCAAAAAGTTAAAGAAAATAATTTCTTATCGGTGGATGAATTGTTACAACAGCAAGGTCAGTCAGCCGTAACTGAGGACGTTGTGCCAGTGATTCCATTAGTGGCTAAGGAAGAAAAAGTCGCCAGCCAGCCTTTAGGTTTTGTGACGCAGCCTGCTAATGAAGCCGTTGAGAAAAAAGTACAGCAATCTTTGGAACGTTTAAATGAAGAACAACGTATCCTAGAAGAACAAGCCGCACAAGCTGAAACAGCGGTAGCTCCAGTAGTTACGGAGCAAGCGGTGAAACCTGTCGAGGTTGTTGAAAAAACGGCTCGTGCTTATCAGTTTACAGGACGACTAGGTACGGTGTCTGCGGTGCAGCATGTGAAAGCCGAGATGACCTTAGCTCAAGCCAGTGCAGAATTAAATCCGGCTTATGAGATTGTGCAATGGAAAGACAGCCGTTATTATTTCCACGGCAAAGGTTCGGCGGGTCATCATTGTGCGGTAAGCCATGTGTTTAGCGAACCAACCAAAGCCGCAGCGGAATAAACATGTAAACAATGAAAATCCGATGATATTCATCGGATTTTTTATGGAAATTCAGTATGCAACAGAATATTTACTCGGTGACACAACTCAATAGCGCAGTGCGAAATAGCCTTGAGGGGCAGTTTGGCGCCATTTGGTTGTCGGGGGAAATTTCCAATTTTACGCAACCCGTCTCGGGGCATTGGTATCTGACCTTAAAAGATGAACATGCGCAAGTACGTTGCGCCATGTGGCGGATGAAAACGCAACGGGTCAATTTTCGACCACAAAATGGCATGCAAGTCTTGGTTCGAGCGGGCGTTAGTTTGTATGAGCCTCGTGGCGATTATCAGTTGATTTTAGAGAGTATGCAACCCGCCGGTGATGGGCTATTACAACAACAGTTTGAACAGTTGAAAATGCAGTTAGCCGCCGAGGGCTTGTTTGCTCAACATTTGAAGAAAAAGCTACCGCACTTTTGTCAGTCGGTGGGCGTGGTGACTTCGGCGACAGGTGCGGCGTTACAAGATATTTTACAAATTTTAAAACGCCGTGATCCCAGTTTATATGTGGTCATTTATCCGACCCAAGTACAAGGCAAAGAGGCCACCGCAGAAATTGTGAAAATGATTGAGCTAGCCAATCAACGCCAAGAAGTGGATGTGCTGATCGTCGGACGGGGTGGCGGTTCATTGGAAGATTTATGGTGTTTTAATACGGAACCCGTGGCACGGGCTATTTTTCACTCTCGCTTGCCGATTATCAGTGCTGTGGGGCATGAAACCGATGTGACGATTGCCGATTTTGTGGCAGATTTGCGTGCGCCGACGCCCTCTGCCGCAGCGGAATTGGTGAGCCGTGATCAGGGGCAATTATTACAGCAATTAACCGATCAGCAGCAACGCTTAGATCGGGCATTGGATCGCTTATTTGAACAAAAATATCAGCAACTGCGCCATTTGCAAATGCGTTTGCAACATCAGCATCCGCAAGCTAGATTAGCCTTGCAACAACAGCAAACGGCACAATTAACCCAACGATTAGCCAGAGCTATGCAACATTGTTTGGGAAAAAAACGGGATAATTTCACCGCACTTTGCCGACGTTTGGATAATAATCCCGTGCCTTATCGCTTGCAAAAGCAACAACAGCATATTCAGCAATTAAATGTGCGGTTAAATTTGGCGTTAAAACATAATTTACGCCAGAAACAGCAGCGTTTAGCCCATTGCTGTGGCAAAATGGACAGTTTGAGTCCGTTGAAAGTGTTGGCACGAGGTTACGCCATTGCAGAAAATGCACAAGGAAAAGCGATTGTGTCCGTGCAACAAGTGGGTATAGGTCAACGCATACAAACCATTGTTTCAGATGGCACCATTTTAAGTGAGATCACACAAGTGACGGTCAAACCAAATGAGGCAAAATAGCTGTCTACTGAACTAATTGAAAAGTTAATAGTCCAAACACGAACAAATTTGAATAAGATAACAGAATGAAAAAATGGAATGGAAAATGAAATGACGGAGAAAGCACTAATTGAAGTGAAACATCTCACGTTTAAACGGGGTGAGCGTACTATTTACGACAATCTCAATTTGCGCTTTGCCGAGGGCAAAATTACGGCCATTATGGGGCCGTCGGGAATTGGTAAAACCACCTTATTAAAGTTAATCGGTGGACAGCTTACCCCTGAGCAAGGCGAGATTTTATTTGACGGTGACGATATTTGTAAAATGTCGAACAGTCAACTCTATAAAGCACGTCAGCGAATGGGCATGCTGTTTCAATCGGGGGCATTGTTTACCGACATGTCAACCTTTGATAACGTGGCTTATCCGATTCGTGAGCATACTCGGTTACCCGAAGAATTAATTCGTAAAATTGTGTTGATGAAATTGGAGTCCGTCGGTTTACGAGGTGCGGCAGAGCTAATGCCGTCAGAACTTTCAGGTGGCATGGCACGTCGTGCAGCATTGGCTCGTACCATTGCTTTGGATCCTGATTTGATTATGTATGATGAACCCTTTACCGGACAAGATCCGATTAGTATGGGCGTGATTATTAGCTTAATCAAACGGCTGAATGAGGCCTTGAATTTGACCTCTATCGTGGTTTCTCATGATGTGCAAGAAGTGTTAAGTATCGCAGATTATGCTTATATTATTGCAGATAAGCGAGTGATTGCGGAAGGCACGCCGGATATTTTATTAAAAAGTACTGATCCACAAGTGGTGCAATTTATCCAAGGGCAAGAAGATGGACCGGTACATTTCCATTTTCCTGCCAATGACAGGGTGGAGGATTTATTTAAATGATCGTGAAATTGATCTCCGCACTGGGTGCCACGGTGATACATTCCGTGCGTGCCTTAGGGCGGTCGGGGTTTATGTTGTGGGGAGCGTTGGTTGGTAAACCACAATTTCGTAAACATGCGCCATTATTAATCAAACAGTTACATGTTCTAGGCGTGCAGTCTTTGCTGATTATTTTGCTCTCGGGCTTTTTTATCGGTATGGTATTGGGCTTGCAAGGCTATGTGGTGTTGGTGGACTTTGCCGCCGAGGCCAATGTGGGACAGTTAGTGGCGTTATCCTTATTGCGTGAATTGGGTCCTGTGGTGACCGCCTTGTTATTTGCAGGGCGAGCGGGTTCTGCTTTAACCGCCGAAATTGGTTTGATGAAAGCCACGGAACAGCTTTCTAGCCTTGAAATGATGGCTGTGGATCCCTTACGTCGTGTGATTGCACCACGTTTTTGGGGCGGCATTATTTCCATGCCAATTTTAGCCGTATTATTCACCGCAGTTGGGGTGATTGGTGGTGCGTTAGTTGGCGTGGATTGGAAAGGTATTGATGACGGCAGTTTTTGGTCAGTCATGCAAAATGCAGTTTCCGTGCAGGATTTGTGGTATGGCTTTATTAAAAGCCTTGTTTTTGCTTTTGCCGTGGTGTGGATTGCATTATTCAATGGTTATGATTGCATCCCGACTTCGGAGGGCATTAGCCAATCTACAACGAAAACGGTAGTGAATGCGTCATTACTGGTATTAGGGTTAGACTTTGTCTTAACGGCCATGATGTTCGGCGGTTAAGGTTAAATTGATTTTTTATTAGGTATACAATTATGCGACAAACAATTAAATATGAATTCTGGGTAGGTTTATTTTTATTACTCGGTATTGGAGCTTTGGTTTTTATGGGCTTAAAAGTGGCCAATGTGCAAGGTTTTGGTGAACAAAAATCTTATCATATCACGGCAACTTTTGATAATATTGGCGGTCTTAAAGTGCGGGCACCATTAAAAGTGGGCGGCGTGGTGATTGGACGAGTGACCAATATTTCACTGGATGATCAAACCTATTTACCGCAAGTGACTATTGCGGTCAATGAGGATTACAATCAGATCCCAGATAACAGTTCATTATCGATTAAAACCTCGGGTTTATTGGGTGAACAATATATTTCCTTAAGTGTCGGATTTGATGATGGTGAAACCCCGATGTTAAAAGAGGGTAGCAAAGTGGCGGATACCAAATCTGCCATGGTATTAGAAGATCTTATCGGCCAATTCTTATACGGCGATAAAGATAAAAAAGAAGAATCCACAGCGGAAACGCCAACGGTTCAATAAATAAGTTTAGGAAAGCAATTTCAATAGGAGTTTTTATGAAAATTCAAATTAAACAATGGTTCTCAAAAATGGTTGTGATTGCAACCGCACTTTTTGCTGTACAGCAAGTGATGGCCGCAGACGGGCCTTATGAATTAACCCAAAAAGCCGCCAATACCTTATTTGCGGATTTAAAAGCAAAAAATGCAGAAATTAAAGCCAATCCCAATGTATTAAAATCCATTGTGCGCCAAGATTTAATGTCTTATGTGCATGTGAACTATGCGGGTTCTTTAGTGTTAGGTCAATATTTTAAATCGACCACACCAGAACAACGTGAAAAATTCTTCGCCGCCTTTGATCAATTTATTGAACAGGCTTATGCGCAAGCCTTGACCTTATACACAGGCCAAGAAATCCAAGTACAACCCGCTCAATTAAATGGTGACAGCCAAGCGAGCGTAAAAGTGAAATTAATTCAAAGCCAACCCGTGAATTTAACGTTCCAATGGCGTAAAAACAGCAAATCTGGTCAATGGCAAGTGTACGACATGGCAGCCGAGGGGGTGAGTATGGTAGAAACCAAAAAACAAGAATGGAGCAATATTTTACGTAAAGACGGTATTGATGCGTTAACCGCTCAAGTATTAAAAGCTGCGTCTGTACCTGTGACGATTAAAAAATAATATTGATTATGCAAGCTGAAAAACTACAATGGTCGGCTGAAAAAAATAATGATAGAATAACGCTCCAACTTGTTGGAGAGTTATCTCGTGATACGTTGTTGCCATTATGGCAACAACGTTTCGCTTTTTTATCAGAAAAGCAACTGGCTGACAACAATATTCAATGGGATCTCGCACTGATTCATCGTATTGACAGTGCGGGATTTGCCTTATTATGTGATTTGATCGCCTATTGTAAAAAAGTGATGTCATCACATAACAACATGACCTTAATCAATGTCCCAGAGCAATTATTGACATTGGCAGATTTATTTAATTTAAATGATTGGCTCAACCCATTGATAACAAAATAATTAATTAGATTGGAAAACTATGGAACCGAAAAAAATTGAAGAGATTTTGAAAGAAAAACTGAATCTTTCTGAAGTCTATGCACAAGGCGAAAATGCCCATTTTGGCGTGATTGTGGTGGATAATGACATTGCCGCATTATCTCGTGTTAAGCAACAACAAACCATTTATGCGCCATTAATGGACTATTTCACCACAGGTGAAATTCATGCGTTAACCATTAAAACGTACACCGTGGAAAAATGGAAACGTGATCGCCTCTTAAACTCAATGAATTAAGGAAAAACTGATGCAAAAATTTCGTGTTTATGGCCAATCTCGTTTAAACGGTAGCGTACAGATTTCAGGTGCGAAAAATGCCGCTTTGCCGATTCTTTTTGCGGCCATTTTGGCTGAAGAACCGGTGAAATTAACCAATGTACCCGAATTAAAAGACGTGGATACCACCTTTAAAATTTTGCGTAAATTAGGGGTGAACGTAGAACGTGATGCAGATAAGGCCGTATTAATTGATGCGAGTCAAATCAATCATTATGTGGCACCATATGAATTGGTGAAAACCATGCGCGCCTCAATTTGGGCATTAGCGCCGTTATTGACGCGTTTTCATGAGGGACAAGTTTCTCTCCCTGGCGGTTGTACCATTGGTGCTAGACCCGTAGATATGCACATTGCAGGGTTAGAAAAAATGGGTGCCAGCATTGAACTTGACGAGGGTTATGTTAAAGCCAGTGTGCGTGGTCGTTTATTCGGTGCCAAAGTTTACATGGATAAAGTCAGCGTGGGAGCAACCTTGTCGGTGATGATGGCGGCAACCTTAGCCACAGGCACCACGGTAATTGAAAATGCTGCACGTGAACCCGAAGTGGTGGATACGGGGGTTTTCCTCAATAAGATGGGGGCCAGAATTACAGGTTTAGGTTCCGATACGATCACCATTGATGGCGTTGAGCGTTTAACCGGTTGTGAACACAGTATTGTGCCAGATCGTATTGAAACCGGTACATTTTTGATCGCTGCTGCCGTGTCGGGAGGCCGTATTCAATGTGTGGGTACCAAAGCCGATACCCTTGAAGCGGTGATTGAAAAATTACGTGAAGCGGGTATGCAAGTGGATGTCACAGAAGATACCATTACTTTAGATAGTTTGGGACAACGTCCAAAAGCGGTGAATATTCGCACTATGCCACACCCCGGTTTTCCAACCGATATGCAAGCGCAATTTACCTTATTAAATGCGGTTGCCGAGGGGACCAGTAAAATTACTGAAACTATTTTTGAAAACCGTTTTATGCACGTGCCAGAATTAATCCGCATGGGGGCAAAAGGCGAAATTGAGGGGAATACTGCCTTAATTCATGGGGTGGAACACCTTTCTGGTGCGCAAGTGATGGCGACTGATTTACGGGCGTCTATCAGTTTAGTATTGGCGGGTTGTATTGCCTCGGGTGAAACCATTGTGGATCGGATTTATCATATCGATCGGGGTTACGAACATATTGAGCAAAAACTACGTGGATTAGGCGCAAAAATTGAGCGTTTTTCTGAAAATTCAGAAGAATAAAGGCAAATAATTTATTGGGTTCAATAAAGTGCGGTGAAAAAACATAAAATTTTTCACCGCACTTATTAATTGCTTGCGTATCATTATTGAACGTTCTAAAATACGCCAGTTTTTTGTACTAAAAATAAACCGAACAAGGATTTCTGTTAATATGCACATTTTTCAATTTCCCGTTCGGGTATATTATGAAGATACCGATGCAGGTGGCGTGGTTTACCATGCTCGTTATCTGCATTTTTACGAACGAGCAAGAACAGAATTTTTACGCTCTTTGCATTTTTCACAGCAACATTTATTAACGGAACAGGGGATTGCTTTTGTAGTCAAATCCATGTCGATTGATTACTTGCTTCCGGCTAAATTAGATGATTCGTTGATGGTGGAAACCAAAATAGAACAAATGAAAGGGGCGACGATTTTTTTCTCGCAATGCCTGAAACGAGAAAATCAAGTATTAAGCGTGGCTACTGTGAAAGTAGCCTGTGTTGATCTAGGCAAAATGAAACCTGTGGCACTTCCAAAGGAAGTCAAAGCCGCATTTAGTCAATAATTTTCGGAGCTATGCAATGACTGCTGAATTGAACTTTTTAGATTTATTTCTAAAGGCGAGTATCGTCGTTCAAATTGTAATTTTTATTTTAATTATGTTCTCGATTGTCTCGTGGGCAATTATTATTCAACGTAGCCGTGTGCTAACTAAAGCATTAAAAGATTCCACGGCCTTTGAAGATCGTTTTTGGTCTGGTGAAGACTTAACTAAACTTTATGATGGTTTAGAAAATCGTCGTGATATGGCCATGACGGGCAGTGAGCAAATTTTTTATGCAGGCTTTAAAGAATTTGCCCGTTTAAAACAGGTGAACCCAGATGCACCAGAGGCGATTATGATGGGTAGCACCCGAGCCATGAATTTAGCCATGAACCGTGAAATTGAAGATCTCGAAACTCGAGTCCCATTTCTAGCCACCGTAGCGTCGGTTAGTCCTTACATTGGTTTATTTGGTACTGTTTGGGGAATTATGCACGCCTTTATGGCGTTAAGTGGTGCCAAACAAGCGACCTTACAAATGGTTGCACCGGGGATCGCTGAGGCCTTGATTGCGACGGCCATTGGTTTATTTGCTGCGATTCCTGCGGTGATGGCTTATAACCGTTTAAGTTTACGTGTCAACAAATTGGAGCAAAATTATGGTAACTTTATTGATGAATTTACCACGATTTTGCAACGCCAAGTATTTGCTAAAAACTAAGCAAAATAAAGAGATTTTACACCGCACTTTTTGAGATTAACAGGTAAAGTGCGGTTGATTTGAATGACGTTTTAGAGGTTTATATGGCTTACCGCCGTCGTAGAGAAAAAGCGATTAAATCTGAAATTAATATTGTGCCATTTTTGGACGTATTATTAGTTTTAGTGTTAATTTTTATGGCTACTGCACCGATTATCAGCCAAAGTGTGCAAGTAGATTTACCCGATGCCGTTGAAACGCAGTCGGTATCCAATGAAGATAAAGTCCCTGTGATTTTAGAGGTTGCGGGTGTGGGGCAATATGCGATTTCCATTGCGGGAGAACGTTCCGAGGGACTGACTGAAGAAATGGTGACGCAAATGACCAAGCAGGAATTTGAGAAAGATCCTAATACCATGTTTTTAATCGGTGGGGCCAATGATGTGCCTTATGAAGAAGTGATTAAAGCATTGAATTTACTTCATTTAGCTGGCATTAAATCGGTTGGTTTAATGACGGATCCCATTTAGGCAGTAGGATAGATTGTGAGAAATAATCGACAAAAGAAAGAAACCAATGCGTTACTGATTTCAGTGATATTGCATAGCATTTTGTTCGGTTTGTTAATTTTGAGTTCACTGGTTTATCATCCGCTTGAAGTGATGGGCGGGGGCGAAGGTGATGGCGATATGATCGGTGCGGTCATGGTCGATACGGGGGCAGCCGCACAGGAATGGGGGCGTATTCAGCAACAGAAAAAAGGGCAGGCAGAAAAAGCCAAGAAAGAACCTGAAGAAGTGATTGAAAAGCCAGAACCTGAACCGAAGCCAGTGGTTGACGAGAAAAAAATTGAGCAAGAGAAACTTGAGCAACAAAAACGTGAGCAACTGAAAGAACAACAAAAAGAACAACAACGCCAAAAACAACTAGAACAGCAAAAGGCTAAACAAGAGGCGTTAGAAAAAGCCAAACAAGAGGCCGAGGCGAAAGCGAAAAAAGAGGCTGAGGCGGTTAAATTGAAAGCCGACGCTGAGGCAAAACGTTTGGCCGCAGCAGCTAAACAGGCGGAAGAAGAGGCCAAAGCGAAAGCCGCTCAAGAGAAAGTAGCGAAAGAGAAAGCCGCACAGGCTGCCAAAGAAAAGGCAGAGAAAGAAAAAGCGGAAAAAGAGGCAAAAGCCAAAGCCGAGAAAGAGGCTAAGGAGAAAGCTGAAAAAGACGCAAAAGCCAAAGCTGAGGCAGAGGCAAAAGCGAAAGCGGATGCGAAAGCCAAAGCAGACGCCAAGGCAAAAGCAGATGCGAAAGCTAAAGCGGACGCAAAAGCCAAGCAAGCCGCATTAGATAATTTCTTGAACGGTGGTGATATCGGTGGTGGCAGCGCCTCAAAAGGGGGCAATGCCAACAAAGGTGGTAGCCAAGGTTCAGGGGCGGCACTCGGTGCAGGTGACGGTGGTAAAGTCGGTGATCAATATGCGGGAGTGATTAAAAAAGAAATCAAGCGTCGCTTTATTAAAGATCCTAGCTTTGCAGGAAAAGTATGTAGTATTAAAATTCAGTTAGCACGTGATGGTACCATATTAGGTTATCAGCGTGTCTCGGGGCCTGATGATATCTGTGCTGCCGCATTAAGCGCAGTTGCAAGAACCAAGAAAGTGCCAGCAGCACCGAGTGACGAAGTTTATAATAAATATAAAAATCCAACGATTGATTTTGACTTAAAATAACGATTTTTAGGAAAGTAACATTAACCAACATTAACCATAAGGTGGGATGATGAAATTAGTAGCTCGCAAATTAATGGCTCAATTATTGAGTGTATTTGCCGTATTCTTTTTCGCATTAAGCACAGCACAAGCTGATGACGAAGTGCGTATTGTGATTGACGAGGGTGTTGAGGGTGCCAGACCGATTGCGGTCGTACCATTCAAAACCAATGGCTCGGTGCCAGAAGATATTGCCAAAATTATTTCTGATGATTTACGTAATAGTGGAAAATTTAACCCTGTTGCCGTGAGCCAAATGCCACAACAACCGGGTTCAGCTTCTGAAGTGACACCTGATGCGTGGGCATCTTTAGGGGTGGATGCTATAGTGGTTGGACAAGTGACAGCCACAGGTGGCGGTTATAATATCGCATATCAGTTAGTGGATACTATTGGTGCGTCAGGTTCAGCGGGTGCAGTATTAGCACAAAACTCTTTCACCGTGACAGCAAAATTCATTCGTTTTGGCGCACACACGGTGAGTGATGAGGTGTTTGAAAAAATCACCGCCATTAAAGGTGCATTTAGAACACGTATTGCTTATGTGGTACAAAAAAATGGTGGTTCACAACCTTATGAAGTGCGTGTAGCAGACTACGATGGTTTCAATCAATTTGTGGTTAACCGTAGTTCAGAGCCGATGATGTCACCGGCATGGTCACCAGACGGTAAACGTTTAGCGTATGTTTCTTTTGAAAACAAAAAATCACAACTTGTGGTACAGGATTTAGGTTCTGGTGCCAGAAAAGTGGTGGCGTCATTCCCAGGACACAATGGCGCCCCTGCATTCTCACCAGACGGTAGTCGTTTAGCTTTTGCCTCTAACCAAGACGGCCAGCTAAACATCTATGTAATGGGTTCGAATGGTGGACAACCTACTAAATTGACGAGCGGTGCAGGCAATAATACAGAGCCGAGCTGGACGCCAGATGGACGTATCTTGTTTACCTCCGACCGAGGCGGTTCGCCTCAAGTTTACTCAATGAGTGCCTCCGGTGGTGGTGCATCATTAGTAGGTTCAGGTGGCAAAAGTTATAGCGGACAAGTCAGTGCTGATGGTAAAACCATGGTTATGATTTCAGGCGATCATGTGATTAAAAAAGACCTTGTAACAGGGAAAATTGATACCTTAAGTTCAACGTTCCTTGATGAAAGTCCAAGTATTTCACCAAATGGAATTATGATTATTTATAGCTCTACCCAAGGCTTAGGAAAGGTGCTACAATTAGTATCTGCAGACGGACGCTTTAAAGCACGGTTGCCAGGAAGTGACGGACAAGTGAAATTTCCTGCTTGGTCACCCTATTTAACAAAGTAACAAAAGTAAAAACTCTAAGGAGAAAACATTAAATGAAATTAGCAAAATTATTGTTAGTTGCCCCAGTATTAGCATTAGCAGCATGTAGCTCATCAAACAACGATGCGAGCGGTATGGCTGGTGCAAACGCAAATGCAGATGCTGCTCAAACTTACGGCGGTTTATCTGTTCAAGATTTACAAACTCGTTATAACACTGTTTATTTCGGATTTGATAGCTATTCAGTTGAAGGTGAATACCAACAACTGTTAGATGCACACGCACAATACTTAAATGCGTCTAAAGCAAACATCACTGTATCTGGTCACGCTGATGAACGTGGTACACCAGAGTACAACATTGCATTAGGTCAACGTCGTGCAGATGCTGTGAAATCTTACTTAGCAGCGAAAGGCGCAAGCGTATCAACAGTTTCTTACGGTGAAGAAAAACCAGCAGTAGCGGGTCACAACGAAGCTGCATACAGCAAAAACCGTCGTGCAGTATTAGAATACTAATTTAAAACGTATTTTATAGTTTGACGAAACAGGCCTTAGTTTATAAGGCCTGTTTTATGTCAGCAGTCCGAAATCGTTTGATTATTCTCAAGTATTTCACTCAGATTGGTGAGTATTCATGCAAACAGATTAAAAATTTAAAATAACTATTGATTATTAAATTTAAATCCGTAATATATGCACTCGTTGTTTGGCATAATTGCCATCAGCTAATCAGTGGGCCGTTAGCTCAGTCGGTAGAGCAGCGGACTTTTAATCCGTTTGTCGAAGGTTCGAATCCTTCACGGCCCACCACTTA
>NZ_JBPDVH010000009.1:0-54160 GCF_051851555.1 Lonepinella sp. BR2474 | reverse complement strand
AAGCAGACTCCTCAGCATCAGCCGCAAGCAGTTCAGCGTCAGCAGCGGATAGCTCAGCGACTAAAGCAGATTCATCAGCATCAGCCGCAATCAGTTCAGCGTCAGCAGCGGATAGCTCAGCGACTAAAGCAGATTCATCAGCATCAGCCGCAAGCAGTTCAGCGTCAGCAGCGGATAGCTCAGCGACTAAAGCAGATTCATCAGCATCAGCCGCAAGCAGTTCAGCCTCAGCCGCCGATAGTTCAGCAACTAAAGCAGATTCATCTGCATCAGCGGCAAGCAGCTCAGCCTCAGCCGCTGATAGTTCAGCGACTAAAGCAGACTCATCAGCGTCAGCCGCAGATAGCTCAGCAAGCAACGCTGCATCAAGCGCAACCGCAGCCGATAGTTCTGCGACATCAGCAAGCAATTCTGCGACGAGTGCAGCAAGTTCTGCAGAAGAGGCCAAACAATATGGCTGTCGTTCTGACGGTGGCGAAGAGGCCACAGCTTGTGGTAACGGTGCAACCGCAACCGGTGATAATTCAACGGCGGTAGGTCAGCATTCAACAGCAAGTGGTAATAATTCAACCGCAACAGGTCAAGGATCGCAAGCCACAGGGGCTAATTCAACAGCGAATGGTCAAGGTGCGACAGCGAGTGGAGACAACAGTACTGCGTTAGGTCAAGGTGCAACAGCAAGTGCAAGCAATTCAGTTGCTTTAGGTGCCAATTCTGTGGCCAATGAGGCGAATACCGTTTCTGTGGGCAGTGCAGGTAATGAACGCCGTATTACCAATGTAGCGGATGGCGTGAAAGCGACCGATGCGGTCAATAAAGGCCAGTTAGACAAAGTGTCTAGCGACTTACGCAGAACCGATCGCAAATTGCGTGCGGGTATTGCGGGTGCTGTTGCTGTAGCCAATATTCCACAAGTCACCAAACCAGGTGGTACGCTTGTTGGTGCGGGTGTTGGTAACTACAATGGACAAAGCGCTGTGGCAGTGGGATTATCCAAAGCCTCTGATAACAATAAAGTTATCTTCAAAATGAGCGCAGGCGCCACTACTCAAGGCGATTACAATGTGGGTGCTGGTATTGGTTATCAGTGGTAAGACTTTTTACTAACCCATAACATGAATTTCAGCTATACTTCGGTATGGCTGAAATTTTATCTATTAAGCACAGGAATAAAATATGGAACGCAAATATAAAGTGGGGATCACGTTTAATTTAGAATCAAAAGTGACTGATATTTGGGCCAATGGGGCCAATCAAAATGTGATCTTTCTCTATGAATTATTTAAACATTCTAAATTGGTCGAAGATCTTGTTTTGGTCTCATGGGGACCTGAAAAACGAACCACGCCACCAACAGGGTTTATGTTGGATGATTTAGACTTAAAATTTGCCTATATAGAAGATGTGATTGATGATCTTGATGTGTTAATTGAGGGAACCTTAAGTGTTGAACCACGCTTTAGAAACCGTATAAAAAACCATGGTGGCAAGGTCGTTTGTTATAAAATGGGCAATGACTATGTGATGGATATGGAATATTTCTTGTTTGATAAAAAAGCAGGACGGACATTGAATGGCATGGTTTTTGATGCCAACTGGATGATTCCACAACACAGCAATACTTGTACTTCGTATCTTACCATTATGAACCGTTGTCCAACCCATGAAGTTCCTGCTATTTGGTCACCGTTATTTTGTGATAAGGTCATCTCTAGGCTAGAAGAAAAGCACCATTTAACCTTTGGTTATCAGCCCAATACGGAGAAAACAGGCAAACGGATGGCCAGTTTTGAACCCAATATGTCGGTGCTAAAAAGTTGTTTTACGCCAGTGTTGATTTATGAACAATCCTATCGCACCGCACCAGAAAAAATTGAGCATGTGTATTTGTGCAACACCTATGAGAAAAAAGACAATCCGACATTTTTTAATTTTATCGGGCATACGGATTTGGTGAAAGATAAGGTGATGACTGTAGAAGGACGTTATCAAATGCCAGATTTCTTAACGCGTTATGTAGATGTCGTGGTGGCTCACCAATGGGAAAATGGCTTGAACTATGCTTATAATGATGCCTTATATGGGGGCTATCCATTTATACATAATTCTAAATTATTGCCGAAAGGGGTAGGGTATTATTACGATCAATTTGATGCCTTTGACGGTGCCAAAGTGTTGTTAGATGTCATAGAGAATCATGATAAACAACATGCTGACTATGTAAAACGTGCTAATGAATATTTGGATTCTTTGTTGCCAACAAATCCGATGAATATTTATTTATACGAGAAAGAATTGAAACGTTTGTTTGATGAATAAAAGGCTTAGTCATAGGAAAAAGTGCGGTAAAAAATACCGCACTTTTTTGTGATTACAGAATATCCAACAATTCTACCTCAAACACCAACACGCTAAATGGCGGAATGGATTGACCGGCACCACGTTCGCCGTAGGCTAAATTGTGCGGAATGGTTAAACGCCATTTGGAACCCACTGGCATTAATTGTAAGGCCTCTGTCCAACCCGCAATTACGCCACTGACAGGAAATTCTGCCGGTGTGCCACGGACCACAGAACTGTCAAAGGTCGTACCATCAATCAGTTTCCCCGTGTAATGCACACGGACTTTGCTGTCACGTTGTGGTTTGTCGCCTTTGCCCTCGTTGATAATTTCATATTGTAAACCGCTTTCCGTCACTTTTACGCCATCTTTTTTCGCATTTTCCACTAAAAACGCACGGCCTTCTTCTTCAATTTGTTGAAATTGCGCTTGCGCTGCAGCTTGGGCCTCTTGTTGAATTTGTTGTAAGGCTTTGCTCACTTCTTCTAAAGCAATGGCCGGCTTGTTTTGATTTAACACATCATAAATCCCTTTCGCCACGGCTTCAGCAGACACCTGCATACCGCTGTCAGCAAGCTGTTGGCCGATTTGTAAACCGATTCCGTAACCGCCTTTTTCTGCGGTGCTTTCTAATTTTACTGTATCAAAAATTGACATGATTTTTCCTTTTTGGTTAATAAATTATTTTTTGTAAGCCAACACTTGGCCGACTTGGGTGACCGTATCGACAGCTAAATTATCCGCTAAACGCACTTGATTGGCTTGGAATAAATTGATCACCGTTGAACCCAACTGGAAAGCGCCCATTTCTTGCCCTTTACGCAAAGTTGGCGCATTGTCGCCGGAATAATCCCAACTTTTCACTTCTTTTGCTCGGGGTGGATTAATCACGCCCGCCCAAGCGGTGCTAATACTGGCGGTGATGGTGGCGCCGACTAAGATTTGAATCATCTTGCCAAAGGCGGTATCAAACACACAAATTACCCGCTCATTGCGTGCTAACAAATTCGGCACATGGGTATTTAAAAATGGGTTGACCGAAAACAGCTCGCCTGGTACATAAATCATTTTGGTGAGCGTGCCATCACAAGGCATATGCACACGGTGATAATCCCGTGGCGACAAGTAAGTGGTGGCAAAGGTGCCATTTTTGAAATCAGCCACTAATGCCTGATCGCCTGCCAGTAAATCTTCAAGGCTGAAAAAATGCCCTTTGGCTTGTAATAATAAATTGTCGGCAATCTGCCCACATTGGCTAATTCGTCCGTCTGCGGGCAGACAAAGTGCGGTGCTTTCTTGATTAATTTTTCGAGCCTCCGCCTTTAATGGACGGATAAAGAATTCATTGAAACTGGCATAAGCGGTAAACGCTGTTTTTTCCGCTTCTTGCATATTCACCTGATATTTTTTCGCAAATAACTTAATGGCAAAATGCGTGATGGCGCCCCATTTTTGTTTGGCAAACCAACCCGCTAATTGGGTTAAATAAAGCTGTGGCATCACATATTGAAAGGCAATCTTGGTACGTTGCCAGTAGGTTAATTGTGCTGTCATATTGTCTTCCCTTTAAAATGAAAAGGAGGATTATAGCATTATCTTGGCGATTGGAGAAATGAAATCCGATGGTGTTATAGCGGTTAACGTCAGGCTTAATCTTTGTGTTGATAAGAATAGAATTTAAATCGCTATAGAAAGCTGATTGAGACCTTCTGGCATTTTTAGCTAATTCATTATCCAATGATTTAATTTGTTGCTCATTCATAATAAAAATACCTGTTTTTATTTATTATCTTCAGGAAATAGGTATTTACACAAATTTTGTTATAGGCTCGTGCTATTTCAGGAAAGTTTGCATATAATCTTCCCAACCCAATAAAAAAAGGAAAAAAATCATGCAACAAAAATCAATCTGTTTTATCGGCGGTGGCAATATGGCACAAGCTATCGTGTTTGGTTTGTTGAAAACAGGCTATCCGGCTAATTTGATTACGGTTTGTGATCGCAATGCACCGAAACGAGCCTTATTTGCTGAACAAGGCGTCTTGGTTTCGACGGATAATGTAAAAGCAGCGGCTGCAAGTGATGTGGTGGTGTTAGCGGTGAAACCGCAAGGTGCAGCGGAAGTGTGTTCTGCGTTAAGTGTGGTGGATTTTTCACAAAAATTAGTGATTTCCATTATGGCAGCCATTTCTGTGGAAAAAATCACCGCACTTTTACATCACGCCAACAATGTGGTACGAGTTATGCCGAATACGCCAGCTTTGGTGTCGCAAGGCATGTCAGGGTTATTTGCCCAAAACAGCGTGAAGGAGAATTTTAAAAAATTCGCCGATGATTTATTGCAAGCCGTAGGCAAAACCTGTTGGGTAAAAGATGAGCAAGATATGCACCTTGTTACTGCGGCGTCGGGTTCCAGTCCTGCGTATTTCTTTTTGTTTATGGAATCCATGCAACAAGCCTTGTTAAAGATGGGATTAACCGCAGAACAAGCCCGTTTATTGGTGCAACAATCTGCGTTGGGCGCAGCACAAATGGTGGTGGACAATCCTACTGTTGAGTTGGCGACGTTACGTCAAAATGTGACATCAAAAGGTGGCACCACGGCAGCTGCGTTAAATGTGTTTAATGAGAAACAGTTAGGGCAAATTGTGGAGCAAGCGATGTTGGCTTGTGTGGAGCGGTCGAAAGAGATGGAAAAATTGATGGGGTGACCCTCACCCCAACCCTCTCCCATAGGGAGAGGGGACTGTACAGAGGGAATGGTTAGATCGGCTATAATACCAAATATCGTTCCCTCTCCCTTTGGGAGAGGGCTAGGGTGAGGGTAAAAATTACTGCCGATATCCGTCCAAAAATCTCGCTAATCGACCCAACGCATCTTCCAACGTAGAAACATGCGGTAAGGTCACAATGCGAAAATGGTCAGGCGCATGCCAGTTGAAACCACGTCCATGCACTAACAACACTTTTTCTTGACGTAACAAATCCAATACCATTTTTTCATCATCATAAATATTGAATTTTTTAATGTCAATTTTCGGGAACATGTACATGGCGCCGTTCGGTTTAACGCAACTTACCCCAGGGATTTGGCTAATTAATTCATAGGCTTTGTTACGTTGTTCCAACAAACGCCCACCGGGTAAAATATACTCGTTAATGCTTTGATAACCGCCCAATGCCGTTTGAATGGCATGTTGCATTGGATGGTTGGCACACAAACGCATAGAGGCCAACATATCCAAGCCCTCAATATAGCCTTGCGCATGATTTTTCGGGCCGTTCAAAATCATCCAACCTTGACGGAAACCCGCCACTCGATAGGCTTTGGATAAACCGTTGAAAGTGATGGTTAATAAATCGGGAGCAAGGGCCGCAATATGATGATGAACCGCATTGTCGTACAAAATTTTGTCGTAGATTTCATCCGCAAAAATAATCAAACCATGTTGACGAGCCACGTCGACGATTTGTTCCAGTAATTCCTTACTGTATACGGCGCCTGTCGGGTTATTTGGATTAATCACTACAATGGCTTTGGTGCGGGCGGTGATTTTGCTTTTAATATCCTCAATATCAGGGAACCAATCAGAGGATTCATCACACACATAATGCACGGCTTTACCGCCTGCTAGCGTGGCTGCCGCCGTCCATAAGGGATAATCAGGCATCGGGATCAACACTTCATCACCGTTGTTTAACAAGGCTTGCAATGACATGGTGATTAATTCCGACACACCGTTACCAATGTAAACATCATCCACGGTGGCACCTAAAATATTTTTCGATTGGTAATATTGCACAATGGCTTTACGTGCAGAGTAAATGCCTTTGGAATCGCAATAACCTTGGGCAGAGGGAAGATTGCGTAAAATATCCACTAACACTTCATCCGGCGCCTCAAAGCCAAAAGGGGCGGGGTTTCCGATATTTAGTTTTAAAATTTTATTGCCTTCTTCTTCAAGGCGAAGTGCCTCTTTGTGTACGGGGCCACGAATGTCATAACAGACGTGTTCTAATTTGTCGGATTTTGGGAAAAAGTCCATATCATGTCCTTGGCTTGCTTAAAAATAACAGAAAATTAACCGCACTTTACCCTGATTTTGAACAGAATAAAAGATTTACTAAAAAAATTTTTTTATTTGCGGTAGAATAGACGCCATTTAACGGATATTTTACATAAATTTAATGGAAAACCTGTGTGCTGGCTTAATTGAGCAGATTCAAGCCCATCAATTATCAACACAAACGACGATTACGCATTTTGTTTCTGAGGCGACGGTTAGCGTGGCGTTATTGGCGTGGCTGAAAGGGCAACAACTGTACCCACAATTTTATTTTGCTTATCGTGATGAACCCGTATCGTTGGCTTGTGTAGGCAAGGTGCGGTGCTTTTCGGATGCGAATGTGGCGCAGCAGTTTGTTCAGCAACAGGATTTAGCGCTTGTGGGCGGCTTGACTTTTGATAAGCAAGCGATGTTTTGGTTGCCAAGATTGTTGTTGGAATGCGAGGGAGAGACCCTGTTTATTCATGTTTATTGGGATAATCAGCAAGATTTTGAGGCAGAACAACAGGCTTGTTTGCAAGCGGTGAAAACCTTGGAAAATATCACCGCACTTCAGACCACGAATCAAACCTTGTCGCAATCCGTACAACAGGCGGCACAGAAAGCAGATTTTGTGCAGTGGACGAATTGGGTCGGGCGTGCTTTGCAGGCGATTGAACAAGGGCAATTTAGCAAAGTGGTGTTGGCGAACCAAACGACGTTTTCCGCTGAACATGAGATTAACGCCTATGATTTTTTAGCGGAAAGCGAGCGGAAAAATATTGGCTGTTATCATTTTTTATTGGCGCAACAGCCCGAGCGTGTTTTTGTCGGTTCCAGTCCTGAGCGTTTATATGCACGTCAAGGGCGTCAACTTCAGACGGAAGCCTTGGCTGGTACGGCGACGATTAGTGAGAATGCAGTAGATAACCAACAACAAGCGGATTGGTTATTAAATGACAGCAAAAATGATCATGAAAATCGCCTAGTTGTGCAAGGAATTTGTGACAATTTACAGCCTTATATGAAACATCTTCAAGTCAGTGAGGTGGAACTGAAAAAATTGCGTCAAGTGCAACATTTACGCCGTTGCATTCAGGCAGAATTAACCCCACAGGCAACCGATGCAAACTGTTTACAAGCGATTCATCCTACGGCTGCCGTGTCTGGTTTGCCGCAGCAAAGTGCGGTGCAATTTTTGCAAAAAATGGAAAATTTTGACCGCACTTGGTATGCAGGCACCCTAGGTATGATGCGCCATACGCAGGCAGAATTTTGTGTTACGATTCGATCTGCGTTTATTGAACGCAATCAGCTATCGGTGTTTGCAGGCGCAGGGATTGTGGCGGGTTCTGAACCGTTGTTAGAATGGCAAGAAATCGAACGCAAAGCGTCGAGTTTGTTAAGTTTATTACGTATTGAAGAATAGAAAAGAGAACAAGAAATCATAAGAGAGAGCCTATGTCAGCCGTGAGTACCTTTAATCGTTGTTGGTCGAAAGTTATTTTAGAAACCCTTGTGCGTCAAGGCGTGCAACATTTTTGTATTGCACCGGGGTCACGCTCGACACCCTTGACGTTAGAGGCTGTGCGTTTACAAGAGCAAGGAAAGGCCTATTGTCATTCCCATTTTGATGAACGAGGATTAGCCTTTTTTGCCCTTGGTTTAGCCAAATCCACATTGGCGCCAGTGGCGGTGATTGTCACTTCTGGTACCGCCGCAGCGAATTTGTACCCAGCGATTGTTGAGGCTCGTCAAAGTGCGGTGAAATTGGTGATCCTAACCGCAGACCGACCCGATGAATTGCTAGAGTGCGGTGCAAATCAAGCCATTTTACAAGCCGATATGTTCGCCCCTTATCCTGTGGCAACCGTAAATTTACCTCGTCCAAGTCAAGACTATCCAGTGAAATGGTTGGTGTCTAGTTTAGATCAAGCAGGCTATCAACAGTACAAACAAGCGGGCGTGGTGCATATTAACGTTCCTTTCGCAGAACCCTTATACGATGCACAAATCAACGACATTGATAGCCATCCTTGGTTGGCGCCAGTGCAACGTTGGTTAACCCAAAGTAAACCTTGGGCGCAACATCAAGAGGTGCAACAAGAAGTGATGATGCACGAGCATTGGGATGATTGGCGCACCAAAAAAGGCATTGTGGTGGTGGGGCAGTTGCCACAAAAACAAGCCATGGGCATTCGCACTTGGGCGGATAACATGGGGTGGATTTTGTTAACTGATATCCAATCCAATGTAGAGCCAAGTTTACCTTATGCCGATATTTGGTTGGCGAATAAAACCGTGCGTGAAAAATTATTACATGCGGACATTGTGGTGCAATTTGGTTCACGTTTTGTGAGCAAACGTATTCATCAATTTTTAGCTAATTTCAACGGTGCATTTTGGGTTGTGGACGAACATGCCGAACGGGTGGATCCGCATCATCATCAGCAAACTCGTTTTCATGCCAAAGTGCATCATTGGTTGCGAGCGCACCCTGCGTTACGCCAAAAACCTTGGTTACTTGAGCCTTTAGCCTTGTCCAATTTCTGTGCCAGTTTTATAGAGCAGCAAGTGGGGGGGGGATTAAATGAGGCCGCCTTAGCGCATCATATTGAACGGATTTTACCGAAAAATTGCGCCTTGTTCCTTGGCAACAGCCTCTTTGTTCGTTTAGTCGATGCGTTGGCAAAATTATCTGACAGTTACCCTGTTTACACCAACCGTGGTGCCAGTGGCATTGACGGCTTATTAGCGACGGCTGCGGGTGTCGGTATTGGTGGCAACCAACCAGTGGCAGTGGTGTTAGGGGATATTTCAGCCTTGCATGATATTAATTCTTTGGCATTATTTAAGAAAGTTAATCAACCAACGGTGATTTTTATTATTAACAATAACGGTGGGGCGATTTTTGATATGTTGCCCGTGGATCAAGAGGTGAAAAATGCGTTCTATCGCTTGCCACATCAAGCCGAATTTGCGCAAGCCGCCGCCATGTTTGATTTAAAATATGCCCGTCCTTATACTTGGGCGGATCTCGGTTCGGTATTAAAACAAGCCTATTCACGCAAAGAAACCACGGTGATTGAAATTAAAGTCAATCCAAGTGATGGTAGCAATACTTATAAGCGTTTGATTGAGCAGATTAGTTATGCAGTGATTGGTGCCTAAATATTCATTGATAGATATTGGCATAATGGACAAAATGGTTGCTATTTAGCATTTTCTTTAACTGAATAGCAACTTTTCGGCATAGTAGACAAAATAGTTGGCACTTTTTTATACACTATGCTCTAGTAGACAAAATAGTTGGTTTTGGTTATTTTAAATAATTAGAATCAACTATATTTATTCAAAAAATCTTTTATAAACATAATCTTATTCTTTTTAGATAATCCGTGATGAACAATAAGTTTTTCTTTCAGTTTACCAAATAAATTTTCTATACGATTCGTTGTCTTATCCATATTTAATTCAGGATATTTCTCAAGGGTAAATAAATAATCTTATGACCTTTTTCTCTAAGACGATTGATTGCTACTGCGTAATATATGGCTTTCTCTGTTTTCACAATCTGATGATAAATTACTTTCTTCGTATGTGAGTCCATAAAGACCATTACACCAAACTTTCTACCAAAGAATGTCGTATCAATAATCAAGTTTAGATATTTGTTTTCGGCTGGATTTAATGAGGTTTTAGGTGATTTTAATAAATATCTTTGAATAGTTCTGACTGAACAATGATATTTTTCTGCTAATTGTTTATAGGATTGTATTCCAACAGTATAATCTTGCCAAATTCAGCTTAAAACGACATGAAAATGTCCTGTTTACTTTTGAGAAATATCCTGAACTAAAGATTGAAAAAACAACAAATCGGATTGAAGGGCTATTTAAAGAACTGAAGAAGAAATTAGCTACACATAGCGGTTTAAAAACAAAGAATAAGATCTTGTTTATACAGGATTTTTTAAATAAGAAAAGTTGCTATTTAGTTAAAGAAAATGCTAAATAGCAACCATTTTGTCCATTATGCCCAAAACCTCGTACGGTAGTACGAGGTTTTTTATACTAGGCTGTGATGGCACTAGAAAAGTGCGGTGGAAATAAGTCATTAAAACCGCTTACTTAACTCTAAATACACCTGATGTTTATCATAAGTATAGAACACATGGTTACTTTTAGTTTTGTGATAGCTGTAAGTTAAGCGTGGCGTGATGCCTTTGTAGTGGATGGCACGATGCCAGATAGAGAACGCCGCACCGTATTCTTTATTACGTTGGGTAATATTAAACACGGGTAATGGACCTTTATAATTTTTCTGACCGTAACTTAAATTGACTCGGGTCGATAAGCCTTTGCCCCATTCTTGCACCCAACCGAGATTGATTGCACGGCGCACATAGCTGTCGTCACTGTCACGAGTACTGGTGCGGTTGTAACTGAGGTTGAGATACCAATATTGCTGGGCATTGCGTAAATAGCTTAGGCCGCTAGAAATATAATGGGTGTTACCGTTTAAGTGTTTACGGTCAGTGTAGCGTTGTTCGCTATACTGATAATTTGCCCGCCATTGCCATTTTGGGTTGAGCCAATAGTTAAAAGCGAGGTCGCCACCGCCAGATTTGGAGAAACGTTTCAGGCTTTCACTGCCCTCACGCCCACCTGCGTAAAGGGTTTGTTCCCAAAATGGAATCAGGCTGAGATCAGATCGGCCAGTTTGGTAGCCAAGGCCAAGGCCTCCGTGCATGGTCATTTCATTGTATTTTTTATTGTTCCAGTAATATTTACCATACAGAGAGAGGTCTAACTGGTGGTAAAATCCATTGCCCCACGACCATTTTTTACTGGTGTCTAAGTTATAACCAAAACCTTGTGCAGACTGACGCTTAGGTGCGCTCCAGTTGCCGTAGGTGGTACCTGATTTGGGGGCATTGTTAATATTTGGATCGTTTAAATAAGTCAAGCCGCCACCAAAACTCCAACGGTCTTTCTGATGAATGGCGTTGATATAAGTATCAATTAAACGTGCGACTTCTGGGGCAACTTTTTCACTGCGCAATTTCTCAAATTGTCCTTCTGCGGCATCGTATTCTTTGTTTTCAAATAACACTGCTGCAAGCTGTAAACGTGCGGGTAAAACATCATTATGTTGCGCTAAAATTTCTCGATAAAGGCGGATGGATTCGCTGTAATGTTGTGCTTTACGAGCCAAAATAGCTTGTTGCCATTGGGTTAACAATGGATCTTGCCATTGCGTGTCGATTTTCTGATAAATAGGATATAAAATCGCCACCGTTTCCGCATTGCCTTGCGCCACGGCGGGCAGTAAGGCTCGGATCACCAATTCTGGCTGATGGACTAATTCTTCTTTGCTAATGGATAAGGAATGGCTATCCGTTTGTGGGAGCGCTTGTTTTTCTTGTTTTGCTTGCTTGGCTTGTAATTGATAGTCGGTGTCTTTGCTGTTCATGCGTTGATCGTCAAAATGACGATCAATTTCACGCTGTGCTTGCGAGGCTGAACCCTCTTCTGCGGCGAAAAGTGCGGTGGGAAAAACAGCAATTAATGCTAACGCTAGTGCGGAACGAGAAAATAAAGTCGGTGTCATTGTTTGTCCTGAATATATAATAATGAAAATAGTTTACATTTATTTAATTGTCAGTGCAAATGTAAAATCGCCCTGTTCATGCTTAAGCGTCGATTAACCCCGCATTTTGCAGAAAATGCGCAATGCCGTCTTGCTCAATATGGTCGGTGACAAAATCTGCCACCGCTTTTAATTCATCACAAGCGTTACCCATAGCCACGCCAACCCCAACGGTACTTAACATTTCCAAATCATTTAAGTCGTCACCAAAGGCCATCGCATTTTCTTTTTGTAAACCTAAGTGGCGCAATAAGTGCAAAATTCCCCGTGCTTTGGAACCTTGTACATCAAATAAATCCACCGATTGTTCATGCCAACGTACGGTTTTTAAACCTTGTAAAATGCCAGAATTTTGCACCAACTCGTCTTGGCTTTCATCATAAAATGGTAGAATTTGGAACACCTCGTGATGTTGATAGTAGTCTTTGTCAATATGATAAGCGGTTTTCAACGGATCAACCGCACTTCGCACTTGATCTGTAATGCGAGATACCGCCAAATGTTCATTAGATACAAAGGCATAATCAATCTGTTGTTGCTCAAAAAAGGCGACGACTTCGGCAATCTTTTGCGTCGGAATGGGTAATTTATCCACCACTTGACCCTGATGTACCACATATTGCCCGTTCATGGTGACAAAGGTATTCAGGCCAGTTTGTTGCACTAAGGCTTTTATTTTCGGTGGGAAACTGCAAGGCGAGCGACCGGTGGCAATGGCAGGAATAATGCCTTTTTGTTGTAATTGTTGAATCGTTGGCAATACGCTTTCTGGCAAATAATCTTTATCTTTGACAATCAATGTTTCATCAATATCAAAGAACACAATTTTAATTTCATCAGTTAAATGGGTTAAATCCATACAAAATCCTTGAACTCTTTTCGCTAATACGCCATTATTATGAATGAATTTCGTCTTCAGGTTAAGTATTATTCCATAAATTAAGGAGAAAAAATGAGTAACGTAACTTTAGCTGGCAATCCCATTGATGTGGCGGGTCATTTTCCCGGAGTGGGCGACACCCTTGAAAATTTAACGTTCACTAACAGCAAACTGGAATCCGTGTCTTTTGCTGATTTTGCGGGTAAACGTAAAATTCTGAATATTTTCCCGAGCATTGATACAGGGATTTGTGCGACGTCGGTACGCAAATTTAATCAACAGGCTGCAGATTTAAATAATACCGTGGTGTTGTGTATTTCCGCCGATTTGCCTTTTGCTCATGCTCGTTTTTGTGGTGCAGAGGGGATTGATAACGTGCAAACCCTGTCTACGTTCCGTGATAAATCGCTACATGAAAAATTGGGCGTGGATATTACTAGCAGTGGGTTGGCGGGATTAACTGCACGTTCGGTGATCGTGTTAGATGAAAATAACAAGGTGCTACATGCGGAATTGGTCAGCGAAACCAAAAGCGAACCCAACTATGAAAAAGCATTAGCCGTTCTATAAAAATGTAGGGCGGACCGATGTGTCCGCCCGATAGCATTTAATCCAACTGCCAAACCCCATTCACCGCAGTATTCACTACTTTGAAATCATGGGTAAACACAGTCAAGTTGGCAATTTTGCCCACTTCAATGGAACCTAATTTATCCGCCACACCAATGGCTCGAGCAGGGTAAAGGTTACACATTCTGAGGCTTTCTTCTAACGGAATGCCCACTTCTTTCACTGCATTTTCCACGCTTTCAATCATGGTAATGGAGGCGCCGCTTAAAATGCCGTTGGCATCTACGCATTTGCCATCACGCACATAAATGGTTTTACCTACAAAGGTAAATTCTTTAATGTCCGATCCTGCCGGTGCAATGGCATCAGTAACGATACAGAGTTTATCGCCTTTGGCCCGTTTCGCAATTTTGACGTTGCCGAACGCCACGTGTAAGCCGTCGACGATCACGCCCGTGTAAATGTCATCACTGTCCAACACCGCACCGACCACGCCCATATCTCGTCCAGAACTCACTGGCGACATGGCGTTGTGTAAGTGCGTGGCAAATGTAATACCTTTTTTGAACGAATCTTTCGCTTGCTCATAAGTGGCATTGGAATGCCCCAAGGACACAATGATCCCTGATTTCACAAAATCAGGCACATGTTCCACCGTTGGATTGTCGGCCGCTAAGGTTAATTTGGTGATCACATCTGCATTTTGACACAAGAAATCTTTCATTTCTGGCGAAATTTCACGGATATATTCTGGCTGATGGGTGCCTTTTTTCGCTACGCTGATATACGGCCCCTCCAAATGCAAGCCGAGGGCTTGATTTTGGTGTTTAGCCAAATATTCTCGCATAATTTTCACCGCACTTTTCATGTCTTCATCGGGTGAGGTGATAAAGGTCGGTAAAAAGCTAGTGGTACCAGAACGTACATTGGTTTCTTGCATGATTTCCAATGTTTCTACGCTCGTTTGGTCATTAAACATGACCCCGCCGCAACCATTAAGTTGCAGATCGATAAATCCAGCAGTGAGGTTATTACCTTTTAAATCAAGATGTTGAATGTCAGTAGGCACCTGTTCTTGACGAATAATATCAACGATTTTGTCATTTTCGACAATCACCGCATAGCCATAAAGTACGTCATGGCCCGTATAAATTACCGCATTGGTCAGTGCATATTTCATTTTCGTTTCCTTAGTTAATCATTCACCACGGAATGAATGGCACGAGATTCTAATTCCGTAAAATATTTCACGGTTTTTACTTTAAGCTCTTGAGTGGCCGGTTCGTCACACACCAAAATATAATGACGATGTTGCTGTAACGCACTGATGGTCCAGAAATGGTTGATTGAACCCTCCACACCTGCTTGTACCGCTTGGGCTTTTTGGTGACCAGTGGCGAGAATCATCACTTCCTCGGCATCTAATAATGTACCAACGCCAATAGTTAAGGCATATTTTGGTACTTTATTGACATCGTTATCGAAGAAACGAGAGTTAGCAATTAAGGTATCTTGTGTCAGCGTTTTAATTCTTGTACGAGAGGCTAAAGATGACGCTGGTTCATTGAACGCAATATGACCATCAATACCCACACCGCCCATAAATAGATTAATTTTGCCGTAAGATTTGATTTTTTCTTCGTAGCGGCGGCATTCTTCATCATGATCATCGGTATTGCCGTTTAAGATATTGATATTTTTTTCTTGGGCATCTACGTGATTGAAGAAATTAGTATACATAAAGCTGTGATAGCTTTCAGGGTGTTCTTTTGGTAAGCCCACATATTCATCCATATTGAATGTGACCACATGTTTAAAACTCACTTCGCCTGCTTGATAGAGTTTGATTAATTCTTTGTAAGTTTGTTGTGGGGTGCCGCCTGTTGGTAAGCCGAGGACAAAAGGACGATCTTCCGTTGGTTTGAATTGATTGATACGATCAACAATATGACGAGCAGACCATTTTGCCACTTGCTCAACACTTTGTAATGGAATTAAACGCATAGTATCTCCTTAAAATATTTTTAGTTTTTTGTACCGCAGTTTCTTTAACACGGTATTGAACTTTGTACTGAATACTGTATTGACACTGTAGGGGCGTATTGCATACGCCCTAATGAGTCGATCGTTTGATGCTTGGCTACAAGGGCGTATGTAATACGCCCCTACAGACATAACAAACATAAAACTAAGTAAAACTGCGGTGTTTTTTAATTATTTTTTACTTATTTAAGAAATTGCTCATACAATTCTTTCGCACGAGCCTCTTGAGCCGCAGTGGCTTTCGATGTCATCGGCTCACGGCAGTAACCCGCATCCACACCTTGTAATTTCAAGATTTCTTTGATGGTTAAGTATAAACCGTTACCTAAAATACCTTCGATTAAATCGTTGGTGACATGTTGAACTTTCAACGCCTCTTCAATTTTGCCCGCTTTGGTCAATTCAAAAATTTGTCTTGCACGGATACCGTTCACGTTAAAGGTTGAACCAATCGCACCATCGACACCAAGGCTTGATGCAGGTAACATCATTTCATCGAAACCAGCCCAAATTAAATGATTTGGATAGGCTTTTTTCACACGTTCAAGTAAGTAGAAGTCGCCCGCCGTGAATTTCACCCCGATGACTTTTGGATTTTTATAAAGTTCGCCAAACTGTTCTACGCCCAAATTCACTCCAGTTAAGAACGGAATGCTGTATACGATCATGTTATTGCCAGTTTCTGCAATAATAGTTTCGTAGTAGTGTTTGATTTCTGGGAAACTGAATTTGTAGTAGAACGGTGTCACGGCAGATAAGCTGTCATAACCTAATTCAGTGGCGTATTTACCTAATTCCACCGCCTCTTTTAAGTTGACGCTACCCACTTGAGCAATTAACGCAATTTGGTCTTTGGCCTCATCTTTCGCAATGCGGAAGATTTGTTTTTTCTCTTCGGTAGAAAGCATAAAGTTTTCACCGGTAGAGCCGCCGACATATAAGCCGTCCACTTTCATTTTATCAATGTTGTGGCGAATGATTTGGCGTAAGCCTTTTTCATTCACAGAACCGTCTTCGTTAAAAGACACCAATAACGCACTGAAAATACCTTTCAAGTTTTTCATAAAGAAATTTCTCCTATATTATTTATCACGTTGCTGCACAATGACATCAACAGTTTTTTGCTTAGATTGTGTTGCTTTTTCTTGTTCGGCTTGCACTAAAAGTGCATAAATTAGGTCAAGCACGAATAATTGGGTGATTTGTGTACCGACAGAGTCGCCCTGCAACTGCCCTTGGCGATTGCCGTTGTTAAGTACATAATCAGAAACTTTGGTAATCGGTGAACGCAAATTATGGGTAATCGCCACCGTGACCGCCCCCGCCTCTTTTGCAATTTCCAAGGCTTTGGTGGTTTCGGGTGAGGTGCCTGAATGGCTGATCCCGATGACCACATCGCCTTTGCGCATCAGCGAGGCTTGCATATACATAAAATGATTGTTGTTTTCAGCGTCTACCTGAAAACCAATACGCATTAATTTATTTTTTGCCCCATTGGCAATCACGCCCGAGGAGCCGACACCAAATAAGAAAATCCGTTTGGCTTGACGCATGGCTTTCACCACTTTATTCAATTCGTCAAAATCTAACAAATTAATGGTTTCGCCAACCACTCGATTAATCACATTTTGCAACTTGGTGGCAATTTGTCTGGGTTTGTCTTTCGGCCCAATATTGGTGTCTAATAACGCCACGGGTTGTTGGCTTTGGGTCGCAATTTCAATGGCAAAATCCAATTTAAAATCACTAAAGCCCTTAAAGCCAAGACTCCGACAAAAGCGAATAAAGGTCGCCTCACCAACGCTTAAGGTGCGTGCAATTTCCGATAAAGAGGATTGCGCCAATAATTCTGGTGTGGCCAAAATTTGTTCGGCAATCCGCTTTTCCGTTTTGGTGAGACTATTTTGTAACGCCCCGATGGTATCGAGGATTTTTCGACCGTCATTAGATTGAACCATAATATGTTCTCCCTAGATTAAGGTTGTTTCGCTAATTCCAATTCGCCCCAGTAGGCTGCACCAATTAAACCTGCATCACCGGCATATTTTGCGTTGGTTAACTCGCAGTGATAAAAATGCGGCATGGCTTGCACGTAGTGTTTGACCAAAGGCAAATAGCCTTCCGCTAACCCGACACTACCACCAATCACCACTTGTTGAATATCCAATGAAATCACCAAGTCTGCTACTAAATTGGCAATAGCGTTGGCGGAACGATGTATTAGTGCGGTGGCTTTTTCGTCATTTTTTCTAAAACGTTCAAACACTTCTTTTGGCGAACAAGGGTTATCCCATTTTTGCGCATCACGCTCAATGGCACGTCCTGCCGCCACCGCCTCCACGCAACCACGACGGCCACAACCGCACATTTCACCATGGGGATCGGCCAAACTATGTCCAATATGCCCCACCACGCCATTTGGCCCCGTTTGCAATTCACCGTTTAAGATGATACCGCCACCGACACCAGTAGAAACCACAATAAAGGCAAAATTTGGCACTTTTTTCGGATCCAATTCTTGGTATTCTGCACAAGCCGCCGCTTGTACATCATTGAGCAAGAAAATTGGTTTATCAGTATGACGAGCAATGCTGTCTTTTAACGGAAATTCCGCTAATCCGCCTAAATTTTTTGGATTAAGTGCGGTTAAAATGCCGTTATTAATAATGCCTGTGGAGGCCACTGAGACGAAATCAAATTGGCCAGCATATTGTTGCACCAACGAGCCTAAGGCCTCGTGCATGGCATTCACGGCATCATCTTGTGGGGTGACAATTTGCTGACGTTGTTGGATTTGGTTATTTTCCACTAACGCTGCTGCAATTTTTGTGCCACCAATATCGAGGGCTAAACAACGCATATAAGCTCCTTTTTTACCCTCACCCTAGCCCTCTCCCAAGGCGAGAGGGGATTGTTCTGAGGGAGTATAAAATTTAATTTACTTTTATTTATTCCCAGCACCCAATACCCCCTATTTCCGTCCCCTCTCCCTCTGGGAGAGGGCTAGGGTGAGGGTAAAATAGGGTGAGGGTTATCTTGCCGATTTCACCGCATTCGCAAACCAGCTCACAATATGTTCTAATCGGGTTAACGCCGAACCAACAGTCACAGCATCTGCGCCATTTTCAATGGCACTTTTAGCTAATTCAGGGGTGTTATAACGACCCTCCGCCATCACAAAACAGCCGGCTGCTTTTAAATCTTTAACTAATTGATAATCCGGTTCTTTGGGAATTTCACCGCCGGTGTAGCCTGACATGGTGCTGCCCACAATATCAAAACCGAGGCTTTGGCAATATAAACCCTCTTCTAAATTAGAGCAGTCTGCCATGGCTAAACAGCCACATTCATGGATTTTTTTCACCGCAGTTTCAATATCCACTGGACGTGGGCGGTTGGTACCGTCCACCGCAATAATGTCCGCACCCGCAGCCGCTAAGTCCTCAATATCATGTAAGAACGGAGTGATGCGCACAGGGCTGTCGGGTAAATCCCGTTTTTTAATGCCAATAATTGGAATGTTAACCAAAGGACGGGTCGCTTTTAGATTTTCCACGCCCTCAATTCGTAAACCAGACGCACCGCCATGTTGTGACGCAAGGGCCATGGCTGCCACAATTTCAGGTTTATCCATCGGGCCGTCATCAACAGGTTGGCAAGAAGAAATAAACCCTTTTTTGATTCGAGTAAGCACGTCGGCATGAGCTATTTTTGACATATATACTCCATATATTTTTATAATTAAGAATTAATACTTCATTTTTTTCGCTAGGTTACGCCCTAACAACAAAAATGGCAAGACCTTTTATCTTTCCTTTGCTGAAATTTATAGCAATCAAGCAAAAGGTGGTGAAATATGGCACTTATTATAGGACGAAAAAAAATAAAAAGTGGAGTAAAAATTCAAAATCAAACCAAGAATTTTTCAAATTTGTGATCTCTGTCACATTTTTGAAATTTTACTTCAAAAAACTATTTCTTTTTTGATTTTTTTGATCCAAAATGCAAAGCATATTAAAACCACATAGGTTTAATTAATCTCAACCCTAGAAATTCCGACAATCTTTTAAACAGGAGCGTACTATGAAATTCAACAAACTATTATTAGCTACATTTTGTGCTGGCGTTGCAGCCTCTGCATTCGCTACTTCTGCTTTCGCAGCGGATTATGATTTTAAATTCGGTATGAACGCAGGTACCAGCCAAAATGAATATAAAGCGGCGGAATTTTTCGCTAAAGAAGTAAAAGAAAAATCTGCGGGCAAAATTGAAGTGAAATTGTTCCCATCTAGCCAATTAGGTGACGACCGCACCATGATGAAACAATTAAAAGACGGTGCCTTAGACTTCACCTTTGCGGAATCTGCGCGTTTCCAAATTTTCTACCCTGAAGCAGAAATCTTTGCCTTACCTTATGTGGTACCAAGCATTGAATTCAGCAAAAAAGCCTTGTTAGAAACCAACTTCGGTAAAGAATTACTCCGTAAAGTACACGATGAACAAGGGATGACCTTATTATCTGTGGCGTATAACGGTACACGTCAAACCTCCTCTAACCGTCCAATTAATAGCATTGAAGATATGAAAGGCTTAAAACTTCGTGTGCCAAATGCGGCGACTAACTTAGCCTTTGCTAAATATGTAGGTGCAGCACCAACACCAATGGCATTCTCTGAAGTGTATCTTGCTTTACAAACTAACTCCGTAGATGGTCAAGAAAACCCATTACCAACCATCAAAGACCAAAAATTCTATGAAGTACAAAAATATTTAGCTTTAACTAATCACATCTTAAATGACCAACTTTATTTAGTCAGTAATGAAACCTTTGCGGATTTACCGGCAGACTTACAAAAAGTGGTGAAAGATGCGGCAGAAAAAGCAGCAGAGTATCACACTAAATTATTTAAAGATGGTGAAGCCAATGCCATTGCGTTCTTTGAAAGCAAAGGTGTAACCGTGACTAAACCAGATCTAGCCCCATTCAAAGCTGCATTAAAACCTTACTATGACGAATACTTGAAAAAAGTTGGCAAAGTGGGTCAAGATGCCTTTGATGAATTTTCAAAAATTAAATAATTAACACATTCTCGCCTTACTCTCATCTTCCTCTTATGAGGGTAAGGCGTTTTATCAAGTTTCTTTGTTTTACTCGACTATCGAGGTTGATTATGAAATTTTTTAACAAACTAGAAGAATGGGTCGGCGGAACGTTGTTGTTCGTTATTTTCTTAATTCTTCTTACCCAAGTTATCGCCCGTCAAATCTTTAATTCGCCATTAATTTGGTCAGAAGAATTAGCCAGATTGCTATTTATTTATGTGAGTATGTTTGGGATCAGTATGGCGGTGCGTAGCCAACAACATATTTATCTCGACTTTATCACCAATCTGATGCCGCCAAAAGTCAAAAGAGCGGTCAATACTTTTGTACAACTGTTGATTTTTGCTTGTATCATTATTTTCATTCATTTGGGTTTTAAAGTCTGGATCAGTGCCTCCTTTGAATTGGTAGCGTTAGAAATCAGTGATAAATGGTTATATGCCGCACAAGCCTTTATTTCCTTGCTCGTGCTTATCCGTTTCTTACAAGCCCAAACCGAAAACTTTACTAATCAAACCTCCTATTTATCTGCCACGGTGTTTGCCGTAGGTGCGGTGGTTTTATTGGCACTTTTATATTTCTCTCCAGACGTGTTTAAAGTGTTGCGTATTTCGCAATATGCAAAATTGGGCGACAATGCTGTGTATGTGGTGTTAGTGGTGTGGCTCGTGATTATGTTCTTAGGCACGCCAGTCGGTTGGTCATTATTTATTGCCACCTTGCTTTATTTCTCTATGACTCGTTGGAATATTGCCAACAGTGCCGCCAACAAATTAGTCGATAGTTTAAACAGTTTCTCATTATTAAGTGTACCGTTCTTTATCTTAACAGGGATTTTAATGAACGGCGGTGGTATCACTGAACGAATCTTTAACTTCGCCAAATCCTTATTAGGTCACTACACTGGCGGTATGGGCCATGTGAATATCGGGGCAAGTTTACTCTTCTCTGGTATGTCAGGCTCTGCTATTGCTGATGCGGGTGGGTTAGGTCAATTAGAAATTAAAGCCATGCGTGATGCAGGCTATGATGATGACATCAGTGGTGGTATCACTGCGGCATCTTGTATCATTGGCCCGTTGGTTCCACCGAGTATCTCCATGATTATTTATGGGGTGATTGCTAACCAATCCATTGCCAAGTTATTCGTAGCAGGTTTCGTACCAGGTGTATTGATTACCATTGCGTTAATGGTCATGAACTACTTCGTGTGTAAAAAACGTGGCTATCCAAGAACACCAAAAGCCACTATGCCAGAACTCTGTGCCGCATTTAAATCCAGTATCTGGGCCATTTTAACCCCAATCTTGATTATCGGCGGTATCTTCTCTGGCTTGTTCACCCCAACCGAAGCAGCGGTGGTGGCAGTGGCATACTCCATTATTGTCAGCCGTTTTGTGTACAAAGAATTAACCGTACAATTATTGTTCAAAAGCTGTGTCGAGGCGGTCGCAATCACTGGCGTAACCGTGTTAATGGTGATGACCGTGACATTCTTTGGCGACATGATCGCACGCGAACAAGTGGCCATGCGTTTAGCTGAAATGTTTATGGCGGTGGCTGATTCTCCATTAACCGTGCTAGTGATGATTAACTTACTGTTATTATTCTTGGGTATGTTTATTGATGCGTTAGCATTGCAATTCTTAGTATTGCCAATGTTAATTCCAATTGCACAACATTTTGGTATCGACTTAATCTTCTTTGGGGTGATGACCTTATTGAACATGATGATCGGTATCTTAACCCCACCAATGGGCATGGCGTTGTTCGTGGTGGCTCGTGTGGGAAATATGTCCGTATCTACCGTCACCAAAGGGGTGTTACCATTCTTGGTGCCAATCTTTGTGACCTTGATATTGATCACAATTTTCCCAGAAATTATAACCTTTATTCCGAATTTATTAATGCCAAATGGCTAACATTTAAACACACATAAGGAGTTCTACTATGAAATTCACTAAATCTTTATTAGCTGTATCCGTATTAGGTTTAACTGCTTTCGCAGCCCAAGCTGCACAATATCCAGATTTACCGGTGGGTATTAAAAGTGGTGCCGGTGCCTTAATTGGCGACACCGTTTATGTGGGCTTAGGTTCAGGCGGTGACAAATTCTACTCCCTTAACTTAAAAGAAAAAGGTGCGCAATGGCAAGAATTAGCCGCATTCCCAGGTGGTTCACGTAACCAACCAGTGGCTGCAGGCATTGACGGCAAACTTTATGTGTTCGGTGGTTTCCAAAACAACGACGTTGCTGACAACCAAGTAATCAACGATGCTTATTCTTATGATCCAGCCACTAACACTTGGACAAAATTAGACACACGTTCACCACGTGCAGCCGTGGGTGCAACTGGTGTAACAAATAACGGCAAAGTTTACTTTGTCGGTGGTATCAACCAAGAAATCTGGAACGGCTTATTCCAAGATGTGAAAAAAGCCTCTGCAGGTTTAGACAAAGAAAAAGATAAAGAAAAAATTGGCGCAGCAACTAAACCAATCTTTGATGCGTACTTCAACTTACGTGCACAAGACTTCTTCTTCTCATCAGAAATCGTCAGCTATGAACCTGCCACTAACACATGGCGTAACGAAGGTTACTTCCCATACTCAGGCCGTGCAGGTGCGTCAGTGGGCATTAACAATGGCAAATTGTTAGTGGTGAACGGTGAAATCAAAGCCGGCTTACGTACAGACGGCACTGCGCAAGGTACCATTGCCAAAGACGGCGTGAAAGACTGGAAAAAATTAGGCAACTTACCTGCACCGAAAGGCTATGAACAACAAGACGGTATTGCAGGCGGTATGGGTGGCTACACCAATGGTCATTTCATCGTAACGGGTGGTGCAAACTTCCCAGGTGCTCGTGCAAACTATGCCAAAGGCATCAACGATGCACACCGTACTGGTGGCTTGAAAAAAACTTATCATAGCGATTTCTATGCGTTAGATGCAAAACACGGCACATGGAAAATCATCGGTAACTACCCACACAACATCGCTTACGGTGTCGCTTTACCGTATGACAACAAAGTGTTATTCGTAGGTGGTGAAACCGATGGCGGTAAAGCCTTAACTGAAGTGCGTACCGTAAGCTATGACGGCAAAAAATTGGTGGTAGAAGAATAATCTCCCCCAAAAATAACCGCACTTTTGCCAAAACCAGATGCGACTGGGGGGAAAGTGCGGTGTGATTTCCTCTTATATTTTAACTGAACCAACAATGTTCCAGAGAATGTTGTTGGTTTTTTTGTGTGTCCAACTATAATTGATCTGTCCAACACTTACGTATAGGGTTAAGTATACACGATGCTCCGAATCTTGTTTATATGCGTCACCATATTTAGCAGTTTAGCCCTGCGCATAAGACAGGGAGAGGGTCTATAAATAATTCCACTTGACATTAACAGTCAAAAATTTAGACTTAATAATAATCCAACCTTTCGTGTTTCTATACAGGAAAAGAAAATGGACGTGATTATTAACAAAGCTAAATCAGCCACAAAGGAAACAAACATGATCCTCAAACTACATTATCTTGACCGTTCTCGTGCAATGCGAGTCACTTGGTTATTAGAACATATCGGCTTGCCTTATGAATTAATCCCGCATAAACGTCAAGAAAATATGCACGCACCAGATGAACTGAAAGCTATTCATCCTCTCGGCAAAGCGCCGTTATTGGAAATTGACGGAAAAGTCATGACTGAATCAGTGGCTATGGTAGAATGGATTATCGCCAACCACGCCCCACAACTTGCTCCAGCAGCCAATAGCCCTGAATATGCCGACTATTTACAATGGTTACAATTTAGCGAGAGTACCGCCATGATCCCCATGGTGCTAAAACTTATCACAAGTCGGGAACCGACACCTCCACAACAATCGCTAGCCTATGCCGATCATGAAATAGCACAAGTTTATGGCTTTATCGATCAACAGTTGTCAGATAAACGCTATATTATGGGCGAGCAACTCACTGGCGCAGATTTTGCCTTAGCTTTTCCATTAATGATGTTGAATATGGTTTATCAAGGGAAATTTGCCCATATTCAACGTTATTTAGCTGAGCTTGCTCAATTATCAAGTTGGCAAAAAGCCATGCAGATTGAACAGCAGGTGTTGCAAGGCTGATAAATAGATATAGCCCTAGACTAAAATCGGGGCTAATTTTATTGCCTGAATAGTCTGTTCTAATTCTTCTCTTGCCCCAACCGTGATCCGAATACAATTCTGCAATCCCAATGCTTTATGTTGATCACGCAAAATAATGCCTTGTTCCCAAAGGGATTTAAACACTTTTTCGCCATCTTGGAATTTCACCAAAACATAATTTGCTTTTGTTTCAAAAATTTGTACCACGGTTGGGATTTTGCTTAATTGTTCAATTAACCACGCACGATTGTTTAGCACATCATTAACCCGTTCTTGCATTTGTGTAATACCTTGTGGTTGCAAGGCTTGAGCAGCAATATCCGATACTGGCACAGGCAATGGATAGGGGGCGATCACTTTTTGCAATATGCCGATTAATTCCGCATTGGCAAGGGTAAAACCACAACGCAATCCTGCCAAGGCAAAGGCTTTGGAGAGCGTGCGGATAATGGCTAAATGCGGATAATTGGCGAGTTCATTCACAAGGCTTGCTTGTGGGCAAAACTCAATATAGGCTTCATCCACCACAACAATGGCTTTATTTCTGGTGATGTCGAGCAATTTGAGTAAATCCACACGGTTAACCAATGTGCCTGTCGGGTTGTTCGGACTGCATACAAACACGACTTTTACCCCATCAAGATTTCGCTCAATTTCTGTTAAATTCAGTTGAAAATCGGTGGTTAACGGGACGGTTTTTAATGCAATACCGCAAGTTTCTGCACTCACAGAATACATGCCATAGGTCGGTGGGCAATATAAAACATGGTCGTCTGGTTCACAAAATGCCCGAATAATCAGCTCAATACTTTCATCCCCGCCACGGGTGACAATCACATTTTCAGGTTTCACACCCGCATAATTCGCATAACCATTAATCACGGCTTCTGGTTGTGGTTCGGGATAGCGGTTAAAAGTACGGTGCAATAAATCAAAATTTGGTGAAGTAGGATATTCATTGGCATTCAGCCATACATCGCCCTTGCCACCTAAACGGCGAGCGGATTGATAGGGCGTAAGTGCCTGTACATTTTTTCGGGAAAGTGGTGAAATTGTCATGGTTTGTTCCTGTTTAATTTTCTTTTTTCAGCATGTGCATAATTAAGCGGATTAACGTTTCTTTTTGTTTCGGATCAGATTCTGCCACTAACAAGGTCAAGGCGGCTAATCCAGTTTGATTGATCACGGGTTGTCCCAGTTCATCATATAAACGTCCGTTACGATGTAAAAAATCCACAAATAAAAATGCCCCACTGCGTTTGTTACCGTCTGAAAATGGATGATTTTTTACAATAAAATACAGCAAATGTGCCGCTTTGGCTTCAATACTCGGATAAGCGGGTTCGCCGAAAACGGTTTGTTCCAAGTTGCCTAAAATAGCAGATAAACCGTCTTCACGCTCACGACCGAATAAATCCGATGCCTCGCCTCGAGCCATAAGTTGTTGCTTAAATTCTGCCAAACCTAAACGAGCTTGTTCAAGCGTAGGCAACGTGCCACCTTGTTGGGTTTTGGGTTCAATCAGCAAACCCTCGTCATATTGTTGCAACCATAAAAACGTTTGTGCATAACGGCTGACAATATCCACTAATCCACGCCCACTTTCTAAGGTCAATTCACTCGACTGAGCGGTTTTCTGAATTAGTGCAATGGCTTGTTCTAGCTCATTCGCATTTTGCTGTAAGCGTTTTTGATTAATGGCATAGCCTTTGACGAGGTAGTCTTTTAGGCGTTGGGTTGCCCAGCGACGAAATGAAATACCTTGTGGTGATTTTACTCTGTATCCCACGGAAATGATCATGTCTAAATCATAATGATCGATTTCACGATTAACTTGTCGCTGTCCTTCTTGGCGAACTATCCGGAATTTCCGGATAGTTGACGCTATCTCTAATTCGTCATCATCAAAGATATTTTGAACGTGTTCATTTATAGTACGAACATCTTTGCCAAATAAAGTGGCCATCTGTGCTTGCGACAACCACACCGTATCCTGCTCAAACCGCACTTCAACTTGCGTTTGTCCATCTTTAGTTTGGTATATTTCAATCGGGTTTTGCATAATTTTTTCCTTGTTAAATTTATATATACTGTATTTATATCACATAAATAAACTGAAAAATACTGTATACTAAAAATTTATTTTTGTTTTTTCAATTTTGCTAACCTTATACTCACCGCTTTTTTATGCGCTTCCAACTGTTCAGCTTGTGCCATCAACTCCACCGTTTTAGCTAAATCCTTAAATCCTTGTGGGGTGAGTTCTTGTACAGTCATACGTTTGCTAAAATCTGCCAACCCCAAACTTGACGTAGTTTTGGTGTAGCCATAGGTCGGTAAAACGTGATTGGTGCCACTGGCGTAGTCGCCCATGCTTTCGGGAGAATAAGCACCCAAGAAAATCGATCCTGCGTTATCTAACCGCGGTAATAAATCACGGGCATTTTCCACTTGCACCACTAAATGCTCTGGAGCATAATCATTACTGATTTCAATGGCTTGAGTAATGTTTTCCGCAATAAAGGTACGACTATGGCTTAACGCTTTGCGAGCGGTGTCGGCTCTTGGTAATTGATTTAATTGACGCTCGATAGCAAGTGCGGTGTATTCTGCCTGAGTTTCGCTGTTGGTGACTAAAATTACTTGGCTGTCCGCACCATGTTCTGCCTGAGAAAGTAAATCGCTTGCCACAAATTCAGGATCGGCGTTTTCATCGGCTAACACCAACACTTCCGAGGGGCCAGCCTGCATATCGATTGCCGCACCGTTGACCGTTTGGCTCACTTGGCGTTTGGCTTCGGTCACAAAGCTGTTACCCGGTCCGAAAATTTTATCCACTTTGGCGACTGTTTCCGTACCAAATGCCATCGCCACAATGGCTTGTGCGCCCCCCACCGCATAAATCGTTTCCACTCCACAAAGATCCGCTGCATATAAAATCGCATCAGCAATCGGTGGCGGTGAACATAGCACGATTTTTTTACAGCCTGCAATTTTAGCAGGAATGGCAAGCATTAACACGGTAGAAAATAACGGAGCAGACCCCCCTGGGATATACAATCCAACCCGATTAATCGGGCGTGTCACCACCTGACAACGCACGCCTGCTTGGGTTTCAATATCCACAGGCTGTGGAATTTGTGCCTGATGGAATTTTTCAATATTGGCTTTGGCGTTTTGAATCGCTTGTTTTAGCTCATCGGGCAAACGAGCGGTGGCTTGTTCAATTTGCTGTTTGGAAACGTTTAAACTGTCTAATTTTACCTTGTCGAATTTCTCGCTTAACTCAAATAATGCTCTATCGCCATTGGCTAACACATTTTCACGAATCTCATTAACTGCCTGTTGAATATTGGCAGATGAACTGATCGCTGGACGAGTGAGAGCTTGTTTTTTCTCACTTTCTGATAAATCTTTCCAAATTAAGGTTTGCATCATGTTATTTTCCCCTAAGCCAACATTTTCTCTATCGGTAATACCAACACGGAACTTGCCCCCATTTCTTTCAACTGTTCCATGGTTTCCCAAAATAAATTTTCCTGACTGACCACGTGCATGGCGACTTTGCTGTTATCGTGAGCCAATGGCAGAATGGTCGGATTTTCCACCCCCGGTAAAAGTGCGGTGATTTCTTCCAATTTATTTTTCGGGGCGTGCAACATAATATATTTGCTTTCCGCCGCCTGTTGTACCCCTTGAATGCGGGTTAATAATTTTTCCACCAGTGCTTGTTTTTCATCAGATAAGGGTTCGGCACGTTGAATTAGGCAAGCCTTTGATTTATAAATGACCTCCACTTCTTTTAAACCATTGGCTTCCAAGGTTGCCCCTGATGACACCAAATCACAAATGGCATTGGCTAAATTTGCGGTCGGGGCGACTTCTACTGAACCATTTAAAAAACAGTTTTTATAGGATACACCTTTGGCAGCCATATAGCGTTTCAGCAAATTCGGGTACGAAGTAGCAATACGTTTATTGTGCAAATCCTGCACGCCGTGATATTGCTCGTCACGATCCACTGCAATAGATAAACGGCAGCCACCAAAATCCAAGGTGCGGAGTTTTTTATATTCCACCGTTTCCCCTGCATTTTGACGACCCAGTTCTTCTTCTTCCAACACATTTTCGCCGATAATGCCCAGATCCACCACGCCGTCAAATACTAAACCCGGAATATCGTCATCACGCACGCGTAAAATATCAATCGGCATATTTTCCGAATAGGCAATCAAACGTTGTTCGTTCCAGTTGATTTTTACCCCACATTGTTTAAGCAATTCGTTACATTCTTTGCTTAAACGCCCTTTTTTTTGTAATGCAATGCGTAATCTTTTGCTGTTTGACATTGTTATTTCCTTAGGTCAACAGACCCTATTAAATGTATAAAAAAACCTTTCGAAAGTTGACTTCCGAAAGGTTTATATTGCTGATTCGCCGCACTTATTTGCCACTTCGGAAGTTTTATCTTCCGAGTAGCACCATCCGCCCGAAAGATTAGGTTCGGTGATGGTGATGATGAAACGTAAAAGTGCGGTTGAAATTCATTGTATTTTCCTAAAGTGGATTTTTGCTTGCCTTTTAAAATACTGAAATCTACTTTATCTTGCAAGCGTTTTTTTGTTTATTTTTTCTTTTATTTGGGGGAATAATATTTTTCAAGGGTTTTTTGAACATAATCTTGTGCAAAATTGAGGTGTAATTTCGCCAAAATGGGGCGAATAGGAGCAATATCAATGGAATAATAAGATCCTTTCGGAATAGATTGATAAAGTGCGGTGATTTTTGTGATATTTTCTAACATCATGGCAATATTTTGCACATTGATCATCTTATCCGTGGCAACATTAATGATCTGATTGGTAAACAAAGGATTGGCTAGGATTTCATTTAAAATCGTGACCACGTCATCAATATCAATTAAATTCCGATAACTTTCTTGCCATAGGGTAAAAGGTTGCTGATGAATAATGGCTTGATAGAGGAAATTCACGATAGTTGGGCTAGTGGCATTACCCACGACTTGTGGTAAACGCACAATTAAGTATTGCTGGGCTAATCGTTGCACTTGCTGTTCCATATTCTGTTTATGTTGCACATAAGACGAATTTTGTAGGGACGGATCGTAGAGACTACAAGTGCTAAAATAAACTAATTTTTGGTCGGGATGGTGTAAAATCGTTTGTTCAAGTAATTGGCTCTCTCTGGTAAATAAAGTGCGGTCTTTTTCTTGTGAATTTGATACGCCACTGGCAAAAATAATATGCTTAGGATCTTCTGCATAAGCAGAAAATGCCTTTGCCATCATGCCATTACCGACAATCATGGGACTTTTCTCGCTTTCACGAACAGTAACACAGGGCGATGTTGTAAATCTTTAAATTCTGCTTGCCATTCAGGCTGATCGGCTAACATGGGTTCTGCCATTTGTTCAATTTGAAAGCCTGTTTCGATAAGCCCATTGATAATGGTTGCGGTGGTTCTATGATAGGTTTGAAAGGGTTGTTGAAACCAGCTTCGATCTCGCTCACCTTCATCTCGATAATAATTTAAACGATAGGCAACCTGTTCTTTTTGTTCATTTTTCTCCCAGCGTTCACCGCCTTGGTAAGCGGTGACGATGGGGTGTTCTTGGGAAAAAATAAGCCAGCCATTGGGCTTTAATTTGCGATAAATTTGGCTTAATAGTTGGCGAAAATCTTGCACGTAATGAAAGGCAAAAGAACTGGTAATCACATCAAAATCCGTTTCGTTGAGTTGATCTAATTGTTCCATTGCCAAGGGATAAAGGGAAAAGTGCGGTGTAAAATCGGCAAGATTTTTTTCTGCCTGTTGTAACATTGCCAAAGACAGATCTATGCCAACCACAAAATCGGCTTTACGAGCTAAATATAACGCCAAATGTTCGCCCGTACCACAACCGAGATCCAGCAGCTTTTTGCCTGTTAAATCAGGCAATAAAGACAACATTGTGGGTTTTTCCACAATGTTGTTTAAACTGATTGGATTTGCACGAAGTTTTTGATAAAGCTCAAAAAAGTTTTCTTTATCATAAACGGAGGTTTGCATAAAGGTTAGCCTTTAAAATCCGCAATCCAGCCAAATTGGCTACCGAGTTTAGCCACGATATTTAAAATCGCAAATAGGAAAATAAAGTAAATCATAAAGTTACCACCGAATGCGGTATATTTACTTTGACCAAATCGCTCACGGCTGGCTTTGGCTAATAAGGCTGGCACAATCCCTGCCCATACGGTGGCGGCTAAACCCGCATAACCGATAGCGATCACAAAGCCATAAGGGAATAGGAGGCTTAATAATAATGGCGGTAGGAACACTACTAATGCCGTTTTGGCACGCCCTAATCCGCTGTCGTCAAATTTAAACAAGTCAGCGATATAGTCAAATAAACCGAGCGTCACCCCTAAGAAAGAGCTGGCAATCGCCATATAAGCGAAGAAACTCAGAGCGAGGGCAATGTAATCGGTTTGCATATATTGATGTAACGCATCGAGTAACGCTGCAATGTCGCCACCTTTTGCAATCACAGGGGCAAATTCACTGCGAGGTAAATTGCCTTGCACCGCATATTGCCACAACACATAAATCACTAACGCTGTTGCGGTGCCTAACACCACGGATTTTACCACTTTAGCTGCGTTGCGATCATAGTATTTCACAAGGCTAGGTACATTTTGATGAAAACCAAAGGACACTAAACACACAGGCAACGCCACCATAGCGTAAGGTAAATAAACGGTATCCGCTGGGGCAAGTTGATCCAATAGAATTTCAGGTTTGGCGGAGGAAATTAAACTGGCGACAGACAGGAAAAACGCAATCGCCATACCTGCGATTAATACCGTACTAAAGCGATCCACGGCTTTGGTGGAGAACCAGACGAACAAAGCTAATACCACAGCAAAGATTAACGATCCCGAAGTTCGTCCAATTTCCACCGCACTTTGTTCGCTGCTTAACAGCTGATTAATAAAGCCTTCGGTAATACCACCGCCTGAGGTAATGTAGGCATAGGTTAAAATGTACATGACAAAGGCAAGGGATAAGCCATTGAGGACGTTCCAACCATTGCCGAGTAAGTCTTTGACAATGGTATTAAAACTCGATCCCGTCGGGTAGTGTAAATTGGCTTCTAATAACATTAAACCTGATGAAGTCATACAAAACCAAGTATAAAGCAAAATCAGCAATGAGCCAGTAAACCAAACACCTGCGGTGGAAATCGGGTTGGCGAGCATGCCCGCACCAATGGTGCCACCGGCGATAATCATTATACCGCCTAACAAGGACGGTTGTTTTTGTGTTGTCATGAGGAAATCCTTACAAAAATAAAGTTGCACTATTATAATAGTACGAAGATGAAATAACAAGATAGGCTGAGAAATCTTTGTTGTTAAATTTTATGCTAGACGACTTTCCCTAGATTTCGTTATAATCCTCCCATTTATTTTATCTATAACCTGTAGTTAAGGAAATTTATCAATGTTTAACATTAAAAACCTATTTATTTTTATCACGACGCTTTTTATTGGGATATCACAAGGCTATGCGGAATTAGATGTCGATCAGTTGCCGCAGCCTAAATATGATCCTGAACATGCCGCTATATCAGCCGAAGTAGCGAAACCTTATAAAGACATGATTAAAAATGAAACGAAAATCAAAGTGGCGGGCCATTTCCATTATGTTTGTAAAAAACAAATTAACGAGGTAGGGGAAATGGTTCCAATTTGGATGTGTGAATCCGTAAAAACAAAGTATGGTTATATGGGGGAGTATCGATTTGATCTCAGTTATGTATCAGATACTAAAGATAAAGTCTATCGTGATGATATTGTTATTCTATTAGGTTTTAAACATCTTATGTTGGTTAATTTGGTTCACGTTAATAAACATACAATAAGGATAGAAGCTGGGAGTATGACAGAGGCGTTTGAATTATATCATGCTAATGACATCATCCCCATTTTTCAGAAATATGGTTTAGATCCCTATAATGACGGCGAATGCCACTATGAACAAAATCCTGATTGTGCAGCGTAGTGTGTATTGATGTGGCTAGGGTATAAAGCGAGCAATGATAAAATTTCTTCTCGACTGCTCGACTTGTTTTCGTTATAATTCGCCAGTTTATTTTTATTCGCCTTAGCGAACGGCTAAGTATTCATTCATATTTAAAGGAAAAGAACAATGTCAACTATTGAAACAACGCAAGGTTTAGAACGTCGTGTCAGTATCACGGTGCCAGCAGAAACAGTAAAAAATGCAGTACGTGAAGAAACCAAACGTGCCGCCAAAAATGTCCGTGTAGACGGTTTCCGTAAAGGCCATGTCCCTGCTCAAATCGTAGAAAAACGCTTTGGTGCCTCTATTCGTCAAGATGTGTTAAATGATTTATTACCTCGTCATTTCTTTGATTTAATGTTCAAAGAAAAAGTGAACCTTGCCGGCCGCCCAACCTTTGCCATTGAAAAATTTGAAGATGGCCAAGATTTAGTGTTCACGGCGACTTTTGAAGTGTACCCAGAAGTGACATTAAAAGGCTTAGAAAATATCAAGGTTGAAAAACCCACTGTTGACATCACCGAAGCTGATGTAGATAACATGGTGAACGTATTACGTAAACAACAAGCCACTTGGGCAGAAAGCAAAGATGCCGCCAAAGCGGAAGATCGTGTGACCATTGACTTCGTTGGTTCCGTCGACGGTGAAGAATTTGAGGGCGGTAAAGCCACTGATTTCGCTTTAGCCATGGGCCAAGGTCGTATGATCCCAGGTTTTGAAGAGGGTATCGTCGGCCACAAAGCGGGTGAGCAGTTTGATATTGATGTGACGTTCCCTGCAGAATATCATTCAGAAAACTTAAAAGGCAAAGCAGCGAAATTTGCGATTACCTTGAAAAAAGTCGAAATTCAAGTATTGCCAGAATTAACTGACGAGTTCGTGAAAAAATTTGGTCCAAACACCAAAACCGTTGAGGATTTACGTGCCGAAATTAAGAAAAACATGCAACGTGAATTGAAAAATGCCTTAGTCGCTAAAGTGAAACAACAAGTGATTGACGGCTTAATTGCTGAAAATACCATTGATGTACCAGTCTCTGCGGTAGATGAAGAAATTGAAGTGTTACGCAAACAAGCGGCACAACGTTTCGGTGGCAACGAGCAACAAGCGGCACAATTACCACGTGAATTGTTTGAAGAACAAGCGAAACGCCGTGTACAAGTGGGCTTATTATTCTCTGCAGTCATCAAAGAAAACGAGTTAAAAGCGGACGAAGATCGTGCGAAAGCCATGATTGCGGATATTGCCTCAGCTTATGAACAACCTGCGGAAGTGGTTGAATATTACAGCAAAAACAATGAATTAATGAATAACGTGCGTAATGTGGTATTAGAAGAACAAGCGGTAGACGCTGTGTTAGCGAAAGCTCAAGTGACGGAAAAAGTGTCATCTTTTGATGAAATTATGAATCCGAAAGCCTAATCTCACTTAAGGTTTTGAAGTGCGGTCAATTTTTGATGAATTTTATTATTCGTTAAAAAATGACCGCACTTTTGTTTATTTTGTTTAGTCAAACCTATTTTTCAGGTAGAATAGACAGATTATTATATTGAAATATGTTGGAGAACCTTATGTCCGTGATTCCTATGGTCGTAGAGCAAAGTGCAAGAGGCGAGCGTGCTTACGATATTTATTCACGTTTATTAAAAGAACGTGTGATTTTTTTAAGCGGTGAAGTAGAAGACAATATGGCCAATTTGATTGTGGCTCAATTATTATTTTTAGAATCCGAAAATCCAGATAAAGATATTAACATTTATATTAACAGCCCCGGTGGTTCCGTCACCGCAGGCATGGCGATTTATGACACCATGCAATTTATCAAGCCCGACGTGCGTACCTTATGTATCGGACAGGCGTGTTCCATGGGCGCCTTTTTATTAGCAGGTGGCACCGCCGGTAAGCGTGCGGTATTGCCCAATGCGCGGGTGATGATCCATCAACCCTTAGGCGGTTTCCGTGGGCAAGCCTCAGATATTCAAATTCATGCGCAAGAAATTTTGAAAATTAAACATACCTTAAATGAACGTTTAGCCTTTCACACGGGGCAACCTTTGGAAAAAATTGAACGAGATACTGACCGTGATAATTTTATGTCGGCGGAGCAAGCGAGAGAGTACGGTCTCGTAGACAGCGTGTTAGTGAAACGTTAAGAACAGAGAATTGGAAAGTAAACATGGCAAATGAAAAAGAAAACTGCTGTTCTTTTTGTGGTAAAGCACAAGATGAAGTCGGCAGATTAATTGCGGGTACTTCTGGCTATATTTGTGGCGATTGTATTGAACTTTGCCACAATTTATTGCAAGAAGAAAATACCTCGGCGGAAGAACCGCAAGAGGCGGAGAACGTAGAAGAAACCAAATTACCCACCCCACACGAAATCCGTGCTAACTTAGATGATTATGTGATTGGCCAAGATTACGCCAAAAAAGTGTTAGCGGTGGCGTTATATAATCATTACAAACGCTTACGCTCCAATCATCAAACCGATGAAGTGGAATTGGCCAAAAGTAATGTGTTATTAATCGGCCCAACGGGGAGCGGTAAAACCCTGTTGGCACAAACTTTGGCCCGTATGTTAAATGTGCCTTTTGCCATGGCAGATGCCACCACCTTAACTGAGGCTGGTTATGTGGGCGAGGACGTGGAAAATGTCATCCAAAAATTGCTCCAAAATTGCGATTACAACACCGAAAAAGCTGAGCAAGGCATTATTTATATTGATGAAATTGATAAAATTACCCGTAAATCAGAAAACCCGTCTATTACCCGTGATGTGTCTGGTGAGGGCGTGCAACAGGCCTTGTTAAAACTGATAGAGGGAACCGTTGCCTCTGTGCCACCTCAGGGTGGGCGTAAACATCCGCAACAAGATATGTTGCGAGTGGATACCTCAAAAATCCTGTTTATTTGTGGCGGTGCCTTTGCCGGTTTAGATAAAATTGTGCAAAAACGGGTTCATGTGGGCAGTGGCATTGGCTTTGGTGCAGAAGTGAAAGGAGAGCAAGATGAATTAAGCCTGTCCGAATTGTTCCAACAAATTGAAACGGAAGATTTAATTAAATTCGGTATGATCCCCGAATTTGTCGGTCGTTTGCCGATTGTGGCACCGTTAAGCGAATTAGACGAAGACGCTTTAATTCAAATTTTAACAGAGCCGAAAAATGCCTTAGTAAAACAATATCAAGCCCTGTTTAGTTTGGAAGAAGTGGTGTTAGAATTTACCCAAGAGGCCTTGCAAGCCATGGCGAAAAAAGCCTTAGCCCGAAAAACGGGCGCACGGGGGTTACGTTCGATTGTCGAGGGCGTGTTATTGGATACCATGTATGACTTGCCATCCTTAGACAATCTGGCGAAAGTTGTGGTGGATGAAAGTGTGATTAATGACGATACCAAACCGACATTAATTTATAAATAGTGTTTTTATCTCAACAAAGTGCGGTGAATTCCACCGCACTTTTTGCTTATCCACCTTGAACTTCGCCTTGATTAACCTTATATTAACTGTTATGCAACTGAATTTGAGAAAAAGAGAAATAAGATGAACGCAGAACAAGATCAATCCCGTAATATTCCCGCCCTCCCGTTGCGTGATGTGGTGATTTTTCCCTATATGGTCATGCCATTATTTGTTGGCCGTGAGAAATCGATTCGCAGCCTTGAGTTGGCGATGGAAACCGACAAGCAATTATTATTAGTGTCACAAAAAGTGCCAGAAGTGGAAGAACCCGAAATCGAAGATTTATTTGATGTGGGTACCGTGGTCAATATTATTCAATTATTAAAACTCCCTGATGGTACGGTGAAAGTGTTGGTGGAGGGGCAACAGCGTGCCAACATTAATAAGATCACAGATAACGGCTATTTTTCTGCCAACATTAATGTGATGGCGACGAGCTATGGTGCGGAAAAAGAAATGCAAGTGTTGCGTGATGTGATGCTGAATGAGTTCGAGCAATTTGCCAAACAGAACAAGAAAATCCAGCCAGAAATGGTGAACGCCTTAAGCAGCATCACTGAATTTGATCGTTTTGCCGATACCTTAGCGGCGCATTTGCCGATTGCCTTACGCCATAAACAAGCGGTGTTGGAACAGCCGAATATTCAAGCACGGATGGAATATTTGCTCGGTGCGATGGAAAGCGAAACGGACTTAATGCAAGTGGAAAAACGCATTCGCAGCAAAGTCAAAGAGCAAATGGAAAAAACGCAACGCAATTATTATTTGAACGAACAAATCAAAGCTATTCGCAAAGAATTGGGCAAAGATGATGAAAGTGCGGATGATAGCGAAATTGATTTGCTGACCAAACAATTAGAAGAGGCAAAATTACCGAAAGACGCCAAAGAAAAAGTGGAATCGGAGCTAAAAAAACTCAAAATGATGTCGCCGATGTCTTCTGAGGCGACAGTGATTCGCGCTTATGTGGACTGGATGTTGCAAGTGCCTTGGCACAAAACCACCAAAGTGAAAAAAGACTTAGCCAAAGCGCAGGAAGTATTGGATGCGGATCATTTTGGTTTGGAACGCGTGAAAGAACGTATTTTAGAATATCTTGCGGTACAAACGCGCTTGAACAAATTAAAAGGCCCGATTCTTTGTTTAGTGGGACCACCAGGGGTGGGAAAAACCTCCCTCGGGCAATCTATTGCCAATGCCACGGGGCGTAAATATGTGCGTATGGCCTTAGGTGGCGTGCGTGATGAGGCGGAAATTCGTGGCCATCGCAAAACCTATATCGGCTCATTACCAGGTAAATTGATTCAAAAAATGGCCAAAGTGGGCGTCAAAAATCCGCTGTTTTTGTTAGATGAAATTGACAAAATGGCCATGGATAACCGAGGCGATCCCGCCTCTGCCTTGTTGGAAGTGTTAGATCCAGAACAAAACACCAAATTCAACGATCACTATTTAGAAGTGGATTATGATTTGTCGGATGTGATGTTTGTGGCCACCTCCAATTCCATGAATATTCCTGCGCCGTTATTGGATCGTATGGAAGTGATTCGTCTGTCTGGTTATACCGAAGACGAAAAACTGAATATTGCGACGGGTCATTTGATGGCAAAACAAATGGAACGCAACGGCTTAAAAGCGGGCGAATTAGTCATTGAAGACAGTGCGATTTTAGATATTATTCGTTATTACACTCGTGAGGCCGGTGTCCGTAGCTTGGAGCGTGAAATTTCTAAAATTTGCCGTAAAGCCGTGAAGCATTTATTGCTTGATAAAAAACGTAAATCCTTGACGGTGAACGCCGATAATTTACATGATTATCTTGGTGTAAAACGCTTTGATTTCGGTCTTGCCGATACCCAAAATCGAGTGGGCGAAGTTACAGGCTTGGCATGGACAGAAGTGGGCGGTGACTTACTCACTATTGAAACCGCCTCCGTTCTGGGTAAAGGAAAACTCACCTTTACTGGCTCGCTCGGTGATGTGATGAAAGAAAGTATTCAAGCCGCCATGACGGTAGTACGAGCCCGTGCGGAAAAATTAGGCATTGCCAATGATTTCCATGAAAAACGGGATCTTCATATTCACGTACCCGACGGCGCCACCCCGAAAGATGGCCCAAGTGCAGGGATTGCCATGTGTACCGCTTTGGTGTCTTGCCTAACGGGTAATCCAGTGCGTGCCGATGTGGCCATGACGGGAGAGATTAGTTTGCGTGGTAAAGTGTTGCCGATTGGTGGACTCAAAGAAAAATTATTGGCCGCACATCGTGGTGGGATTAAAACCGTGATTATTCCAAAAGAAAATGTGAAAGATTTGGAAGAGATCCCAGACAATGCCAAAAATAATTTAACCATTCATGCGGTGGAAACCATTGACGAGGTGTTAACCATTGCCTTACAAAATCCGCCAGAGGGCGTGGAAATGGTTAAACTGTCACCGGTCAATGTTGTCAAGGTGCCACGCAGCCGAAAAACGAGCAAGATTGCGCCAACGGTGAATTAATTTTACGTTATTGAACCGCACTTTATGAAAAAGTGCGGTTTTTTTAGGAGTTTTTTTTCACAGCGGTTTCGTTTATAATTCATAAAATTTTTAGATAACAATAGGATTAATGCCCATGTTCATGGAAAAAATGCACCACGCCTCAAACAGCGGTGTGGCAAAGGCTATTATGGCGGTGATCGCCATTTCATTCGTTATTACAGGTATGTACGGCTATCTCGGGGCCACCACAGACACCTCTGCGGTGAAAGTGAACGGTGAAGAAGTGTCACAACAGCAGTTCCAACAGCAATATAATGATGAATATCAACGCATGAGTAATCAGTTGGGTGCCGAATTTGCTGCGGTGGCCGACACCCCAGAATTTACCCAAGGATTACGCACTAACGTGTTAAATCGTTTAATTGATCAGCAATTATTAAGCCAATATGTGAGCGATTTAAATTTAACCGTCAGCGATGAACGGATTAAACACGAAATCGTCAAAACCCCGATGTTCCAAATTGACGGCAAATTCAGCAATGACGCTTATCAGCAAGTATTGCGTAATAACGGTATGAATGCGGATATGTATGCGCAATATTTGCGTGAAGCCTTGCGTTTAGAACAATTACAAAGTGGCTTGGCGGAAACCGAATTTTTATTACCTAAAACCCAAGCAGACTTTGCCCAATTATTTTTCCAACAACGTCAAGTGCGTTTAGCTCACTTATCTTTAGCGGATGAACTGAAGAAACAAACTGTCACAGAACAAGAAGTCGCAGATTATTACAATGCGAATAAATCTGCCTTTATTGTGCCAGAATTGGTCAAAGTGCAATATGTGGATTTAACTAAAGCCACCATAGAAAAAAGTGTTAGCGTGACGGATACGGAAATTCAGCAATATTATCAAGACAATAAAGAACAATTCAGTACCCAAGCGCAACAACATTTGGCGCATATTCAATTTGCCAATGAAAAAGATGCACTAGATGCCTATGAGGCTTTACAACAGGGTGAAGATTTTGCGGCACTGGCAAAAGCAAAATCCACCGATAAATTATCAGGTGAAAAAGGCGGGGATTTAGGTTGGCTAAATAATGGCGATTTACCGAAAGATTTTGAAGATGCCGCTACCCTTGTAGAAGTGGGTAAATACAGCACACCGATTAAAGTAGACGGCAATTACCATATTGTGAAAGTCGAAGCTCGCAAAGCTGCGACGGTGTTGCCATTGGAACAAGTGAAAGACAAAGTGATCGCACAAGTACGCCAAGAGTTATTAAACACCCAATTCTACACCCTAGAGAAAAAAGTGGCTGAAAAAGCCTTTGAAGATCAAAGCTCGTTGAAATCCGCTGCGGCAGTGATTGGCGCAGACATTCAAGAAACCGATTATTTCCCACGTAATGCCTTACCCAAAGCATTGAATTTCCCTGTGGTCATCAGTGCGATTTTTGATGGTGAAATTTCACAAGGCAACATGAACTCTGAACCGATGAACGTGGGCGATCAACATTCTATCGTGGTACGTGTACTTGATCACAAAGCTCAAGGCACCAAAACCTTAGACGAGGCCAAAGCAGAAATTACCACATTCTTAACACGCCAAAAAGCGGAACAAGCTGTGTTAGCACAAGCTGAAAATGCAGTGAAAGCCTTAACGGCAAACGGTACCTTGCCAGATAATGTGAAATTTGGTGAGCAAGAAACTTGGGTTTATGCCGAAAATAAAGATCCCGCCTTAAATGACGTGATTTTTGCCATGAAAGCCGAGGAGGGTAAAAAAGCCTATCAAGCGGCCAAAACCAACAAGGGTGACGTAGTGATTGTGGCGTTGGATAACATTGAAAATGCCAAGGTTGAGGAGGCCGTACGCCGTCAGTTTGATCTGCAAGTGGCACGTAATAAAGCCACCGATGTACAGGTGAATTTACTCAAATCCTTGCGTGCCAAAGCCAAAATTGAAATCAATGAAGATTTCATGAAACAGCAACGTGATGAATAACTTCGCCACGCATTTAGTATAATCCCCAGAGCCTATTGTTGTGTTATTGACAATAGGCTTTTATTTTGCCGATTTTTGTAAAATTAACTGGTTTTCCACCGCAGTTTATGGTATAAATTGCACCGCTATTTTTTCCCCTAATCCGTAGGAAACAAAGTAGCATTATTTTTTATTAACAATACACACACAGACCCTATACAGTAAATCGGGGTGCCAAACGGTCGGTTTACTTGGTATGTGGAGGCTCAACCCCAATTAAAAGGAAAAAATATTATGGCACAAGTTTCAATGCGTGAAATGATTGACGCAGGCGTACATTTCGGTCACCAAACTCGTTACTGGAATCCAAAAATGAAACCTTTCATTTTCGGTGCTCGTAACGGCGTTCATATCGTAAATCTTGAAAAAACCCTTCCGTTATTCAATGAAGCATTAGCTGAATTAACACGCATCGCAAGCAACAACGGTAAAATCTTATTCGTGGGCACCAAACGTGCAGCAAGCGAAGCCGTTCAAGCTGCAGCATTAGACTGTCAACAATATTATGTAAATCACCGTTGGTTAGGTGGTATGTTGACTAACTGGAAAACAGTTCGTCAATCAATCAAACGTTTAAAAGATTTTGAAACCCAATCTCAAGACGGTACATTTGATAAATTAACCAAAAAAGAAGCATTAGATCGTACGCGTGAAATGCAAAAATTGGAATTAAGTCTTGGCGGTATCAAAGATATGGCTGGTCTTCCAGATGCGGTTTTCGTTATCGGTGCAGACTATGAACATATTGCTGTAAAAGAAGCCAACAACCTTGGTATTCCTGTTTTTGCTATCGTCGATACCAATGCAACACCAGACGGCGTTGATTTCATTATCCCTGGTAATGATGATGCAACACGTGCAATCCAATTATATTTAACTGCGGCTGCCACTGCGATCAAAGAAGGTCGTCAAGCAGAAACTGTGGTTGAAGAAAAATTTGCTGAAGAAGTAGCAGCAGAGTAATCTGGATAAATAAGGCGTAAGCCCTATAAAAACAGGGGGCAACAGTTCCCTGTTTTAACAAATTCCCAAAAGTGCGGTGTTTTTTAATCTCTTTTTTGAACATCGTCTTTCCATTCAAGAATCATTAGAGGACAATAAAAATGGCTGAAATTACAGCATCATTAGTAAAAGAACTTCGTGATCGTACTGGTGCAGGTATGATGGAATGTAAAAAAGCATTGGTTGAAGCGAATGGTGATATCGAATTAGCCATCGACAACATGCGTAAATCAGGTCAAGCGAAAGCCGCTAAAAAAGCGGGTCGTGTGGCTGCTGAAGGCGTGATCATTGCACGTGTTGCCAATGGTTTCGGTGTGTTAGTGGAAATGAACTGCGAAACTGACTTCGTTGCAAAAGATGCAGGTTTCTTAGGTTTAGCTAATGAAGTGGCTGACTATGCCGTAGCTAACAAAGGTATTTCAATCGAAGATTTAGCTAAACACTTTGAAGAAAAACGTGCAGCGTTAGTGGCGAAAATCGGTGAAAACATGACAATTCGCCGTGTGCAATTCTTAGATAACGTAAAAGCCTCTTACTTACATGGGGCGAAAATTGGTGTATTAGTAGCTTCAGGCTGTGGTGCAGAATGTGCTTGTGATGAAGATATCTTCAAAAAAGTCGCAATGCACGTTGCCGCAAGCCGTCCTGACTTTGTTAACCCTGAAGATGTACCAGCCGCAGTCGTAGCTCACGAACGTGAAATTCAAGTTGACATTGCAATGCAATCTGGCAAACCACGTGAAATTGCTGAGAAAATGGTTGAAGGCCGCATGAAAAAATTCACTGGCGAAGTGTCTTTAACAGGTCAACCATTTGTTATGGATCCGTCACAAACTGTAGGCGATTTCTTAAAAGCGAACAAAACTTCTGTTTCTGGTTTCATTCGTTTTGAAGTGGGCGAAGGTATTGAGAAAAAAGAAGAAGATTTTGCGGCTGAAGTAGCGAAAATCACTGGTGGAAACGCTTAATTCGTTTTTTCTGAACCATAAAAAAACAGGCTTTTAGCCTGTTTTTTGTTTGTGCTATTTCATGGGGAGCACTATCGCAGGATCATCTTCCGCCTCAATCTTATCGATAATCTGTTTTAATCCATAATCATCAGGATCGGGTTGTGGGCTAAATAAATCCTGTTTTGGATCCAACAGTGGATTACTCATTCCAATCCAATTTGCAATATCGTTGGTAAAATTCAAACCTGATTTAAACGCCTTATATTCATGGCGTTGATTGTCATCACTGGAAATCTTAAACAACGGAATATCATAATGACGTTTGCTTTTCCCCGCACTATTATGAATGTTGATTTCATTTGGGGTGATTTGATGGGCTAAACCATGATCAGAAAAGTAAATCATCGAAAAAGTGCGGTGATTTTTTTGTTGATTTTGAGTGAGCTGTTCATATACTCGTTTAAGCATGTCATCGGTTTTCTTAATGGAAGAAATATAGCAGTTGACATTCAGGTATTTTTTCTCAATTTGATTATCGTCCATGATTTTTGGGTAGTCGGTCAGACGATCACAGCTAATCGGGTGCGAACCATATAAATGCAACACAATAAAGCGTTTGCCGACTTGCGGTTGTGCTAATACCTGTTGTAATTTTGGCAATAAATCAAAGTCGCTGCTGTTTTTCGATTGAAAGCTATTGCCAGATTTTAGGAAAATCCGTTCATCACTGCGATTGGCAATGGCAGAAATTGGGGTGTCAAATTCACCAAAATAACCTTGATTAGAAAGCCAATAGGTTTTGATACCGGCTGATTTGATCATGTCGATCATATTTAAAGAATAATTTCCCTCCCAGTTTTGGGTATCGGGTTGGGTTAACATTAACTTCAGTGATGCAATGGTGTTGGTGCCACCCGATGTAAAACCATCAATTAACACCCCATTTGCACTAGACATAAATGGTGTATTTTGCACTGGATAACCATAGGCGTGATGATAGTCTTTTCTGGCACTTTCGCCGATAATCAATACATAATCATCATATTTAGATGATGTTAGCTGAGATTTACCCCATTGGCTTTCTATCGTAAAACGATTTAATTGGGCGAGTTCATTTTTCACTTTTATACTAGCAGTATAGGTTTCCGTGATAAATTTTAATGGTGCCTGATCCCATAGGAAAAACACAGCAAGTACGGCAAGCAAGGCCTTATTTTTGTAAAGAGACAGCTTGCCCTGTTGGCTGAAATAGCGAAATAGAATGAATAATCCAATAATGACAATAGGATAGGTACAGTTGAGCCATGATAATTGGGCAAAAAATTCTTTGCTTTCTTCAAGATCGGTGGCAAACACGGACGCAATATATTGATAAGATGGTGGGCCAAAGGTGATGCCAATCGGTGCATAGAGTGCGTGCAAAATAATAATAGGAAATAGGATGAAGTAAAAAATCTTTTTGGACGCATTGAATAGTAGGACTAATCCAGCCAATAATAAAATTTCACGTAAGCTAGGTTGCGGATAGAATCCAGTACCGATTAATAATAATTTACTGGCAAAAAACAGACAAACTAACGCAAAAATCACCGCAGTGAGTTGTTTGAATGATGGAGATAACACAATAAATTCCCTTTTTACAAAAAAGCATGGCGACATTTTAGCGAATTTTAAATAGATCTGCTATGCCTATTTCCTGAAGCCTCATGTTGCTTTATAATAGCAAGCATTTTATGTCGAGTATAAGGGATAGAAAAAATGAGCAAACCAATTTACAAACGTGTGTTGTTAAAATTAAGTGGTGAGGCCTTGCAAGGTGTCGAGGGCTTTGGTATCGATCCGTCTATTTTGGATAGAATGGCTATTGAGATTAAAGAACTCGTGGCAATGGGCGTGGAAGTCGGTGTGGTATTAGGCGGTGGTAACCTGTTCCGTGGGGCGAAATTAGCCAAAGCCGGTATGAATCGTGTTGTCGGCGACCACATGGGCATGTTGGCCACGGTGATGAACGGCTTGGCCATGCGTGATGCGTTGCACCGTGCAGATGTCAATGCGAAATTGATGTCAGCGTTTCAATTAAACGGTATTTGTGATACTTATAACTGGTCTGAAGCCATTAAAATGTTGCGTGAAAAACGGGTGGTGATTTTCTCTGCCGGTACAGGCAGCCCGTTCTTTACTACGGATTCCGCAGCGTGCTTGCGTGGCATTGAAATTGAGGCGGATGTAGTGTTAAAAGCCACCAAAGTGGATGGTGTTTACGATTGCGATCCTGCCAAAAACCCTGACGCTCATTTATTCCAAAAACTTACTTTTGCGGAAGTCATTGAGAAAGAATTGCAAGTCATGGATTTAGCCGCTTTTACCCTTGCTCGTGACCATGGTATTCCAATTCGGGTATTTAATATGGGTAAACCTGGAGCATTACGTCAAGTGATTTTGGGCGAAAGCGAAGGCACGACCATTTCGGGTTAGTATTTCAGATTAAGATTTAAATTACATAAGGAAAAACAATGATTAACGAGATTAAAAAAGACGCACAAGAGCGTATGGAAAAAAGCCTTGAGGCGTTAAAAGGACATATTGCAAAAATTCGTACAGGGCGTGCGCAACCGTCTTTATTAGATGCGATTCAAGTTGAATATTATGGTTCTGCTACACCATTACGCCAATTAGCCAACGTAGTGGCAGAAGATGCACGTACCTTAGCGGTAACGGTTTTTGACCGTTCATTGATTCAAGCAGTAGAAAAAGCGATTTTAACCTCTGATTTAGGCTTAAATCCCTCTTCTGCGGGGACCACCATTCGTGTGCCATTGCCTCCGTTAACTGAAGAACGTCGTCGTGATTTGATTAAATTAGTCAAAGGCGAGGGCGAGCAAGGTAAAGTGGCGGTGCGTAATGTACGCCGTGATGCGAATGATAAAATCAAAGCCTTGTTAAAAGACAAAGAAATTAGCGAAAATGATCAACGTAAAGCGGAAGAAGAAATCCAAAAACTGACCGACAGTTTCATTAAAAAAGTGGATGAAGTGTTAGCCGATAAAGAAAAAGAGTTAATGGATTTCTAATATTTTGTAGGGGCGTATTGCATACGCCCTTGCCATTAACGGAGCGTAAAATAGGGCGTATGTAATACGCCCCTACAATGTATGCAAAACGATCAATTCCGCCCCCTAAAAATGCAAATCCAACGCCGTATTTCAGCTTGTTTACAATTAGCCGAAACCCATTTCCAACGCCCATTTCCCATGCCAACGGTCAGCTATGAAGTGCGAGGTGTCAAAGCCGGCGTGGCCTATTTGCAACAAAACGTCATCAAATTAAACCGCACTTTATTGCTCGAAAACCCACAAGCATTTATTCAACAAGTGGTGCCGCACGAATTAGCCCATTTATTGGTTTATCAAGTTTTTGGACGAGTGAAACCGCACGGCAAAGAATGGCAAGTGATTATGCAACATCTCTTTCAACTGCCCGCCGATACCTGTCATCAATTTGATGTGCAATCGGTGCAAGGTAAAACCTATGCGTATCAATGCGGTTGCCAAATTCATCAACTTAGTCAACGTCGGCATAACAAAATTGTGAGGGAAAGTGCGGTGTATTTATGTCGAATTTGTGGCGGGAAATTAGAATTTTGTGATGAAGATCACATTTTTGCATAGAATTAGTGATTTCTCTTGTATATAAGGTTATACTAAACAAGCAGTTATGCTTAATTAGAGAGGATTTTATTATGAAAAAAACAGCATTAGCCCTGATTATTGGTGCATTAGCCGTCGCTACATCTGCCAACGCAACAAACTGGTATGTACAAGGTGATTTAGGTTATTCCAAAAATAAATTTACATCTTATCCAGAGATAGATAAAAGTAAGTTTGAACCACGTTTAAGCGTCGGCTATGATTTTGGTGATTTCCGTTTAGCTGTGGATTATACCCATTATGGTAAATTTAGTGGCACTGATGGATATGGTGATTATACTTCTTCAAAAATTTATGGTATTGGTTTCTCTGGTATTTATGATTTTGAAATTAATTCTGATATTAAACCTTATGTAGGTGTTCGTTTAGCGTCAAATGTTTTCAAAACTGATAACTCATCAGGTGGTTTTTTTGAAAGCAAAACCCAAACTAAATTTGGTTATGGTGCACTCGTAGGAGCACAGTATAAATTGGATGCAAATTGGGCTGTAAACGGTGGCATTGAATACAACCGTTTGGGTTCATTTGAAGATACCAAAGTGAATAACTATGGTGCCAAAGTGGGTATTCGTTACAACTTTTAATTTTATTTAGCCACAGTGTGGCGTAATATGCCTAGCCCCGTATGAAAGTACGGGGTTTTTTGTTCCTACACTTTAACTTTTTCTCCTATTAAAACTTGAAATTTCCATTTTCAACCTAATCTATCTAAGCATACTTTATTTAACTAATTCAATATAAGGAAAATAAAATGAGCAAAAATCAAGAAACTCGTGGCTTTCAATCGGAAATGAAACAACTTTTACATCTGATGATTCACTCACTTTATTCAAATAAAGAAATCTTTTTACGTGAGTTAATCTCCAATGCATCAGATGCGGCAGATAAATTACGCTTTAAAGCCCTGTCAGCACCCGAATTATATGAAGGCGAAGGCGATTTGCACGTTCGCATTCAATTTGACGAAAGCAAAGGCACCTTGACCATTAGTGATAATGGGATTGGGATGAATCGTGAGCAGATTATTGATAACCTCGGCACCGTGGCAAAATCAGGCACCAAAGAATTTTTAACCGCGTTGGGGCAAGATCAGGCAAAAAATAGTCAATTAATTGGTCAATTTGGGGTCGGTTTCTATTCTGCCTTTATCGTAGCAGACAAAGTTGAAGTGCGTAGCCGTGCTGCAGGGGAATCTGCGGAAAATGGGGTGCTTTGGATTTCCGCTGGCGAAGGCGAATATACCGTTGAAGATATTGAGAAAAAACAACGGGGTACAGAAATTACTTTATTCTTGCGTGAAGATGAAAAAGAATTTTTAAATGACTGGCGCTTACGTGAAATTATCGGCAAATATTCCGATCATATCGGTTTGCCGGTGGAAATTTTAGCCAAAGAATACGATGATGAGGGCAAAGAAACGGGCGTAAAATGGGAAAAAATCAATAAAGCCCAAGCCTTGTGGACAAGATCCAAAGGCGAGATTTCTGATGAAGAATACAAAGAATTTTATAAACATTTAAGCCACGATTTTGCCGATCCATTGTTGTGGCAACATAATAAGGTCGAGGGAAATCAAGAATATACTAGCCTGTTGTATGTGCCAAGCAAAGCCCCGTGGGATTTATTTAATCGTGAACAAAAACACGGTTTGAAACTCTATGTACAACGCGTGTTTATTATGGACGATGCAGAAGTGTTTATGCCAAATTACTTGCGTTTTATGAAAGGGTTGTTAGATAGCAACGACTTGCCATTAAACGTTTCTCGTGAGATTTTGCAAGATAACAAAACCACGGCAGCCTTGCGTAAAGCCTTGACCAAACGTTCGTTACAGATGTTGGAAAAATTAGCCAAAGATGACAGCGAAAAATATTTATCGTTCTGGAAAGAATTTGGCTTAGTGTTAAAAGAGGGCGTGGCAGAAGATTTTGCCAACAAAGAACAGATTGCCAAACTCTATCGTTTTGCGTCCAGTAAACATGACAGTTCTGAGCAAAATGTGTCTTTTGACGATTATATTGCTCGCATGAAAGAGGGGCAAAAAGCCATTTACTACATCACGGCAGATAGCTACACCGCAGCGAAAAACAGTCCGCATTTAGAATTGTTCAACAAAAAAGACATTGAAGTGTTGTTGCTCTCCGACCGCATTGACGAATGGATGCTCAGTTATTTAACCGAATTTAACGGCAAACCATTACAACCAATCACTAAAGCCGATTTGGATTTAGGCGATTTGGCAGACAAAGAAGATGAAAGCCAAAAAGAAGCCGAAAAAGAGCTAGGTTCGTTTGTGGAGCGTGTCAAAACCTTATTGGGCGAACGTGTTAAAGATGTGCGTTTAACCCATCGTTTGACCGATACACCAGCAGTGGTGTCCACCGATAACGATCAAATGACCACCCAAATGGCAAAACTTTTTGCCATGAGCGGTCAGCCGGTGCCTGAAGTGAAATATACTTTTGAGCTCAATCCTGAGCACAGTTTAGTGAAAAAAGTCGCTGATTTGGCAGATGAAAGCGAATTTGCTAACTGGGTGGAATTATTGCTCGAACAAGCGATGTTTGCGGAACGGGGTACGTTGGAAAATCCAACGGCGTTTATTAAACGGATGAATGGGTTGTTGAAATAATTCTATCATTACCCTCACCCTAGCCCTCTCCCAGTGGGAGAGGGGATTATTTAGGGATTTTTAGGGAAAGTTATGTCAACGTTAATTGCTTATGCCAATATTCATCAACCATTTCCAATGGATTTGGCGTTAGGTTGTGGGCAAAACAAACTCAATCCTCGGGTTCAACAACGTTATCATTGCCGACAACTGGCGCAATTTCTGTTAACTGAACTTTGCAAAAAAGCTCAAATTAACACTGCACTTTTAGGGCAAATTTACCGTACTGCAAGTGGTCGCCCGCAATTTCCCGTAGACAATATTGATTTTAATATTAGCCATTCAGGGGATTGGGTGGCGGTGATATTAAATGTGGCAGAAAATGAAAAAAGTGCGGTGGGAATTGATATCGAATTTCCTCAAAAACAACGAGATTATACCGCACTTTTACGTCATTTTGCCTCACCTTTAGAACAACAATGGTTCGCTCAACAATCCCATCCCGAAAAGGCATTTTATCGTATTTGGTGTTTGCGTGAGGCTATCTTGAAATCACAAGGCGTTGGCATTGTGAAATTGAACGAAGTGCAACATGATCCTGTGGCACAAACCTTATATTCTGCTTATTGTCCACAAGGTCAATTAACTTTTACTGCCGAATTCCCTTTCTATCTTGCCGTGTTTGCCGAACAAAGTGCGGTGCAAAATGCGCAATATTTTTATTGGCACGAAGATAAATTACAGCCCAAACTGTTACAAAATTGTCTGAATTATGCTGTTAATTCATCAAAATAAAAAAATTTTTGTGACCAACTTCAAATTATTAAAAAATTTTTGAAACTTTATTTCCTTTTTTTAGTATCCTAATGCGAGTTTATTTTTAAGTATTAGGAAGATGTATGATGCCTAACATTACGCAATTTAGCCAAAAAGATATTGAAATTGTAGATGAAACCTTATTATATAAAGGGTTCTTCAAGTTAAAGAAAATTCAGTTTCGACATAAATTATTCGCTGGCGGTACCAGTGGCATTGTCACCCGAGAGTTATTGGTCAAAGGCGCAGCCTCTGCGGTGATTGCCTATGATCCCGAGCGAGATACGGTGGTATTGGTGGAGCAAGTGCGTATCGGTGCTTATAATCCAGCGTTGCCGAATTCCCCTTGGTTATTGGAACTCATTGCGGGCATGGTGGAGGAGGGCGAAACGCCTGAATCGGTGGCGTTGCGAGAAAGCGAGGAAGAGGCGGGCGTAGCAGTCACCCATTTACAACATGCGTTGAGCGTTTGGGACAGCCCTGGTGGCGTGATTGAGCGTATTCATTTATTTGCGGGCAAAGTGGATAGTCGCCAAGCGAAAGGGTTACATGGATTGGCCGAGGAAAATGAGGACATCAAAGTCCATGTGGTGAGCCGTGAGATGGCCTATCAATGGTTGCAACAGGGCAAAATTGATAACGGTATTGCCGTCATGGGATTGCAATGGCTACAACTCAATTACCTCCGTTTACAACAACAATGGCGATAGTTCAAGCAAGAGGATGGTCACCATGGTAGAAAGTATTAATCAAAACGAGGATGAGCTAATTCGGTTCATTCAAATAACGGATCCTCATCTGTTTAAAGAGAAAACGGGGGAGTTGCTCGGTATTAATACTTATCGTAGTTTTCAGCAGGTATTAACCGAAATTCAACAAACCAAAACGGATTATCAATTTGTCTTAGCCACGGGCGATCTTGTGCAAGACGCCAGTGAGGCGGGGTATTTGACCTTTAGCCAAGCGGTAGAGGTGCTGAATAAGCCCGTGTATTGGATCCCCGGTAATCATGATTTTCAGCCCGTGCTGGAAAAAGTGTTCAGCCAACAACCCCATATTCATGCGGATAAGCATTTGTTATTAGGGGAAAAATGGCAGATTTTATTATTAGACAGTCAGGTGTATGGCGTACCTCATGGCGAATTAAGTCAGTACCAACTGGATTGGCTTGATGAAAAATTGCAAGAATATCAAGAACGTTATTCTTTGGTGGTGCTACATCATCATTTATTATCCACACGTTCGGCATGGTTAGATCAGCATAATTTGCGTAATGCCCACCAATTATTGCAAATTTTGACAAAATACGAAAATGTACGAGCGATTTTGCATGGCCATATTCATCAACAAGTGGATGATGTATGGAACGGCTATCAATTAATGTGTACGCCGGCCACCAGTGTGCAATTTCAGCCAGATAATAATGCGTTCACCTTAGATACCTTGCAACCCGGTTGGCGAGAAATTACACTGTTGCCAGATGGTGGGATTAAAACGCAAGTTCGCCGTATTCAACAAGCGGAATTTTTACCGAATATGCACGAATTAGGTTATTAATTGATTGCATTTTTTGATTTTGCGGTTAGAATAAGCACTTCCTTGTCATCGCTGAATTAGAGATCGGCGAATGATGTATGATTAACATTCTCTTTAGGAGTAAAAAATGTCTCTAAGCGTAGAAAAAAAAGCCGCTATCGTGGCAGAATTTGGTCGTGATGCCAAAGATACGGGTTCATCTGAAGTGCAAATTGCCTTATTAACTGCACAGATCAACCACTTACAAGCTCACTTTGCTGAACACAAAAAAGACCACCACGGTCGTCGTGGCTTATTAGGTATGGTTTCTCGTCGTCGTAAATTATTAGACTACTTAAAACGTACAGATTTAGCAAAATATCAAGATACTATCGCACGTTTAGGTTTACGTCGTTAATTTTTGATAAATTGATGTTAGGCGTCCAAGTTGGACGCTTTTTTATTCACCAAAATCTGTGGAAAAGCAATACAAAAAGTGCAGTGAAAATTGAGATTGTTTTAAAAAACAGCAAACAAACCAAAAATTGAATTTTGATTCTTGACAGCTAATTAAATAGCCCGTATTATACGCCCCACAACTGCGGAGGAATGGTCGAGCGGTTGAAGGCACCGGTCTTGAAAACCGGCGAGGGTTTACGCCCTCCGTGAGTTCGAATCTCACTTCCTCCGCCACTCAACTTTTAGAAAAGTCGTTATCTTAGGGTAACGACTTTTTACTTTTTTCCCCTTTCAAAAAATTTATCTTTATTGATATTTAATCTATTGATAATAAATTATTTATTTATTTATTTATTTATTTATTTATTTAGGGTGATCGTGTAAAATATATACAACACAATTTTAAAAAGAATAAATCTATTTATTCTATTCTCTAGCGACGGTGCGGTGTCGCCGTTGTCCTCCCATACTTAGGAAAACCACCATGAACAGAATTTTTAAAGTCATTTGGAATCGTAGCACACAATCTTTATGTGTCGTTTCTGAACTCGCAAAAGCAAATGTAAAATCTTCATCCGAACAATCTTTTTCACCCATATCTATTGGCTTATCTGCCCTGTTAGTAGGTGGGCTGATATTGATGTCGCCACCAGCGTTCTCTGCGTCAACCGCTAGCTCAGGTGCTACGGCAAGTGGTAGTAATGCAGCTGCTTATGGTATTAATGCTAACGCATCAGGTGCTCAGGGGACTGCATTAGGTTCAGGTGCAAAAGCCAGTGGCAATCAAGCGACTGCGGTGGGGGCAGATTCAGTGGCTACTGGCTATGCGGCCATTGCTATTGGTGGCGATGATATTGATCAGGCACGACCAGCTTTAGCCAAGCTACCAGAATTTAATGGTTCCGTGAATATGTTATATTCTAATGGTAGCACGGCGACATATGTGCCAACCATTGCATCTGGCCATGTTGCGACGGCTATTGGTGTGGCGGCACAAGCCAGTGGATTAGCTTCAAATGCTTATGGGATCAATGCATGGGCGACTGGTACATCTGGGATTGCTTTTGGGACGTTAGCTCGTCAGTCGGGTGATAACTCAATTGCTATTGGTACCACAGCGAATGCCCAAGCGGATGATGCGGTAGCATTATCTCCAAAAGCCAACGCCACAGGCGTGAAATCTTTAGCGATAGGCTATAATGCCTCAGCGAACCAAGAAAATGCCACAGCTATTGGTACTAATGCACAGGCCACCCACATTGGGTCCGTTGCGTTAGGCACAGATTCCGTGACTAAAGCGTACACTAATGGTAAGGCCGAGACTGCAACTTCATGGAAAGCACCCACTGATAATAGTGGGGTAGGTGGAACAACTGGGACATCGGGTTCTCAAGTACTCGAATTTGCAGGGGCAAAATCAACGACAAATGTGTTATCTGTGGGGGATAGTGGTAAAGAACGCCAAATCGTCAACGTGGCTCCTGGCCAACTTACGGCGACAAGTACGGATGCAGTTAATGGCTCTCAACTCTATGCTGTAGCCACTTATACTGGGCATAATATTCAAGCCAATGGTGCTAACACATCACGTATTAACAATAATGGTGTGGTAAATTATGCGGACGGTACTTATACTACAGCAAAAGTCACAGACGGTGATAATAAGGCAACGGTTAGTATTGATCTTGTTACACAAGCGATTACGAGTAATACGGAAGGAAATGTAAGTACCAGTGGAACACAGGGGGTAGCGGTCACTTCAAATGTGGTGGATGCGATCAACAAATCAGGTTGGAACTTAAAAACGGCAAATATCACTGGTGGTACGGCATCCGGTACGACGTCCAAAGCCGAATTGATTAATCCAGCAGATGAGGTCACTTTACAGGCGGGGAGCGGCTTAAATGTAGACCGCTCGGGAAGTACAGTGACGTATGCGGTAAACGTGGATAATGATACGATTAAAGTGAATGATAATGGCCAGATCTATGCGGATGTAACCGATACCAACACCCAATCTTCGGTGTCTTCAGCCAATAACGAATATATCACGGTGACAGATACTGAGGTTAATGCTGACAAAGAAACAAACTATCAAATTGATCTTTCGACTGCGGCTAAAACAAATTTAACCTTGGCGAGTACCGCAGTACAAAACTTCACGACCTCGGTCAATGGCCAAGCGGTAGAAACTGTAGACCAAAGTAACCGAGATATTGGTTTTGTGAATGGCA
>NZ_JBPDVH010000008.1:0-119876 GCF_051851555.1 Lonepinella sp. BR2474 | reverse complement strand
GAACCCATGCCGAACTCAGAAGTGAAATGCTGTAATGCCGATGGTAGTGTTGGGTTTCCCAATGTGAGAGTAGGTCACCATCAGGGCTTTATTTGTTTAATTCATTTTTATTGAGTGAATTAAACAAATAAAAATTTTTTGGCAGCCATAGTGCAGTAGTTCCACCTGATCCCATGCCGAACTCAGAAGTGAAATGCTGTAACGCCGATGGTAGTGTTGGGTTTCCCAATGTGAGAGTAGGTCACTGCCAATTACCTTATTTGCGGAGTGGTAGTTCAGCTGGTTAGAATACCTGCCTGTCACGCAGGGGGTCGCGGGTTCGAGTCCCGTCCATTCCGCCAACTTATTTCACTGATTTAATCAGCTTTCTCTTTACAGGGGCGTAGTTCAATTGGTAGAGCGTCGGTCTCCAAAACCGAATGCTGGGAGTTCGAGCCTCTCCGCCCCTGCCATTATTTCTATTTTTCAAATTGTTATAAGTTATTCTGTTACATTTCTGATTCTCGCTCACCCTTTCCCCTAGACAATAAATCATATTTCGATTACTATTTATTCGTTTTTATCGGGAGTTTATATTTGTTTAGGGAGGCGATATGTTTAAAAAATGGCTATTTTTGACCGCACTTTTCATTCCCTTAATGCTCCACGCTCAATCCAGTTGTGATGATGGAAAACGTACGTGTAAGGAGATGGATAGTTGTGCTGATGCACGTTATCATCTGGAGCAATGTGGTATGGGAAGACTTGATCGTGATAACGATGGTGTGCCTTGTGAAAGTATTTGTGGGCGAGGGAAGAAGAAAAAAAGCTAGCGAAAAAGAATCTAATCAACTGCGGTGAAAAAAAGTGAAGATTTCGATGAAAATGTGCTTAACATAAAAGTCTTGTTTTGACTCGTCTGCACAATTCCGCTACAATCATGTTCCGAGCTTATACGTTGAGATTCAAACTGTTCATTTCTTATCACACATAATCTAGCAAAACATAATGGGACATGGTATGCCTTTACTTTCCGTAGAATTTATTCTTTTCTTTTTGCTGTTTTTTCCCCTTTATTGGTTGTTTCGAGCCACGCCTCGAGTTCAAAATCTACTTTTATTAATGGCAAGTTTGGCATGGCTGTATGTGATTGATGTGACCATGCTGTCTATTTTACTGGCATTTAGTTTAGCGATATTTATTGTTTCACAATGTTTATTAAATGCGGTTCAGCCACACTGGCGTAAGTTGTTCTTGGCCTTAGGGGTTGGGACTGTGGTGACGAATCTGGCCTTTTTTAAATATTACGATTTCTTCCGCCCGAGTTTGCAGTTGATCTTTGGTGAGGGCGTGCTAGATATTTTAATGCCATTGGGACTGTCTTATTATTCCTTTCAAGCGATTGCTTATTTAGTGTCTATTTATCGTCAAGAATATCAAGGATTGGAATTTACTGATTTACTGCTGCATTTTAATTTTTTCCCAACGATTACGTCTGGCCCAATTTTTCGAGTACATTATGCTCGAGGGGATGAACTAGGTGCTGGCGAACAACTGACCACACTTCAACCTCGTCAAATAATTCGTCCCGCATTGGCGATAGGATTGATTTTATTGGGCATTGCTAAAAAATGGTGGTTAGCTGGCGTGTTAGCGGCTGATATTGTGAAACCGGTTTTTGAAAACCCTATGCAATATGATTCAATCGCTATTTTAAGTGCGGTTTATGGCTATACCTTTCAGCTGTTTTTCGATTTTTCTGGCTATACTGATTTAGTGATTGGGATGGCCATGTTGCTAGGTTTTCAATTACCACGTAACTTCAATATGCCGTTGATTGCACATAATGTGCGTGATTTTTGGAATCGCTGGCATATTTCATTATCAACGTGGATTCGTGATTATATTTATATTCCCTTGGGGGGCAGTAAATCAGGATTCTTCCGTACGCAAATTAATTTAATTATAGCTATGTTTTTATCGGGCATTTGGCATGGTTATGGTTATAACTTTGCCTTATGGGGATTGCTGCATGGACTGGCCTTGGTAGGGTTAAATATGGGCGATAAGGTGATGAATAAACGAGAGGTCTTTAGTCAATGGTCTATGATCACCAAGGTGCTGTCGATTATTATCACATTCCATTTTACGAGTGCGACTTTTGTTGTGTTTAATACGACCAGTTTGGCGGATGCGTCGTTGATTTTTAATAGCCTATTTACTAATTGGACGGGGGCGATGCCGAGCGTTGAATTTTGTGGTGCATTAGTGAGTTTTATGGTGTTATTGGTGGCTTATCCATTATGGGTGAAATTATTTGACCTCGTCATTATTGGGGTAGAAAAACTGCCAGTTTTATTGTGGATAGTGCCTATTTCATTGGTTTTTGTGCTGATTTTTCTGTTTGCACCCGCCGGTATCCCAAGTTTTATTTATGCGAATTTCTAAGGGGATAAAATGAAAAACAAAAATCCAGTTCTCCTTTTTCTTACCTTGCTTTTGAGTAGTTTATTGATGATTTGGTTTACTCAAGGCTCGATTAATGCTTATTGGCAACAGACCTATCATGAAGAAAGTCCCTTGAGCCGTTTAGATCAATATGATGGGTGGAAAAAAGGACAATATTATCGTGAACAAACGGAGGCGTTATTGGCGCAATATGGGTTATTGCCAGTGCCAATGAATGAGACAGATATGTCCTCTGATACCTTGTCTGGAAGTATGACAGCACCTGTGGTGGTGGAGGGGACCTCTATTGTGGAAACGGAAAATGTAGCAGATGGCGCAGAACAGGATATGGCACAAGATCATTCACCTGGTACCGATGTTATGATGGCTTTTGAAAATACGAGAAATAACGGAGCGCATACTGATTCTTTCCCCAAAAATACCGCACTTTCTGAAGAAGAAAAGCCTTTGTCTTCCATTGAGGAAACAACACAAGTAGCAAAACCACAAGTGACACTGAATCAAGTTGAGCCTCCGGTAGACTCTAAAGCGGAACAGCCTTCTTTAGCGGTTGATTCGGTCGCACCGTCTGTTACGAAAGAAAATCCACCAACAAGTGAACCAATCAAGCAAAAAATGGTCTACCTAAAATCGGGTGATAAAGTCTTTTTTGCGGGGGATTCACTGATGCAAGGGGTGGCGCCTGTGGTGCAACGCTTGCTTAAGGATAAATATAAAATCAGTTCGGTAAATTTAAGTAAACAGAGTACGGGGTTGTCTTATCCGAGTTTCTTTGATTGGCCGAAAACCATTGAACAAACCTTAGCCGCAGATAAAGCAATTAAATTGGTGGTCATTTTTTTAGGCCCTAATGACCCTTGGGATTTTCCGAATCCAGCAAAACATTATGTGTATTTAAAATTTAAAAGTCCCGAATGGGAAGCCGTGTATAAATCACGTATTGAGCGCATTATTGCCGCCGCCAAGAAACACGACGTGAGCATTATTTGGCTTGGGATTCCGTTTATGAAAGCGAACAAATTAAATACGCAAACCCGTTATATTGATACGCTCATCAAAACCACCGTAGGCAACCGTGTGATCTACTTGCCAACGGATAACCTGCTAAGTCAGGGGAAAAATGGTTATGTGGATAGTATCAAATTAGACAATAAAGTGGTGCGGGTCAGAACCAAAGACGGCATTCATTTTTCCATACCAGGGGCGAAATACCTCGGTGATTATGTGTTACAGCATATTCTTTATCAATAGGAGCAACTCATTTAGCATGAGAGTAAAATTTTTATTAAAATCACTGATTACCGTGGTGTTATTAAGTTCATGTTCAGGAGATAGAATCGATCAGCAGGCAAACAGCCCATTTTATCAACAACAGATTGCTTGGAATACCAAATTAGCCGCCTTGAAACAAGGCAAAAATGTCAAATTTAGAGTGTTACAATTAGGTGATTCCCATACCGCAGGCGCCGCATTTACTGATGAATTGCGACGTAAATTGCAACAACGTTTAGGTAACGGTGGGATTGGTTTAGTTCCACCGACCTCAGTCAGAGGACAATTAACCTCGCAAGTGAAATACAGCAACAGTGGTTGGGACAGTGTGACAAGTCGCCGTGAGGAAGATAATTTTAGTCTGGGTGGCATGATTATGCACGCACAAGGCAACAGTTCACAAGTGTACAGCTCGCGTTTAGGGGATAATGGTACACAACGTGTGACTTTAACCTTACATCCGGGCGCCGCTAATCAGCCCTTAATTGTAAATAGTAGCGCAGGATATATCTCTATTGATAAAAGTAAAATCAAACCGAATCAATGGCAGCATTTACGTTTAAATGCCAGTTTCCCGTTTACTATTCAGACTAACGGCTATGACTGGACATTGGGGGCGGTGAGCATTGAAAACGCAAACCGTGGTGCCGTGGTATCTGCCTTGGGGATTAACGGTTCACAGTTATCACAATGGGATCGTTGGCGTCGTGATTGGGACAAGGACATTATTGCAAGCCAAGCGGATATTGTGGTGTTAGCCTATGGCACCAATGAGGCATTTAACGACAACCTTGATATGACGGAACTCGAATCGATTTGGAAAAATACCATTAATCGTATTCATAAAGCCTTACCTCGTGCTTTGATTGTGATTGCGGGTGCGCCAGAATCTTTACGATCTACTGCGGGGAGTTGTGGTGTGCGTCCAACGATGTTAGATGCGGTGCAACAAATGCAACAGCGCCTCGCCACACAATCCTATGTGAAATTCTGGTCATGGCAAAATGCCATGGGGGGCCAATGTAGCATGAAAAGTTGGATTGCTCAGGGGTTAGGACGTCGTGATGGCATTCATTTCACCGCCCAAGGCTATCAACGTGCAGCGAGCCAATTAGCTGATTACATTTTGAACTTGAAGTAGGCAAGCAATGTATTTTGTTGCCTAACTATTTTGATTGGTCATAAAATATCTCATTTTATGACCATTTTTTTATTCATTTATGCAATCCTTTTTGTTGAGGGTATTACGCTTTTCCTACTGACCTTTTGATCTTGGTCAACCTTTCTCGTTGTTTGATCTTGAATTGCCTTAATTATCTATATATAGTGTTTAAAAATTTAAATAACACAATATATGGTGTTTTTATGTGCGATTCTTCTGATGAAAAATATGTAAGATTAATAGGCGAAATGGCAGGATTGCTTGAGCAAACCAACAAGGAAGTGCTAAACGAAAATGCGAACAAAGATGCCAAAGTTATCCCGACACAACGAGATTTATTGGCTGGGATTGTCGCCAAGCATTATGCGAAACACTATTTATTGCCGAAAGATGTGGTTGAAGCTCATGAAAAAGGCGAAATTCATTATCATGATTTAGATTATTCCCCTTTTTTTCCAATGTTTAACTGTATGCTAGTGGATTTGAAAGGCATGCTAACCCATGGTTTTAAGATGGGGAACGCAGAAATTGAGCCACCAAGATCGATTGGCACAGCAACTGCTGTTACGGCACAAATTATCGCTCAAGTGGCAAGCCATATTTATGGCGGAACAACCATTAATCGTATTGATGAAGTCCTTGCTCCCTATGTACAAATTAGTTATGAAAAATTGCTCAAGATTGCCCAAGATTGGCAAATCCCCGATCCGCAAGGTTACGCTCAAACATTAATTGAGAAAGAATGTTTTGATGCTTTCCAATCTTTAGAATACAAAGTGAATACTTTACATACAGCGAATGGTCAAACGCCTTTTGTGACATTTGGTTTTGGTTTAGGTACAAGTTGGCAGGAACGCTTGATTCAAAAATCTATTTTGCGTAATCGTATTCGTGGTTTGGGGAAAAATCATAAAACACCTGTTTTCCCTAAACTTGTGTTTACGATTAAAAAAGGGGTGAATCAAGCCACTCAGGATCCCAATTATGATATTAAAAAGCTGGCATTAGAATGTGCCTCAAAACGTATGTATCCTGATATTTTAAATTATGATCAAGTGGTAAAAGTCACTGGCTCATTCAAAGCCCCGATGGGTTGCCGTAGTTTTTTGGGTAAATATGTAGAAAATGGGCAAGAAATTCATGATGGACGCAATAATCTAGGTGTGGTTAGCTTAAACTTACCTCGTATAGCCCTAGAAGCCGAAGGCTCAGAACAACAGTTTTATCACATTTTGGATCAGCGTTTAGCCATGGCTAAAAAAGCCTTGCTTACTCGCATTGCTCGGCTTGAAAAAACCAAAGCTCGAGTTGCCCCAATTTTATATATGGAGGGTGCTTGTGGCGTACGATTAAAAGCAGATGATTATGTGGCGGATATTTTCAAAAACGGTCGAGCCTCTATTTCGTTAGGATATATTGGTATTTATGAAACGGTTAATGCCCTTTATCATGCGGGACATATTTTTGATAAACAGGATTTGCGTGAAAAAGGGATTGAGATTGTGAAGTATTTAAATCAAGCGGTTAAACAATGGACGGAAGAAACAGGCTATGCCTTTAGCCTTTATTCGACCCCAAGTGAAAATCTTTGTGACCGTTTTTGCCGCTTAGATACGAAAAAGTTCGGTGTAATTGATGGCGTGACTGACAAAGGATACTATACCAATAGCTATCATTTAGATGTTGAAAAGAAAGTGAATCCATACGATAAACTGGATTTTGAAATGCCTTATCCGCCTTTAGCCAGTGGTGGTTTTATTTGTTATGGTGAATATCCCAACGTCCAACATAACCTTAAAGCGTTAGAAGATGTATGGGATTATAGCTATGATCGAGTCCCTTATTATGGCACCAATACACCGATTGACGAATGTTATCTCTGTGGTTATTCAGGTGAATTTGAATGTACGAGCAAAGGATTTACCTGTCCGAAATGTGGCAACCACGATAGCAACACCGTATCGGTGACTCGCCGTGTATGCGGTTATTTAGGTAGCCCTGATGCTCGACCTTTTAATCCTGGTAAGCAAGAAGAAGTGAAACGTCGAGTCAAACATTTATAAAGGCAAAGTGTGGTCTTTTTTCCGAAAACTTTTGTCAAAAAAGCACTGCACTTGTTTAATGATATGAATTATTTACAATATTATCCTGTAGATATCGTTAATGGCGAAGGCACACGCTGTACCCTTTTTGTGAGCGGCTGTGAACATGCTTGTAAAGGTTGTTATAATCAAAAAAGTTGGTCATTTAGTGCGGGTTTGCCTTTTGATCGTGCGATGGAAGAGCAAATTATTCAGGATTTACAAGATACGAGAATTAAACGCCAAGGATTAACACTTTCTGGCGGCGATCCCTTACACCCTCGTAATGTGGAATCATTATTACCTTTTGTGAAACGGGTAAAACAACAATGCCCAGATAAAGATATTTGGCTCTGGACAGGTTATAAATTAGCGGAACTTAATGATCAGCAACGTCAGATGTTACCCTATATTGATGTGTTAATTGATGGTAAATTTATCCAACAACAAGCTGATCCTAGCTTGATTTGGCGTGGTTCGGCTAATCAGGTGATATATCGACTCAACGAGATAAAATAAAGCAAAAGTGCGGTGTTTTTCACCGCACTTTTCCTAATAAAATTAACTTCTAAAGTTTATCCACCAACTTAACCGCATCACCAATATAATTCGCTGGTGTCAACTGTTGTAAACGCACTTTCTCTTCTTCTGGAATCGCCAGTTTTTCCACAAATTCCCGCATGGCTTGTTCATCAACACGTTTGCCACGAGTTAATTCTTTTAGCTTTTCATAAGGTTTTTCAATGCCATAGCGACGCATCACGGTTTGAATGGGTTCGGCTAACACTTCCCAGTTTTGGTTAAGTTCATCACGTAAATGTTGTTCGTTCACTTCTAATTTGCTAATGCCCTTGAGCGTTGCAGTATAGGCAATTAAGCAATAACCCAAGCCGACACCGAGATTACGCAATACGGTAGAGTCAGTTAAATCACGCTGCCAGCGAGAAATTGGCAATTTTTGCCCTAAATGGGTCATTACCGCATTTGCCACCCCAAGATTGCCTTCAGAATTTTCAAAATCGATCGGATTAACTTTATGTGGCATTGTGCTTGAGCCAATTTCCCCTGCAATAGTGCGTTGTTTGAAATGATTTAATGCAATATAACCCCATAAATCACGGTCAAAATCAATGATAATGGTGTTAAAACGCACCACTGCATCGAAAAATTCTGCAATGTAATCATGGGGTTCAATTTGGGTGGTGTAGGGATTCCATTGAATGCCAAGGGAAGTGACAAATTCTCGACTTAATTGATGCCAGTCAATGTCAGGATAAGCAGATAAATGGGCGTTATAGTTGCCCACCGCACCATTAATTTTGCCTAACACATCGACTTGTTTTAATTGATTAAATTGACGGCGTAAGCGATACACCACATTCGCCATTTCTTTGCCTACGGTGGACGGCGATGCAGGCTGACCGTGGGTACGAGAAAGCAGCGGAATGTCTTTGTATTCGTTCGCTAACCTTGTAATTTCATCAATTAATTTTTGCCACTGCGGTAAAATCACTTCTTCACGAGCTGTTTTTAACATCAACGCATGGGACAAATTGTTAATATCTTCTGATGTACAAGCAAAATGGATAAACTCGCTAATTGCCGCCAATTCAGGCAAGGCGGTGGATTTTTCTTTTAAGAAATATTCCACCGCTTTTACATCGTGATTGGTAGTACGTTCAATTTCTTTAATACGTTCCGCATCTTGTAAACTAAAATTTGCCACAAGTTGATCGAGGTAATCGTTTGCTTGTTTTGACAAAGAAGAAACTTCCGCAATTTGTGCAGTAGATGCCAATTTTTGTAACCAACGTACTTCAACGGTGACACGGAATTTTAATAGACCAAACTCGCTAAAAATACCACGTAAAGCAGTGGTTTTATCTTGATAGCGACCATCAATCGGGGAAAGGGCAGTTAACGCATTGAGTTGCATAGCATTGAAAGACATAGAGATTTTGCTCCGTTAAATAGTTTCATATAATTGTTGTGCCATATTTAGGATCTTACGGCGAGAGAATAGCAGTTGCCATTTGCTACCACCTACTTGTTGCCAAAGCATAGCCGCTCGAACACCCGCTAGCAAACAGGCTCGAATACGGTTTTGAATAGATGGTTGCTGTAAATATTCCGCATTACCGAATATTTGAATCCGTTTACCCAATGGACTGAGAATATCGGTATAGATAGTAGCAATTTTTTCTAACATGGTTTCATCAAGCAGTGAATAATATTCTAATTGCGTTGGCATATATTGAATACGATGGGCGAGCTGAGATTTCGCTTCCGCATTATCTTGCAATTTGCCAGCCATTGCGACTAAGCTCAACCAATAGCGAGCGAGTTCAGGGTTTTGAGCATTTAGTTGTTCAATTAAGGTTTCTAAGCCTAATTTGATATTATCCAACGAACCACCAAAAACCGCCAATGTATCAGTTGGGTGTGTTTGCAATAAACTTTTTAAAGAAACTTCTAGGGCATAGGTATTCGCTTGCCCACGTTGTGCAAACTGTTGCACTAATCTTGCCGACTGACAAACCCCAGCTAGGGCGAGAGTGATGTTTTGATAATTTGCCATGTTTTTTGATGAAGATGAAGTTGGAAAAATTAGGACTGATCATAGCATTTTTTGAGGATGTTTTAAAGATTTAGGATGATCTACTAAAAACTAGATGATGTTTCTAATTGACAATTTATATGAAAAGACAGATAGTTATCTCAAAATTTACGCAACGCATTTAATTAAGGAAACATTATGGCTTATACAACCGAACAAATTATTGAAAAATTAAAAACTTTAAAAGTCGTCCCCGTAATCGCAGTAGACGATGCTCAAGATATTTTGCCACTCGTCAAAGCCTTATCTGACAATGGCTTGCCAGTAGCAGAAATCACATTCCGTTCTGCTGCGGCTGAAGAATCCATTCGTCTTGTTCGTCAGCACTATCCAGATGTGTTGATTTTAGCAGGTACAGTGTTAACCTCAGAACAAGTGGTTGCAGCCAAAAACGCTGGAGCAGATGCCATTGTTACTCCGGGATTCAATCCAAAAATTGTGCAACTTTGCCAAGATTTAGGCTTGCCAATCACCCCAGGGGTAAACAACCCAATGTCCATTGAGGCTGCATTAGAAATGGGTATCACCGCCGTAAAATTCTTCCCTGCGGAAGCCAGTGGCGGGGTGAAAATGATTAAAGCCTTGTTAGGCCCTTACAGTAATTTACAAATTATGCCAACAGGGGGAATTTCACCGACCAATATTAAAGACTATTTGGCGATTCCAAATGTCGTCGCTTGTGGTGGTTCTTGGTTTGTGGAAAAAGCCTTGATTAAAGCGAAAAATTGGGATGAAATTGGGCGATTGACGAGAGAGGCAGTTGGGTTAGTAAAGTAAGACGGTAAGCCAATCCTGATACAAAATGCGGTGAGTTTTATTTCACCGCATTTTTGCATGAATCAGAGTACTTACTTTGGCTCACCCACAGGCAAAATTACTCGCCCAAAGCTCTCATTAATCACATCCGCCGCCGCCAAATAAAAAGCACAAAGCGCAGTGATTAACCCCAAATAACCGCCGAGGTTCACAATGGCGTGGTTACCTGTTGCATCACCGATAGCTAACGCATAGAACGTTAAGGTTAAAAAGAAGAAGATGGCTCTTAAGGCCTTGGCTTTTGCCAGTGTGCCTAAAAACATCATTAAGGTGAATGTTCCCCAAGCGCCTAAATACCATGCTACGAAAGTTGCCGGCGTTTCACCTTTGAAGAACGTGACGAATAACGCCCATGACCACCAGAACGCACCGTAGCTAATAAACGCAGTGAAACCAAAGGTATTGCCTTTTTTGTATTCAAACATACCTGCGATCATTTGTGCGGTCCCGCCAAATGCGAATGCCATGGCGACCACTAATCCCACACTTTTCACATCGAAAATACCTGCGTTAATTAAACATAATAACCAGGTTGTGAGTGCAAAACCACATAAACCAAGTGGAGCAGGGTTAGCTAAACCGTCTTTGACTGTTGACATAAAATTTCCTTTCAAGAATAAATAAGAGACGAAAAAAGGGCGCTAGTATGTCTGATTTTTGCACAAAAAGAAAGAGGGGAGAGAAAATAATTTTTCCTAGCTAAGAAAGCTAGAAATATCAATCCAGAGAGGATATGAAAGGAAATAAAAACCCACCTTAAAGGCGGGTTTTAGAGAAAGTATGCTATGCGCAATTAAGCATTTACTTCATCTTTTAATGCTTTACCTGCAACGAATGCTGGCACTTTAGAGGCTTTAATTTGGATTTCTGCACCAGTTTGTGGGTTACGACCTGTACGAGCTTTACGTTCGTTTACTTTGAATGTACCGAAACCAATTAATTGTACTGGATCGCCAGCTTTCAAACTACCAGAAATTGCGTTTAAAGTTGCTTCTAATGCTGCTTTTGCATCTTTTTTAGTTAAATTCGCTTCTGTTGCAATTGCATCGATTAAATCTGTTTTGTTCATGATTGAATACCTTATTAATGTTTTATTAAATGTTTCGGTAAAGCCTTTGTTTACCAGATTCAGTAACTGTAAGTACAGCACGCATAGGTTAAACAAAGTTTGACCGAAAGCAAAGCACTATTTTACAAATTTGTGGCAAAGATCACATTATTGAGCAATTTCTATACCAATATTTGAGATTTTGCTACTTCGAATCTCGTTTTTGAGGTCTAAAATGAGATCGATATCCCGTTCTTCGCATTCTTTCAAGGTGCGGAAGATCTGCCATTGCACATCTAATTCTTGCTCAATTTCCACCGCACTTTTTAATTCTGTTTCGGATAATTCTCGCTCTTGTTCGGTTTCTAACAGAGTGGCGACGGTTTGCAAAGATAATTGGCTGATTTTGATACTTTGTTCTAAATTTTCACCGGCAATAATGGCGTGCAGCAAATCGCCCAATCCCTCTGCGGCATCTAATGCAGGCACCACGCCAAAAAAGTCATAATCGTTGACATCGGGAATAATTTCTTCCAACTTTTCTAATTGGTTTTCAAAATTGATTTTTGCCCCTTTGACGGTTAAATATTCCCAGACTAAATTGAGGATATTTTGATAGGTTTTTGCGTTGTCAGGTTGTTCGGTGACTTGGCAAAATAACTGAAAATTCGGCCACATGCGTTCACATAAGCATGCCATAAAGGTTAAATGTTGCCAAGTTTCAAAGTGTTCAAGGCGTTTTTGAATGGGGTTTCGCATAACCGTTCCTTTTATTGATGATAAGGTTTGGAATACTGATGAATGGTGTCCACCAGCACTTTTGGGCTTTCTACCGGTACATCTTGATGAATACCGTGCCCGAGATTAAATACGTGTCCAGAACCCTGTCCAAAGTCGGCCAAAATAGACCGAACTTCTTGCTCAATCCGTTCGGGTGAGGCATAAAGCACGCTCGGGTCAATATTGCCTTGCAACGCTACTTTATGCCCTACTTGGGCTTTGGCTTTGGCAAGATCTACTGTCCAATCTAACCCAATGGCATCACAGCCTGTATTTACAATCTGTTCCAACCACAAGCCGCCGCCTTTGGTAAACAAGGTCACCGGCACTTTGCGACCGTCATTTTCTCGAATCAGACCGTCTACGATTTTGTGCATATACTGTAAGGAAAAATCCACATAATCTCGATGAGCGAGTACGCCACCCCAAGTGTCAAAAATCATCACAGATTGTGCGCCTGCTTTGATTTGGGCGTTTAAATAGAGGATAACGCTGTCCGCGACTTTATCCAATAGTTGATGTAATAACTGCGGTTCGGTATACAACATTTTTTTGATTTTAGTAAAGGCTTTGCTTGAACCACCCTCTACCATATAGGTTGCTAACGTCCACGGGCTGCCTGAAAAACCAATTAACGGCACCTCGCCTTTCAGCTCACGGCGAATAGTTCGCACGGCATTCATCACATATTGTAATTCCACTTCTGGATCAGGAATCGGCAAATTTTGCACCGCACTTTGGCTGTCAATCGGGCGGGAAAATTTCGGTCCTTCACCCGCCCCAAAACTTAGCCCTAAACCCATTGCATCTGGGATAGTCAAAATATCTGAAAACAAAATCGCTGCATCTAAGTCATAACGGCGCAACGGTTGTAAAGTCACTTCGCAGGCTAAATCCGCATTGCGACAGAGTGACATAAAATCCCCCGCCTCTGCTCGAGTAGCTTTGTATTCAGGCAAATATCGCCCCGCTTGGCGCATGAGCCACACGGGGGTGTAATCCACGGGTTCACGCAATAGGGCTTTGAGATAGCGATCGTTTTTTAATGTTGACATGCTGTTTCCTATTTATTTTGTTTTCGTTCTTACCCAAAGATCGGCATATTTCACAAAGGTAGAATGGGCGGATAACACCGCTAATAAAAAGCCTTGTTTGCCGTCTAAAAAGCCCGCTTTGAGTAAATACATTTTCACAAAGCAACCTAAAGCGTGGGTTACGCCGTCCAATAAACTGGCGGTTTTGCCTTGAGCTTGACGTTGTTCCGCCCACGCTTTGGCGTAGCCGGCGGATTTAACTAAATAATGATGTACATTTTTGTAGGTGAAATGGGCTAAATCGCCGTTGAGTTTTTCGACTTTGGCGGCGGCGGGGTAATGCACACGTTCATGCACTAACTCATCGCCATATTTGGCGTAGTCAGTTTGATATAAGCGTACCACATAATCGGGATACCAACCTGAATGGCGGATTTCACGACCGAACACAGTACTTAAACGGTTAATTTGATACACCGTATTTTCTGCATTATTTTGCACCGCAGTTTGAATGGATTGCGCTAATTCGGGGCTAACTCGTTCATCAGCATCGAGCCATAACACATAGTCACTGGTGACATATTGCTGTGCAAGCTGGCGTTGTTTGCCAAAACCTTGCCAATCGGTATTAGAATAAAATTTTGCGCCGTAGGATTGGGCAATTTCTTGCGTATTGTCCGTGCTACCGCTATCCAAAATCACAATTTCATCCGCCCAATCTTTGACGGTGTCTAAACATTGTGCCAAATCTTGGCTTTCATTTTTCACAATCATGGCAACAGCGATCGTCGGCATAAGCATTCTCTTGTTATCAATAAAAAATTTTCATTATTCTAACCGCACTTTCTAGCAAAACCAACTAAATATCGCTATAATCGGTGTGTTTATTTATATTCATTTAACAAAAGGAAGATTAACATGGGCTTAGAAAGCGTTCCAGCAGGTAAAGCGCTACCTGACGATATTTATGTAGTAATTGAAATTCCGGCAAATTCCGATCCAATCAAATACGAAGTGGACAAAGAAACGGGGACATTATTTGTTGACCGTTTTATGGCAACCGCCATGTTCTACCCAGCCAACTATGGCTATGTGAACAACACCTTATCTTCTGACGGCGATCCAGTAGATGTGTTAGTGCCAACGCCATATCCATTACAACCGGGTTCGGTGATTCGTTGCCGTCCAGTGGGTGTGTTAAAAATGACTGATGAGGCGGGTGGTGATGCGAAAGTCGTTGCGGTGCCACATACCAAATTAAGCAAAGAATACGATCATATTCAAGATGTGGGCGATTTACCGGCGTTATTAAAAGCCCAAATCCAACACTTCTTCGAAAGCTATAAAGCACTTGAAGCAGGAAAATGGGTGAAAGTCGAAGGCTGGGGCGATGTGAACGAAGCTCGCCAAGAGATTTTAGACTCCTTTGAGCGTGCGAAAAAATAATCCAATAGAGATGCCGTCTTACCTTGGTAAGGCGGTATTTTTTTATCAGATCAGTGGGGAATTTTATGCTAAAACGTAAATTGATAGTGACTTGCCTTGCGACCACTATGTTAGTGAGTTGCGCCACCAGTACGGAAATAAACCAACAATCTGAAACTCAATATGCACAAATCCTTACTCAAGCGAGACAAAAAGGCGTATTGGATACCAGTTCAATCACCTCTAAACGGGTACACAAGATTTTTCGTGTAATGCAACCCTATGCGGAACGAGAAAATAACACCGGCACCAAATTTAACTGGCAAATTGCGGTGGTGAAAAATACTGAGCTGAATGCTTGGGCAATGCCGGGCGGAAAAATGATGTTCTATACGGGATTGGTGGATAAATTAGCTTTAACTGATGATGAAATTGCCACCGTAATGGGGCATGAAATGGCCCATGCGTTAAAAGAACATGGTAAATCCTCACGGAATTTTGGCGTATTTACTGCCGTATTAGGCACCGCAGTCGAACTTGGGGCGAGCGCTGCACTGGGTGTTGACTTGCAAGGCTTAGGGAGCGGAACGGTAGATTTAATCACCAACAAGCCTTATTCCCGTAGCCATGAAACGGAAGCTGATGAAGTCGGTATTATGCTGATGGCAAAATCCGGTTATAATCCACAAGCAGCGCCAAAACTTTGGCAAAAAATGCAGGCGCAAGGCGGTTCAAGTAAAGTCGCCAGTCTGTTCTCCACTCACCCGAGTGATGAAGAACGTCAAGCGAACTTACAACGTTTATTACCACAAGCCATGGAAGTGTATAAACAGAAAAAATAACCGACGGTATGTTGACAGGGCTAATGTGAGTTAGCCCTCATTATTCTGTTTTTTTTCCTCTTTTTTCACTTCGTCCCATAAAATATCCATTTCTATCAAATTACTTTGCGCAAAAGTTTTGCCTTGCTGTGTTAATTTTTGTTCCACTGCTCGAAAACGGCGTTCAAATTTATGGTTGGCTTGGCGTAGGCTTTCTTCCGCCTGACATTTCAAATGACGGCTCAAATTGACCGTGGCAAATAACAAATCGCCCACTTCCTCTTGGATTTTCGTCTGATCTAAGTGCGGTTGATTTAATTCTTGTTTTACTTCTTCTAATTCTTCTTGCACTTTGTTGAGTACATCCTGAAGTTCCGTCCAATCAAAGCCCACTTTAGCGCATTTTTTCTGTAATTTTTCCGCACGCAATAAGGCCGGAAACGCATGAGGGACATTATCCAAAATGGACTGCTGTTTTCCCTCGGCTGATTTTTCTTGTGCTTTCATGGCATTCCAATTCGCCAGTGCCTCTTGTTCATTACGAGCCGATTGATCACCAAAGACATGTGGGTGACGGCGGATAATTTTCTGGCAAACCTCATTAACCACATCTTCAAAGGTGAATTTCCCGTCCTCTTTGGCGAGTTGGCTAAAAAACACCACTTGTAATAATAAATCCCCTAATTCTTCCCGTAGATTGGTCACATCCCCTTGCTCAATAGCCTCCACAGTTTCATAGGTTTCCTCAAGTAAACAAGGGATCATAGAATGGTAATTTTGTTTAAGATCCCATGGGCAACCGCCATGAGGATTGCGTAATTTAGCGATAAGTTGTACAAAATCATCAATAGTATGGGACATAGTTTTTCCTTATTGGCGGATAGATTCGCATATCATAATAAAATTTTGATCTTTTTTCAAAATTGTGATCTAGTACACATTTTTTGTTTAAAAGAGATGTTAATATACGCCTAAATAATCCATTTAACCCGAGAAATTAAGGAGGGAATTATGTATAAACATATTTTAGTTGCCGTCGATCTTTCAGATGAAAGCCCAAGATTGGTGAAAAAAGCCGCCTCTATTGCAGAGCGCCACAATGCTAAATTGTCGATTATTCACGTTGATGTCAATTTCTCCGATCTTTATACGGGGTTAATTGATGTAAATATGACTTCTATGCAAGATCGCATTTCCAGTGAAACACAGCAAGCCTTGCTACAACTCGCCGATCAAGCAGGTTATCCAATTGGTGAAAAATTAAGTGGCAGCGGTGATTTAGGTCAAGTGCTCGCTGATGCGATTGAACAATATGATGTGGATTTACTCGTCACGGGTCATCACCAAGATTTCTGGAGTAAATTAATGTCCTCTACGCGTCAATTAATGAATACCGTTACCATTGATATGTTAGTGGTGCCGTTAAAAGAAGATTAACTTAACCGATTGAAATAATTAAGAATAAATGAAATCTGCAACATGTCGGGTTTAATATTCAAACTCGCTGTGTTGCAGATTTTGTCTTTTCACAATACATTTCCGCACAAATATCAAAAAAGTGCGGTGATTTTTCGATAAATTTTCCCAACAATATTAATATTTCGATTATGCCTATCCATACACAATATCTAATTTGTATGGATAACCCTATTCCATACTGGTTTGCTGTTGGTTGTATCTCTCCGTAATAAATCTATAATACACCTTATCGAAAGCACAACGCTTTCACATTCATTAGCAACGTTAACAATACTCACAGGAGAGCAAAATATGTCAAACATTCGTACCCTTATTAACGGTCAAGAAATCAGTGAAATTGAATTATTACGCAAAGAATTAGAACGTGCGTATGTCGCCTTAGATTTAATCAAAACCAAACTCGGACACGAGGGCGTGGACAAAATCTTACAAGAAGAAATGCACGAGATGGACGTGAAATTCCAACAATTCGCTGACACTTGCGATGGCGAATTAGTGTTAAGTCAAGCCTTAATGCAAGTGGACGGTTTAAAAGCGGAAGATTTTTTAAAATGTTTCCGTACATTCAGCGAACAAACCAACTGGAAAGCAAACCCTGAGCATTACATGATTAAAGACACCGAAGGCGGTAACCGTCGCATTATTGAAACTGTCGGTTGTTGGGATAAGCCAGTAAACTTAATCGGTAAATTCTATCCGAATATTGACAACGCCCCTGCACAAGCAAAAGCCATTCGTGATGAGGCAAAATATCCCTATGTGAGCTATATTTCTTGTCCAATCCGTGAGGGCGATCATTCAACCGCAGTCGCCGCATTCCACCAGTTCCGCAACACGGAAACCGGTTGCGAAGTGTTGTTAGGTGTATTTATGCCAAAAGGCGTGGACCAAGAAATGATTGAGGGACACAAATGGCATTTAGGCATTGAATGGCGTAACTGGGCGAGAATGGCATTAGAGCAAGTTGCGAAAGAACAGGCCTAATAGATGAAATGATCGTACTAAAGTGCGGTCATTTTTTCACAAGATTTTATAAACGAGTAAACATCATGAAATTCACCAAAACTTTTGCAATTTTAACCGCACTTTTCACCGCATCCAGCGCCATGGCGGCGCCAGCCTATGTGATCGGGGAAGTCAATGTGACCAACCAAGCGGGTATGAAAGAATACCGTGCAGGTTTTATGGATAGCTTAAAACCTTACGGCGGTAAAGTGATCGTCAAAGCGACCAAACCTGAAATGATGGAAGGCGATGCCAACGGTGTGGTGAGCATTATCGAATTTGAAAGTGCGGAACAAGCCCGAGCTTGGTACAACTCTGATTTCTACCAAAAAATTAACAAAAGTCGCAAAGCGAGTAGCACATCTCGAGTGTTAATCGTAGAAACATCTGAAACGAAATAAGGGGTGAACAAGATGATGAATTTTTACCGTCACAACTGGTATAACGTGGGTATGGTGTTGTTTATTTTACTCGCCTATTACCTCGCCCTTTGGGGACACAGTCAACTAAGTGAAATCCAAGTGATTTTAACCCTGAGTTGGATGGCAATGTTAGTCCACCAGTTTGAAGAATATGCGTATCCAGGTGGTTTCCCAAGTATTTTTAATATCGGTTTACTCGGCAATCACGGCGACGATTACAACCGCTACCCCACCAATGCAAATTTGGTAATGATTAATAACGTGTTCCTTTGCTATACGTTCTATATTATTGCCATCATTTTCCCAGATTGTATTTGGTACGGGTTAATCCAAGTGTTGCAGGCTTGCTTGCAAGTCACTAATCACGGCGTGACATCATACAAATTAAAACGTTGGTACAACCCAGGTTTCGGTTCAATCTTCTTATTGAACATTCCAGTGATGATTTACTACATCTACTACATTGAAAGCCACAATTTGGTGACAAGTACAGATTATATTATCGGGATTATCGGTGGATTTGCGTCATTATTCGTGCTTTGGATTGGCCCAATTATGGTGCTAAAAGATCGCAATAGCCCATACCCATATCGTGAAGATCGCATTTGGGGTTATGCTAAAGAGCGTGTGTTAGACATCAAAAACGGCAAATAACGTTTCGGGCGAATGGACAGTCTCCATTCGCTTTTTTACATTGACAGGAGAAAAAATATGGCAAAAATTAGTATTTTCGGCGGAAAAGGCATGATTGGTGCTGAAATCGCTAAATTATTTGAACGTTGTGGCAACGAAGTCGACATTATCGGGCGAGATTATGACGGACATGAATTAGGTGATATTATCGTTTTAGCGGTAAAATTCCCTGATCTTGCGCCGTTAGTAGAAACGCACGGCACACATTTTGCCGGTAAAATCGTGATTGATATTGCAAACCCGATCAGCTTTGCCAATTTAGATAGCTTGCTTGTTCCACAAGGCACATCCAGTGCAGAAATCGTAGCAGAGAAACTGCCAAACAGCCAAGTTGTCAAAGGCTTTAATATCAACTTTTCAGATAGCCTTGCCAGTTGCCAAGTAAAAGGCAATCCAGCCAGTTTACTGTTTGCCAGTGACAGCGAGGAGGCCAAGCAACGGATTTTTACCGCCTTAGCGAATAGTGGTGCAAAATTGGTTGATGTCGGCAAATTACAAAAAGCCAGACTGTTGGAAAATGCGGGATTATTATTAATTAATCTCGCTGTGAGTGGGCAAATTCAGCGAGACGGCGGATTGGTCATTCTTTAAATATCGGAAAAAAGCAACGCACTTTTAAACGTGCGTTTCTTTTTTATTTTCTTTCTACCGCAATATCCAAGGTATTCTGCCACAAATCCATAATTTTCTTTGCATCTGGTTTTTGATTCTTCTCAAAGAAAAAACGGATCGCCGTTAAAAAGGAGTGAGCGAAAAGTAAGGATTGTAACGGCAAATCGGTTTCACTGATACTTTTCCCCTCAGCCAACTGGACAAAGGATTTTTGGAACATTTTTATCATATCCTCAAACAAATGATGACGAGGCGTATGCACTTTCCAGAGCGCAAGCAACACATGGCGTAGTTCATACCATTTCGGCATGGCGGTTTCAAAAAATTGAGTTAAATCGTTCGCTTGTTGACGCAGTTCAATGAGTTGCTTAATTTCTGCTTTTAAATCATCCATCATTTTTCCAACCAAATCATCTTTACCTGAATAATAGGTGTAAAAGGTAGAACGATTCACCATGGCAAGATCTAAAATATCTTGCACATTAATGTCATGGTAATTCTTTTGATTCAGTAATTCGATAAGCGCATTACGGATTAATTTATGGCTACGAATAATGCGTAAATCGGTTTTTTGATGGGTCATGACATTCTTTCCTTAAGCTAAGATAATAAAATAATACTCCAAAATTCCCATTTTAAACAAGGTAAAATAAAGATATTCTCTCTTGATTATTTCACCATTTTCATTATTTCCTCATACACCAACGGCAATTCCGTCACCCCTTGTCTGTCCAAAAAATGACGGTAGCCTGACACTTCAATATAATTCGCTTGTAAATTCTGCGCCAAGTTGCGAGTAAATTGAACATTTACCACATCATCATCGTCCGATGCTATCACTACCCGTTTGGGGATTTGCTGAATAAGTGCGGTGAAATTTAGCGGAGTTTTATTGAAATCGTCGAGTTCGGGTAAATTCGGTAATTTTTCCGCAAAACCAGAGACTAAAATAATTCCCCCAATTTGCATTTTTGCTTGTTGCAAAAAACGCAAGGTCGCAATACAACCCAAACTATGCCCGATAAAATAGCAATGTTGATCAAGCTGAGGAATATGTTGTTGATGAAATTCAAGCCATTGTTGTGGATCGGGTTCGGTTGAATTGGGCATATCAAAAATTTGCGTAAAAATTTTCTGATTTTCTAACCGCACTTTGAGCCATGGAAACCAATGTTTTTGTGAATGGGCGGTGTAACCATGAGTAATATAGATTTTTTCTAGCATAAAACACCTACTTTTAAGATAAGAATTCGCATTTTTTTAGATTTTTATCTATTTTTTGTTGACTAAACAGCATTTTCGTTTATATTTCGAGTTGTTGTTTAATTCACATTAATTATTAAGGGGGTAGAATGAGTAATTCTACAAAACGTGAAACTTTTTCTGGACGCAGAGCGTTCATTCTTGCCGCCATTGGTTCGGCGGTTGGCTTGGGAAACATTTGGCGTTTCCCGTACACAACTTATGAAAACGGGGGCGGTGCGTTCATTATACCTTATTTGATCGCTTTATTAACCGCCGGTATTCCATTATTATTCTTAGACTATGCCATTGGTCATCGCCATCGTGGTGGTGCGCCATTGTCTTATCGCCGTTTCAGTAAACATTTTGAAACCTTTGGTTGGTGGCAAGTGATGGTCAACGTCATTATCGGGATCTACTATGCTGTGGTACTCGGTTGGGCGGCGACGTATACCTATTTCTCTTTCACCAAAGCATGGGGCGAAAAACCCGTTGATTTCTTCGTGGGTGAATTCCTCAAAATGGGCGATGTCGCACAAGGGGTAAGTTTTGAATTTGTCGGCATGGTCGTTGGGCCGTTAATTGCGGTTTGGATTGTTGCCTTGTTAGTCCTTGCTTTAGGCGTACAAAAAGGGATTGCGAAAAGTTCTTCTATTTTAATGCCAATACTGGTGGTGATGTTCTTGGTGTTAGTGGTTTCAGCGTTATTCCTACCGGGTGCAACAAAAGGTTTAGATGCGCTATTTACGCCAGATTGGTCAAAACTTTCCGACCCGAGTGTGTGGATTGCGGCCTATGGACAAATCTTCTTCTCGTTATCTATCTGTTTCGGGATCATGATTACTTACGCCTCTTACTTGAAAAAAGATTCCGACCTCACAGGTTCAGGCTTAGTGGTCGGTTTTGCTAACTCAAGTTTTGAACTTCTAGCCGGTATCGGGGTGTTTGCAGCATTGGGCTTTATGGCGACCGCAGAAGGTCAACAAGTGAGTGAAGTGGCGAAAGGCGGTATTGGTTTAGCGTTCTTTGCGTTCCCAACCATTATTAATGAGGCGCCATTTGGTCAAGTGATTGGGGTGCTATTCTTTGGTTCCTTAACCTTTGCAGCGTTAACCTCTTTTATCTCCGTTATTGAAGTTATTATCTCCGCCGTACAAGATAAATTACGTATTGGCCGTGCCAAAGTCACATTTATTGTGGGTTTACCAATGATGGTGGTGTCCGTCGTCTTATTCGGTACCACAACAGGCTTACCAATGCTAGATGTCATGGATAAATTTGTGAACTACTTCGGTATTGTGGCCGTTGCCTTTGTATCATTAATTGCTATTGTAGCCAATGAAAAATTAGGCGTGTTAGGTAATCATCTAAATGAAACCTCTTCATTCAAAGTGGGCTTTGTATGGCGTCTTTGTATCGTGATCACCACAGGTATTTTGGCCTTTATGTTGTTAAGTGAAGGGGCTAAAGTATTCAGCGAAGGCTACGAGGGTTATCCAAGTTGGTTCGTGAATACCTTTGGTTGGGGGATGGCGATTTTGTTAGTCGTCGTGTCTATCTTGCTTTCTCGTTTAAAATGGAAAGATGAAGTCTTAGCCGAACACCACTCACAAGAGGGAGAATAAAAATGAGTACAAGTGCAATTTTAATGATGATTGTCGCTCTGAGTATTATTTGGGGTGGCTTATTGGTAGCGCTTTATATTTTACCAAAAGATTAATCTATCACAGTTAAAAGAAAGCACCGCACTGAGATTAAAGTGCGGTGCTTTTTTGTTGAAGAGTTAAATAATCCGTGAAAATTGCTGTCTTCTGGCTTGTTGGCGAGAATAGGTGTCAAAACAGAGGCAAATATTGCGGATTAATAAGCGACCTGTCGACGACACTTGAATGCCCTGTTCATTGGTTTGCACTAAGTTATCTTCCACTAATGGCGCTAACAAAGCCAAATCTTCGGCAAAATGGGTTTTAAAATCAATTTGATATTGTTGCTCAATCGTCGCAAAATCCAGTTTGAAATTACAGATCAAGGCTTTAATTACATCTCGACGTAAGCAATCTTCTTGGCTTAAGACTAAGCCTTTATGTAAGGCAATGCCTGTGCTATCCACATCGGCATAATAACGTTTAATTTCTTTTTGATTTTGCGCATAAGTATCGCCTAACAAACTGATGGCAGACACGCCTAAGCCCAACAAATCACATTCTTCTTGGGTGGTGTAGCCCTGAAAATTGCGGTGTAAAATACCGTTATTTTGGGCTATGGCTAATTCATCATCGGGTTTAGCAAAGTGATCCATGCCAATAAATTTATAGCCTGCATTGCCTAAGGTTTCAATGGTTTTTTGTAAAATCTGGAGTTTGGTTTCTGGCGCCGGTAATTGGTGATCTTTAATTTTCGCTTGACCCGCAAAACGTGCGGGTAAGTGCGCATAATTAAACACACTCAAACGATCTGGATTGAGTTCAATCACTTTTTGCAAGGTGAACATAAAACTGTCCACGTTTTGCAACGGTAGACCATAAATCAAATCTAAGTTAGTAGACTGAAAACCCAGTTCTCTGGCTCGCTCCAATAACGCACGAATGAAGTCTTCATCTTGTTCACGATTCACCGCTTTTTGCACGTCTTTATTGAAATCTTGCACGCCCATACTGATGCGGTTAAAACCGATCTTACGCAAATGGGCCAACATGGAAAGCTCAATTTCACGGGGATCCATTTCAATCGAAATTTCCGCATTGTCGGCGATCTTGAAGTGATCTCGCAACATTTGCATTAAACGTGCCGATTGTTCCTCACTTAAATATGTCGGTGTGCCACCGCCCCAGTGAATTTGGGTCACTAAACGGTGCTGAAATAATGCCGCACGGGTTTTGATTTCCTGTTCCACATAATCTAAGTAAATATCCGCTTTGTGCTGGTGGCGAGTAATCACTTTATTACAGCCGCAGAAATAGCACAGCTTGTGACAGAATGGAATATGGACGTACAACGACAAAGGGCGTTCTGGATAACGGGCCGCTGCCGCCTGAAAATCTTCCTCAGTATAGCTTTCACTAAATTCCAATGCCGTTGGATAGGAGGTATAACGTGGTCCGGAATGGTTATATTTTTGGATGAGATCCTGATCCCAAGTAATGTCACTCATGGCTATTTTATGTCTTCCAATAATTGTGCTAAATCGGTTTTTATTTGCGTTTCTAATTCCACTTCTTTACTTTCACGTTGTAAATCTAAACGCATACGTTCATTCTTTTTCAAGGTTTTGCGAGCCTCATGGGTGGGCATATCCTGTACGATTTCATACAGTTGCCACATGGCAGCATAATCCACCAAGCGTTTTTGGCCGAGCGGATCGAGCAACATTTTTAACCGAATGACGCCCTCGGAATGATTGCAGTCGCCGTTTAACATGGCTTTCGCGATAATGGTAATGCTGTCTTTCAAGCGTCGCATACGAGCTTGCTTGGCTTGCGCAAATAAACGTTTTTGTTGGCGTAATTGTCGTAGCAAATGCACCGTGTAAATGGCCATGGCAATTACAATGGCCGCACCAATAATCAGTAAAATCGTTGTCATTATCTAAACTGGTTAATATCCATTTTCTCAAAAGTGCGGTATAAATCTTCCTCACTTTCCTCTTCTTCATCAAGGCCGAGTTCAGCCATTAATTGTGCGATACGATCTAGGCATTCATCGACAAATTTTTGATCTTCTGCATTTAATACTTTACCCGCCTCCAGTTGATCCAATAACTCATTCAGACATTCGTTATTTTCCAACTGTTCCAGTTCTAACATCGGGTCAAGCGCGGTGATTTTTTGCTCTGTTTTTAACGGTGGAATCACTTTCCCTTGTTCTGGCTTGTTCACAAATTCCACAATTAATGGCACTTTTTTACGGCTGCCAATACGAGGATCTTTTACTGTTTGGTTTTGTGTCGTATTGTTGTTTTCCGTTGCGCTATGACGAGAACCTGTCGCTAAACCTTTGTGCTTGCGTTTACGTTTTTCATCACGGGCTTTGGCGTCCAGTTCATAACGGGATAATTTCTTGCCAAACAACGGTTTTTCCGGTTTTTTATCGGATTTACGAATTGGCATAGCGTCCGTCACTCGACGGGATTTCTTTTCTCTTGACATCGTTTTTTCTTCATAAAATAAAATTTGTGCGATTGTACCATAAAAAGCGAAAGGGCGTTAAAAACGCCCCAAAATAACCGCACTTTTGTGATTTACAACCAACCTTTGCGTTTAAAATACAAATAGGGCGAAATGGCGGCGACGATCATCATACCGATTGCCATCGGATAACCATATTCAAAATGTAATTCTGGCATAAATTCAAAGTTCATACCGTAAGTGGAGGCAACCAGCGTAGCGGGTAAGAACATCACGGACACCACCGAGAAGAATTTCATGATTTTATTCTGCTCAATATTGATATAACCCATGGCCGCTTGCATTAAGAAGTTAACCTTTTGAAATAAGGATTCATTATGCGGTTGCAAGGATTCAATATCTCGTAAAATCTCCCGAGCCTGTTCTAACTGAGTGGCAGGCAAGCGAGTTTTTCGCACCAAGAAACTTAAGGCACGCTGCGTATCCATTAAGCACAAACGCACTTTGGAACTGGTATCTTCTTGCTCTGTCAAGGTGCCTAAGGCTTCATCAAAGGCTTTGCCTTGCTTGCCCTCTAAGATCACCCGACTTAATCGTTCTAACTCGGAATAAACGGTTTCAATCACGTCCGCTAATTGCTCAATTTTGGTTTCGATTAAATCGAGCAGCACTTCGTAAGCGTTACATTCTTCTAAGCGTTGATAACGGGAACGCATTCTATACAAACGAAATGCAGGCAGTTCACGATCTCGCAAGGTGAACAAACGGCCGTCACGAATGGTAAAGGCCACGGAGGCGAGATCCGCATAATCATCTTCATCTTCACAATAGAAGAATGAGTGCAAATGCAAGCCGTCCTCATCTTCAAAAAAACGGGCGGACGCCTCAATGTCTTCTAATTCCAAGAAACTCGCCAAATTTTGATCGAGGCTTTGTTGCAAGGTTTCACGTTCCTCAATCGACGGTTCAAGCAAGTCAATCCAGATGGCCGTGTTAAGTGCAGCGTTATCTTCGTCCTCTAAACGGGTCAAACGGGCGTTTTCAAGGGAAAATGCGTTAATCATGTTGTCATACTCCTTGTGGGATATGAACAAACGCAATGAACAAAACGATTAATTAACCTAAAACACCGATAAAGTGCGGTTAAAAAATCCATAAAAAGATACCAAAATGGTGGAAAACTTATCCACGAACTTGTCGCCGATAAGCCCAGAAAGAGGGGAAAGGCGACACTAAATGAAAATATAAAGTCGGTATCGACTGTGACTGTCCAAAGTGTGTTGCTCCAAAGTAATAAAATCGGGGCGAATGTTACCCCTGAAAGGGCATTTCGTCAAGGGTTCGTGCAAAAAATATCTAGGTGACAGTCAGTTTTTTTGTTCACAAAATGCGAATTTTTTCAAGATGAATTTGCATTTATCCGCTAAGGGCTCTAATATAGAAATACGGAACAACGGTTTATGGAAGAAATACGATGACAAAAAAAAGCTATTATTACGCAATGCCTTTACTGTTACTCGGTCTGACAGGGCAATCTTGGGCAGCAGAAAATAACGACGAAAACTGGGCAGACAGTTCACATAAAACCGTTAGACAATATTTAAAGGAATGGTCGAATGATATCGACAGTTGGTTTGGTGAAACCGATCCCAATAACCCGTCCAGTGCAACCTTGCGTTTGATGTTGGATAATCGTTGGAACCGTTACGATGGTTACAGCATTAAGCCACGGATTCGGGGGAAAATTAAATTGCCCACTTTAAAACGCCGTTGGAGTTTGGTGTTTGGGGATGAATCTATTGATAATACCATGGATGATTCGGTCAACCCTGAACGTAAAGATCCACTACAAACTAAAAAATTAGATCGCAAATCCAGTCGTAATGATAACGCATCGGTGGCGTTACGTTTTTCAAAAGAGCTGAAAAACTGGGGCGGCATTGATACTGATCTTGATTTGGGGATTCGTCATGGGGCGGATATTTTCTTACGTGCCAAAGTGGGGAAAGATTGGAACTGGACAGAAACCCTGAGTTCAAGACTGGAACAAATTTACCGTTATGGTATTAATAGTAAACATTTTTTACGTTCCAACTTTGATGTGAAACATCATGAAAGTGCGCAAATCTCTAATATCAGCAGCCTTTTCCTTGAATACACACATGATAACGATGAAGAAACCTATTGGGGAAACAGTATATACTGCCAACATCGTTTTAGTGGCAATCGGGAACTCAATTATGGTATTTTTACCGGTGGCCCGATAATACATAAAAAAGCCGATTTAACCGTTTATGGACCGTTTATTAGCTGGCGTCAACCTATTTATAAACAATGGGTTTTCCTCAAACCCGAGGCGCAATATTATAATGACCGTAAGGCAGAACGTACTCACTTTGTGAATCTCTTCTTACGTTTAGAGGCGGTGTTTTAAACAAAAAATAGGGCTTGTTTGGCCCTATTTTAGTTATCGCTTTTTTTCATGCTTATTTGGTTGGAAATTCCCACCAAATATCAAATAATTCACTGATTTCCACTTGTTGTAAACCGTTGCTTTCTAGCCAGTTTTTGACTAAAGTGCGGTGATTTTCATCACATTTTCCGATTTTTTCTAAACAAACTAGCCCTTCCCAATGTAAATAGCCACTGCCCTCATAAGCTAAACCATTGGCTTGAATCACTTCACGAATAAAACGATCAACGATTTCATCCACTTTCTCAATAGCGGTTCCCTCAGCAAATTGCCAGTTGACTAAAAAGCCTAATTCTTGGAATTCTGCTAAGTGCATTTTTTTACGCTGACGTGCGTTACGTTGAATAGCCATATTTTTCTCCTATGCTATGCGAGCCTGTTTAGCTCTTACTCTTTAATAAAATATAAATCCCAAACACCGTGGCCAAGTTTATGACCACGCTGTTCAAATTTCGTTAATGGGCGGAAATCGGGGCGTTCAATATAATCATTCGTTGCCGAAATATTACGAATTCCCACCGCACTTTGCACGGATTGTAACACATCTAGCATGTGTTCGGCATAATTTTCCCAGTCAGTGGCAAAATGAATAAAGCCACCGCGGTGTAATTTGGTTGCCACGGTTTCTACAAAAGCGGGTTGAACAATACGACGTTTATGGTGTTTCGCCTTTTGCCAAGGATCAGGGAAAAAGAGTTGTAATCCGCCCAGTGAATTTTCCGCAATGCAATCACGCAAAATTTCCGTAGCATCATGACACATGACACGTAAATTTTTCACGCCTTTTTCTAAAGCATAAGCCAAACAAGCACCCACACCTGGGGTGTGAACTTCAATGCCAAGGTAATTTTTATCGGGATTTTGAGCGGCCATTTCCACTAAAGATTTCCCCATGCCAAAGCCGATTTCTAGCACCACGGGATGATTATTGCCATAAATTTTAGCAAAATCAAAGGGCGTTTCTTGATAATCCAAGCCATAATTGGCCCAGTTATCGTTCATCATTTGGCGTTGATATTCGCTTAATCGGCCGGTGCGTAACACAAAGCTCCGCACTTTGCGTTTATAGCGTCCGTCTTCAGTAAATTCAGCGGTTTCTACGGTTTTACGTTTTTGATCGGCAAAGGTGTTTTTCTGTTCTGTCATGGTATGTTATTGAAAATAAATTTGGGGCAATTATACGGATTTAAAAGTGCGGTGCAAATTTTCTTGGTTTTTATTTGGTCACTGGCTTGGCCATTTTAATCCCAAAAAACACAATGCCTAATGCCATGAGTTGCAATAAAATCACCGTTGATACCACACCAGACCAACCGAAATGGGTATAGCTGATCCCACAGATCCAAGCACCAATGCTCCCGCCCGTGTAATAACACATATAATACAGTCCAGAGGCCAATGAACGTCCTTGGTTGACATGTTGCGAGATATGGCTAATGGTGGTGGCTTGGCTGATAAATACGCCAGAAGACATAATGACCAAGCCTACAATAATTAGCCATAAAGGAGAGCATAGGGTGATCAAGGCGCCACAGATAGAGCTGATAATGGCGAAGAATAAACTGTTGGCAATGCCCACTTTATAAATCAATTTAGCGGTCAATGGGGTAATTAGCATGCCAATTAAATACACCGTAAACAGATTCGCCAAATTGGCGGAACTGAGTTCATAAGGGGCGGCGGCGAGGCGGAGGTTGATAAAGGTAAAAATACTCACGAGGCTAAACAACACGCAGGCACCCAATGCGCAAGCGGTGAGTACATGAGGGTTTTGGCTGTGTTGGCGTAGAATATTTAATGATGCCCGAAAGTTACCACTGACCACAAAATTTTTCGAGGCAGGCAAGACGAGCGCAGCCCAGATGACCCCAATTAACATTAAGCCTGCAAAAATCAAATAGCCCGTTTGCCATCCCACTAAGCTGTGTAAATAACCGGTGAGAAACCGTCCTGAAAAACCACCTAACACGGTGCCTGACACATATAAGGACAGCATGGCGGCTAATTTATCGGGAAATTCTTCGCTGATATAAGCGATGGTGACCACGGTAATGCCTGGTACAAATAGGCCTTGTAAAAACCGCCATAATTTAATCTGTGAGATACTTTCGCTGATACTGAGTAACGCAGTGGGAATGACGATCAATAACATGCAAATAACAATCAGGCTTTTTCGTCCCACCGCATCGGAAAACATGCCCATAAAAGGCGACATGATGGCTACCGCCATGACGGTCACGCCAACGGTTAATCCCGCTTGTACATGAGTCGCTGCAAAGTGTTCCATTAAGACGGGCAAAATGGCTTGAATAGAATACACTTGCAAAAAGGCAAAACCACCGATCATCATAATGGTGAGTTTTAATAATAAACTTGGGGCTCGGTTTGATTTTATCATTGTCATAAAAAGGGTTGTATTGCGGATTATTCCTTATTTTAGGCTTTTCATCTTAAAAGTGTAGTAAAATTTTTAATCAACAGGGTGACAGATTTATGTTAAAATCTCCGCTCTTTTTTTACCGCACTTTAAACGAGTATGACCGCACAATCTTGTTCCACCGCCCCTTTTGCGCAAGCTGTACTGAATTGGTATCACCGATTTGGGCGTAAGCATTTGCCTTGGCAGCAGGATAAAACGCTCTACGGCGTGTGGTTGTCGGAAGTGATGTTGCAACAAACCCAAGTGGCAACGGTCATCCCTTATTTTGAGCGGTTTATCAAAACGTTCCCCACCATTACCGCACTGGCTAATGCGCCTCTTGATGAAGTGTTGCATTTGTGGACAGGCTTAGGCTATTACGCCAGAGCTAGAAATTTACACAAGGCGGCACAGCAGATTCGTGATGAATATCAGGGGGAATTCCCTACCCAATTTGCGCACGTGTTGGCCTTGTCAGGGATTGGGCGAAGTACGGCGGGAGCGGTTTTATCTTCCGTTTTGAATCAGCCCTATGCGATTTTAGATGGCAATGTAAAACGTGTTTTATCTCGCTTTTTTCTTGTTGAGGGCTGGGCTGGTGATAAGAAAGTGGAAGATAAATTGTGGACGTTAAGCGAACAAGTGACGCCACAAGATCAGGGGGCGGATTTTAATCAAGCCATGATGGATTTGGGAGCAATGGTTTGTACTCGTTCAAAACCGAAGTGTGATTTGTGTCCAATTAGCCAAAAGTGCGGTGCAAATTTAACAGATTCTTGGCGAGATTATCCCAATAAAAAACCGAAAAAAGCCTTGCCAGAACGAACCAGTTATTTTTTAATTTTGGCTGACCAAGGCAAGGTATTATTAGAACCTCGAGAACTTTCAGGCCTGTGGGGTGGGCTATATTGCTTTCCACAATTTGCGACGAAAGACGATTTATTAGGTTATTTACACAAGCGGGGGATTACACAATATCAAGAATGGACGGCATTTCGACATACCTTTAGCCATTTTCATTTAGATATTTATCCAATTTATGCGGAACTTCAGGACAAAAAATGTGACGAAGATCGCACAGATTGGAAAAAAATAGCAGAAAGTCAGGAAGAATATCAATCTTCTCTATCCAGTCGGGGGAAATATTGGTATGATCCGACCAATCCCGATCAAATTGGACTTGCTACGCCAGTCAAAAATTTATTAACCGAATTTCATAAGAGAAAATTATAATGGCTAGAACAGTATTTTGTGCTTATTTAAACCAACAAGCCGAGGGCTTAGATTTCCAGCTTTACCCTGGGGAATTGGGGAAACGTATTTTTGACAACATTAGCAAGCAAGCATGGGGCGAATGGATGAAAAAGCAAACCATGCTCGTCAATGAGAAAAAATTAAATATGATGAACGCCGAGCATCGTCAACTGCTAGAGCAAGAAATGGTGAATTTTTTGTTTGAGGGCAAAGAGGTGCATATTGAAGGCTATGTTCCACAAGCTGAATAAATGAATTATGATGAAGATTTCCTTAAAAAAATTAGCCGTGTTGGCGCTTATTCCCTTTTTGTATGCCTGTTCCTCAAGTAAAGAACGTAGCTATGACGAAACCTTGGCGAAAGATACCCATGGGTTGGATTTATTAACGGGCCAGTTTTCGCAAAATATCGACCAAATTTGGGGCGTGAAAGAGTTACTGGTGGCCAGTCGTAAAGACTATGTGAAATATACGGACAGTTATTATACCCGTAGCCATATTAGCTTTGATGAGGGGCAAATTAATATTGAAACCTTGTCTGATTTAAATCGTTTGCATAACGCCATTGTGCATACGTTGCTGATGGGATCTGATGCGAAAGGAATTGACTTATTTGCCTCGGGCGATACGCCGATCAGTACTCGCCCGTTCTTGGTAGGACAGGTCGTGAATAATTTCGGTCAACCGATTAAAGACCTGAACACAGCGAACAATTTTGCGACTTACTTGATTCAAAATAAACTGCAAAAACGCAAATTAAGCAACGGCCGTGCGGTGCAATTTGTCAGCATTCAAATGATTGCTAACCACGTTAATGTGCGGGCGAGAGCTTACATGTCCTTTATCCGTAAATCCTCACGTCAATATGGCATTGATGAAAGTCTGATTTTGGGGATTATGCAAACGGAATCCAGTTTTAACCCTTATGCGATCAGCTATGCTAATGCGTTAGGCTTAATGCAAGTGGTGCCACATACGGCGGGACGTGATATTTTCAAAATGAAAGGCTTGTCAGGTCAACCAAATAAAAGTTATTTATTCGACCCGGCGAAAAACATTGATGCGGGTACGGCTTACTTGTGGTTGTTGAAGAATGAATATCTTGCGGGTATTCAAAACCCAACTTCCATGCGTTATGCCATGATTTCTGCTTATAACAGTGGCGCAGGTGCCGTGTTGCGAGTGTTTAGTCGTGATAAAGACGAGGCGATTTACCAAATTAACCGTCTGCAACCGGAACAGGTCTACCGTATTCTCACCACGGCACATCCATCATCACAAGCACGTAATTACTTGTTGAAAGTGGATAAAGCACAACAAAGTTACCGCCGTGTGAAATAATCTTAGCCCCGTACGAAGTGCGGGGTTTTTTCTAACCATTTTTGCATATTAAACAAGCAAACAGATAAAATTTAGATTTTTTTGTAAAATAACAGTTGACCGAAAGGCCTAAATACGGTTTAATACGCCCCGTGTTGACGCATAAGCGTTACGCCTCGATAGCTCAGTCGGTAGAGCAGGGGATTGAAAATCCCCGTGTCGGTGGTTCGATTCCGCCTCGAGGCACCATCTTTTCCTCCTTAGTTCAGTCGGTAGAACGGTGGACTGTTAATCCATATGTCGCAGGTTCGAGTCCCGCAGGAGGAGCCATATTTAGAAACCCTGATGATTGTAAAAGTCATCAGGGTTTTCGCTTATTTAGCGAAAATTAAAAATCAAGAAGGGTATCCCATGTTAAGCTATCGCCATAGTTTTCACGCCGGCAATCACGCCGATGTTCTCAAACATCTTGTGCAAATGTTGATCATTGAAAATCTGCAACAAAAGGACAAAGGGTTTTATTATTTAGACACCCATGCAGGCGTGGGGAAATACCGTTTATTTAGTGAACAATCGGAAAAAACCGCTGAATATTTAGAGGGCATTGCCAGACTTTGGGAACAAAAAGAGCTGCCTGAAGAAGTCCAGCGCTATATTAATTTGATTAAAAAACTCAATTATGGTGGCAAAGAATTACGTTATTATGCGGGTTCTCCGTTTATTGCGGCCTTAATGTTACGCCCACAAGATCGGGCATTATTCACCGAATTACACCCCGCTGATTATCCGTTATTGCGCAATACATTCAAAAATGACGATAATATTGCGACCAAACGAGATGATGGTTTCCAACAACTGAAAGCGACCTTACCGCCTAAAGAACGTCGAGGTTTAGTCTTAATCGACCCACCTTATGAATTAAAAGAAGATTATGATCTGGTGGTGCAAGCCATTGTGGAGGGCTATAAACGTTTTGCCACCGGTATTTATGCCATTTGGTATCCTGTGGTGTTGCGCCAACAAAGCAAACGCATGATTAAAGGATTGGAGGCCACTGGCATTCGTAAAATTTTACAAATTGAACTCGCCGTGCGTCCCGATAGTGATCAACGTGGCATGACCGCCAGTGGCATGATTGTCATCAATCCACCATGGCAATTAGAAAGCCAAATGAAAAACGTCTTACCGTATTTGGTCAAGACTTTGGTACCCGAGGGAACGGGGAGCTACAAGGTGACTTGGATTACGCCAGAGTAAACATTTTCTTCCGATTTTGCCTTAAAATCGCTATACTATAAGGCATTTAATCGTTTACTTTTAGGCATAACCTTATGCTCCGTTGGCTCTATACGTTGGCAATGTATGTGTTGCAACCGTTTCTGTTACTTTTTATGTGGGGGCGCAGTATCAAATCCCCTAATTACCGCAAGCGTCTTTGGGAACGCTACGGGTTATTTTATGCGCCATCAAGCCAACCACGTCCGCATGGAATTGTGATTCATGCCGCCTCAGTGGGCGAGGTGATTGCTGCCACGCCGTTGGTTCGTCAAATTCAAGCAGAATATCCGCAGTTACCCATTACCATGACCACGGTGACCCCCACCGGATCCGCTCGAGTGAAAGCCGCCTTTGGGGACAGTGTACGCCATTTTTATTTACCCTATGATTTACCTGGTGCGGTAAAACGTTTTATTCAGTTTGTGCAACCCAAAGCCTGCATTGTGATTGAAACGGAAATTTGGCCAACCTTAATTCATCAACTCAAATTACGCCATATTCCCTTTATTGTGGCCAATGCACGCTTATCTGCCCGCTCCGCCAGACGTTATGCTTGGGCAAAGAATCGGATTAAAAATGTGTTAAATGAAATTAGCCTGATTGCACCGCAAGACAGCATTAGCGGACAGCGTTATACGGAATTAGGCTACCGAGGCCGCTTAGAATTAACGGGCAATATTAAATATGATTTAGTGATTTCCGAAGCATTATTAAGCAATATTCAGCAATTACAAACAGACTGGATTGGTCAACGACCCGTTTGGATTGCGGGCAGCACCCATGAGGGCGAAGAAGAAATTGTGCTGCAAGCACACCGCACTTTATTACAGCAATTCCCTGATTTATTGTTGATTTTAGCGCCTCGTCACCCCGAACGCTTTAATTCCGTGGCTAATCTAATTGAAAAACATGATTTTCGTTATTGTCGTCGCAGCAATCAAGTGGCGCCAAGTTCACAAATTCAAATTTTATTAGGCGACACCATGGGCGAATTGATGTTGATGTATGGGGTATCTGATGTGGCTTTTGTGGGCGGCAGTTTAGTTAAACATGGCGGACATAATCCGCTCGAACCTTTGGCGTTTAAATTACCTGTGATTAGTGGTGTGCATGTGTTTAATTTTCCTGAAGTGTTTTTAAAATTGGAATATGTGCTTGGGGTACTCAAAGTGAAGTCAGAACCTAAAATATTAGCTCGGGCCGTGAGTAAATTTTTACGTTCCCCAAAATTACGTCAACGTTTTGGTCAGGCGGGTTATGAAGTGTTAGTGGAAAATCGAGGCGCCTTAAAACGGTTGATTGGCTTATTGCGCCCGTATTTAGAACAGCAATCCGACACTGCAACACAACAAACGGAGAAATAAAATGGCTCGAGTGATCTACCCCGGCACCTTTGATCCAATCACTAACGGACATGTGGATATTATTGAGCGAAGTGCGGTGCTTTTTTCCGAGGTTATTGTGGCGGTGGCTGCCAGCCCCTCCAAGAAACCGTTATTTGAGTTGGAGCAACGTGTTCAATTAGCGCAACAATCCGTCGCCCATGTGCCGAATGTTCGAGTGATTGGGTTTGCCGATTTATTGGCCAATGTGGTGCAACAACAGGCTATTCAAGCCATTATTCGAGGTGTACGCAGTACCACGGATTTTGAATATGAATTGCAATTAGCCCATTTAAATAAAACGCTGGCTAACGGCGTAGAAAGCCTGTTTTTACCGCCAAGTGAGCAATGGGCCTATGTTTCTTCGACTATCGTACGAGAAATTTATTTGCATGGTGGCAATGTGGAGAAATTTGTTCCCGCCCCTGTTCTTTCGGCATTATTAAAAACTGTGAAAAAATAAGCACAAAAGTCATTCAATAAAAGTAAAATTTGTGCCACAATAGCAGTAATTTATTGACATTCAACAACGATTAACGAGTTATGAAAACAACAGCAGAAATTAGACAGTCCTTTTTAGATTTTTTCCATAGCAAAGGCCATCAAGTGGTGGACAGCAGTTCCCTTGTGCCTGAAAACGATCCCACCCTACTTTTTACCAATGCAGGGATGAACCAATTTAAAGATGTTTTTCTGGGTTTAGAAAAACGCGCTTATACTCGAGCCACCACGGCACAACGTTGTGTGCGAGCAGGTGGTAAACACAATGACTTAGAAAACGTCGGCTATACCGCACGCCATCATACATTCTTTGAAATGATGGGAAACTTTAGCTTTGGCGATTATTTTAAACAAGATGCCATTGCTTTCGGTTGGGAATATTTAACCTCACCACAATGGTTAGGTTTACCGAAAGAAAAACTCTACGTTACCGTGTATGAAACCGATGACGAAGCCTATAATATTTGGCATCAACAAATGGGTGTGCCTGAAAATCATATTATTCGTATTGGTGACAACAAAGGCGCCCCTTATGCCTCCGATAACTTCTGGGCCATGGGTGACACAGGGCCTTGTGGTCCATGTACGGAAATTTTCTATGATCATGGTGAGCAACATTGGGGCGGTTTACCGGGTTCGCCTGAAGAAGACGGCGACCGTTATATTGAAGTCTGGAATATCGTATTTATGCAGTTTAACCGCTTGGCCGACGGCACCATGGAGAAATTACCGAAACCATCCGTTGATACCGGTATGGGCCTAGAGCGTATGACCGCCGTGATGCAACATGTAAATTCCAACTATGAAATTGATATTTTCCAAACCTTAATCCGCAAAGTGGCGGACGTGGTGGGCGTGCAAGATTTAAATAATAAATCATTGCGTGTAATTGCCGACCATATTCGTTCTTGTGCGTATTTAATTGCTGACGGCGTGATTCCATCTAATGAGGGACGAGGTTATGTATTACGCCGTATTATTCGCCGAGCGGTTCGCCACGGACATTTATTAGGGGCAAAACAAACATTCTTCTATAAATTGGTGCCGACGTTAATTGACGTCATGGCAGATGCGGCGAAAATTGTGAAAGAAAAACAAGCCAACGTTGAAAAACTGTTACGTTTGGAAGAAGAACAATTTGCTCGCACCTTAGAGCGTGGGTTAACGTTATTAGATGATGCGTTAGCCAATGTGAAAGACGGCGTATTGTCTGGTGAAGTGGCCTTTAAATTATATGATACTTACGGTTTCCCATTGGATTTAACCGCTGATGTGTGCCGTGAACGTGATATTCAAATTGATGAAGTCGGCTTTGATAAAGAAATGGAGGCGCAACGTTTGCGAGCGCAGTCTGCTAGCCAGTTCGGTATGGATTATAATAATGTGATTCGTGTGGACGGCACCACGCAATTTGAGGGGTATAACAAAGCAGAAAGTCAGGCAAAAGTCACCGCACTTTTCCAAGATGGTAAAGCCGTAGAACGTATTGAGGCGGGACAAAGTGCCGTCGTCATTTTAGAAAATACCCCATTCTATGCCGAAATGGGCGGACAAATTGGCGACAGTGGCGTGTTAAGCCATGAACATGGCCAATTTGAGGTAAAAGATACCCAAAAATACGGCCAAGTGTTTGGTCATTTAGGTGAATTGCAAGTCGGCAGTTTAAGCGTGGGGGATGTGGTTGAGGCTAGCGTAGATAATGTGCGCCGTCAACATACCCGATTAAATCACAGTGCGACCCATTTATTGCATTCGGCTTTACGTCAAGTATTAGGCGAACATGTGGCACAAAAAGGATCGTTAGTCTCTGATGTGGGTTTACGTTTTGATTTTGTCCAACCTGAAGCCATTACTAAACAACAGCTTGCGGAAGTGGAACGTATCGTCAATTTCCATATTCGAGCCAATCACCCAGTGTTAATCGAAGAAATGGGCATTGAACAAGCGAAAGCCAAAGGAGCTATGGCGCTGTTCGGTGAAAAATATGGCGACGTGGTACGTGTAGTCACCATGAGTCCATTCTCCATTGAACTTTGTGGTGGATTACATGCGGAACGTACTGGCGATATTGGATTATTTAAATTGATCTCTGAGGGTGCCGTGGCTGCCGGTATTCGCCGTGTAGAGGCTGTAACGGGCGAGGGCGCTATTGCTTGGTTGCATCAACAACAAGCTATTTTAGATCGAGTGACAGAGGCGTTAAAATCTGATGTGGCGTCATTGCCAGAGAAAATTAATCTGTTGCAAGAAAAAGCCAAGAAAACAGAAAAAGAATTACAACAGTTAAAAGAGAAAGCCGCTATGCAAGCTGGCTCGAATTTGGCACAAAGTGCGGTGAAAATTAATGGAATTTCGGTCATTGTTCAACAGTTGGACGGTGTCGATAGCAAAGCATTGCGAGTGATGGTCGACGATTTAAAAAATCAGCTCGGTTCTGCCGTGGTGGCGTTTGCCTCGGCTGTTGAGGGCAAAGTCAATTTAATTGTCGGCGTAACAGCCGACCTCACAAGCAAAGTGAAAGCAGGTGAATTAGTCAATCTTATGGCTCAGCAAGTGGGCGGAAAAGGCGGTGGTCGTCCAGATATGGCCATGGCCGGTGGTTCCCAACCCGAAAATGTGGCTAACGCATTGGATGTGGCATCTGATTGGTTAAAAGGAAATTTGTAAGTGTTATATCGTAATATCTTGTTGTGATTTACAAGATTTGTTATCAATAAGGAAGTTGTTAACACAAACAAATATAATCATATAAAGAGGAGACGTATATGCTAGTTTTAACCAGAAAACTGGGCGAGAGCTTACTCATTGGTGATAATATTGAAATCACAGTGTTAAATGTCCGTGGTAATCAAGTAAAATTAGGTGTGAAAGCACCCAAAGAGGTTTCCGTTCATCGGGAAGAAATCTATCAACGTATCAAACAATCTCAAGATGACGATCATCCAGAGATTGATTAAGGAGAATCTATGAGTAAATTAACGTGTTTTAAAGCCTATGATATTCGTGGCCGTTTAGGTGATGAACTCAATGTCGATATTGCCTATCGCATTGGTCGTGCCTTTGGTCAATTCTTAAAGCCGAAAAATATTGTAGTGGGTGGTGACGTACGTTTAACCAGTAAAGAGTTGAAAAGTGCGGTAACAAATGGCTTATTAGATTCTGGTGTTGATGTGATTGACTTAGGTGAAGTAGGAACCGAAGAAGTTTATTTCGCTACTTCATTCTTAAAAGCCGATGGCGGTATTGAAGTCACTGCTAGCCATAACCCAATGGATTATAACGGCATGAAATTAGTGCGTGAAGGTTCTCGTCCAATTAGTGCAGATACAGGACTTGCTGATATTCAACGTTTAGCGGAAGAAAATAATTTCCCTGCGGTCACGCAACGTGGTCAATATAAACAGCAATCAGTGATTGGCGATTATGTAGAGCGTTTGTTATCCTACATCAATTTAGACAATATCAAACCATTAAAATTAGTGATTAATTCAGGTAATGGTGCGGCAGGTCATGTCGTGGATGCGATTGAAGCACAATTTAAAGCTCGCCGTGTGCCAGTGGAATTTATTAAGGTGCATAATAATCCAGACGGTACTTTCCCACATGGTATTCCTAACCCAATTTTACACGAAAACCGCCAAGACACCATTGATGCGGTATTAAAACACAAAGCCGATATGGGGATTGCCTTTGATGGCGACTTCGACCGTTGTTTCTTCTTTGATGAAAACGGTGGTTTCATTGAGGGTTATTATGTGGTCGGTCTATTAGGTCAGGCTTTCACCCAAAAACAAAAAGGGGCGAAGATCATCTACGATCCACGTTTAATCTGGAATACGGAAAAATTAGTATCCGCAAACGGTGGAGAGCCTGTCATGTCGAAATCAGGGCATTCTTTCATTAAGGAAAAAATGCGTGAAGTCGATGCGGTTTACGGTGGCGAAATGTCCGCACACCATTATTTCCGTGATTTCTACTATTGTGATAGTGGTATGGTGCCTTGGTTATTAGTGATGGAATTAGTTAGCACAACAGGTAAATCCTTAGGTCAATTAGTGACAGAAAGCATTAATACTTATCCATCACCAGGTGAAATCAACAGCAAATTAACCGATGCTAAAGCATCGATTGCTCGTGTGCGTGCTGCCTATGAAAAAGAGGCGGTAAGTGTCAATGAAATTGACGGCATTAGCATTGAATATCCAAACTGGCGTTTCAATTTACGGAGCTCAAATACTGAACCCGTGGTGCGTTTGAACCTTGAAACCCGTGGGGATAAAGTGTTGATGCAAGAGAAAACGGATGAGATTTTGGCGTTGTTGCGTCAATAATATTAAGCTAAACGAAACAACCGTTCTTTTTTAAGTGCGGTTGTTTTATAAGAAAAAAAGGAAAGTCAATGAAAGCAATCATTCCTGTTGCAGGTCTTGGAACTCGCATGTTACCTGCCACCAAAGCCATTCCAAAAGAAATGCTTACTTTAGTGGATAAACCATTAATTCAATATGTTGTCAATGAATGTGTCAACGCTGGCATAAAAGAAATTGTGTTAGTGACTCACTCATCTAAAAATGCGATTGAAAACCACTTCGATACCTCTTTTGAATTAGAAACAATGTTAGAGAAGCGTGTAAAACGCCAGTTATTGGAAGAAGTGCGTGCTATTTGTCCGAAAGATGTCACCATTATGCACGTCCGTCAAGGTAATGCTAAAGGGTTGGGACACGCCGTGTTATGTGGTCGTCCTGTGGTGGGTAATGAACCTTTTGCCGTAGTATTGCCTGATGTGCTATTAGCAGATTTTACCGCTAATCAAAAAACCGAAAATCTTGCGGCGATGATCAAACGCTTTAAAGAAACAGGCCACAGCCAAATTATGGTTGCTCCTGTCGATCCTAAAGAAGTCAGTAGCTACGGTGTAGCCGATTGCCAAGGCGTAGAATTTGGTGCAGGTGAAAGTGCGAAGATCGCACGTATGGTGGAAAAACCAAGTGTAGAAGACGCACCGTCTAATCTTGCCGTAGTTGGTCGCTATGTGTTTTCTGCTGAAATTTGGCATTTACTCGAAAAAACCCCCGTTGGCGTGGGCGATGAAATTCAATTAACTGATGCCATTGATATGTTAATTGAAAAAGAAACCGTTGAAGCATTTCAAATGTCGGGGGAATCTTTCGACTGCGGTGATAAAATTGGTTACATGCAAGCCTTTGTAGAATATGGCTTACAGCATGAAAAATTAGGCAAACCGTTCAAAGACTATTTGAAGAAATTAGCTAAAACTTTGTAACAAGCGAGATAAAGAACAGGATTAGGGTGCGTTCAAACGTACCCTAACTTGCTTTAAAACCCCAATTCCCGCATTTCATTCACCACATCTTTCACTTCAATTTCCGCCATCAAATTTTTACCCGATAATTTGGTTGCCCATGGCAATTCTTGAGAGAGTTTATGAAATTCTTTTAACGCATTTTGCTCATATACCGAAATCACATTATCCAAATTATGATAAGGACCTGTTCGCCAAGGATTATGATAAGCATACAGACCGATAACAGGTGTTCCCACCATGGTGGCAATATGAGCAGGACCACTATCGGGTGTGATCACTAAATCTGCTTGTTGGATTAAAGCGGTCAATTCAGCTAAACTCGTTTTTCCGCACGCATTGGTTATCTGATTATCACAAAGTGCGGTGATTTTTTGGCAAATTTCCATTTCTCGTGAAGCAGGAGAACCACATAAAATCACGTTAATACCTTGTTGAGTGGCAACATTGGCGAGCTCCGCATAGCGTTCAATCAGCCAATCTTTTTCCGCTTTACTGGAACAAGGGGAAATAATCAGATTGCGTTGGTTTGGTTGAATAAAGGTTTTTGCCTTTTGTTGTGCTGGCAAAGAAAGATTTAATTCCCAATGCGGGGTAAATTTTGCTACGCCAATTTTTTCGGCAAATGCCATAAAACCGTCTAACACATGGGGATTTTCGGGATCATTCACCCGTTGATTAACAAAAAAACATTGTCCCTCTCTTGAGCGTTTTTTACCAAAACCGATTTTATATTTGGCTTTAATACCTAAAGATAAAATAGATGCACGGAAAGCGGTTTGCATATTTAATAAAGCATCAAATGATTGATTTCTTAGCTGTTTCCATAAAGCAAAAACGCCTCGCCAACCTGTTTTTTTATCAAATATAACTAAATCAATAGGCGGATTTTCAGGCATGACTTGCGATAATAACGCATACTCCACCTTTCCTACAATCCAAGTGATTTGACAAGCAGGATAAAAACGAGCAATTTCTTGTACCACGGCTAAAGCATGCGTAATATCACCAATGGCGGAAAGGCGTAGGACGCATAGGGATTTTGGCGGATTTTGGGGATTAAACAAAGGCATAAATTATCCTCATTCCTCCCCCTCTCCCTCTGGGAGAGGGTTGGGGTGAGGGTAAAATGATGTTTAAATAAACCCTCACCCTAGCCCTCTCCCAGAGGGAGAGGGAATAGTGTTGAGGGGAATTGGAAATAATACTATTTTAAAGTAGAATGATGCGAACGCCAACAAGGAATATAAAATGATTGAACGACAAGATCAAAATTGCTTTTTTTTATTAGCGAATGACAGTTATGCTGAACTCGATTATCGTCAATTTTTTAGTCCAGATTACTGGTTAAAAAAAGGGCGAATTTCAGGCACCGCCAAAGGACGTGGCACCACTTATTTTTTACAAACCGCTGATCTGTTCGGTGTTAATACCAGCTTACGTCATTATTATCGTGGCGGATTATGGAGCAAAATTATTCGAGATCGCTACCGTTTTACCGCACTTTCACAAACACGCAGTTTTGCCGAATTACGTTTGTTGCAAAAATTATACTTGGCTGGTTTACCTGTGCCGAAGCCGATTATGGCGGTCGTTGAAAAAGGCAAATTAGGTATTTGTTATCGTGCCGATATTTTGATGGAAAAAATCGAAAATGCTCAGGATTTAACCGCACTTTTACAACATCAAACCTTGCTCTCAGAAATTTGGCAACAGATTGGCGGCTTAATTCGCCAGTTGCACGATTTACAAATTTGCCATACGGATTTAAACGCCCATAATATTTTGCTCCAACAGACAGAAACAGGGCAAAAATGTTGGTTGTTAGATTTTGATAAGTGCGGTGAAAAATCAGGGGATTTTTGGAAACAAGGCAATCTTGAACGGTTACAGCGTTCTTTTCATAAGGAAATTGAACGTATGAAAATTCAATTTAGTACGCAAAATTGGCAAGATTTATTAAGCGGTTATCACAATCGCCAGATTTAATGATAGAATACCGCAAATTTTTTTGAATAGATAAAATAATTAGGAATACCAATGCGTACAAGTCAATATTTATTTTCAACGCTAAAAGAAACCCCGAATGATGCTCAAGTGGTGAGCCATCAGTTAATGCTAAGAGCAGGTATGATTCGCCCGATGGCATCTGGCTTATATAACTGGTTGCCAACAGGTGTTAAAGTATTGAAGAAAGTTGAAAATATTATTCGTGAAGAAATGAACAAAGGTGGTGCCATTGAAGTATTAATGCCCGTGGTGCAACCTGCTGAACTTTGGCAAGAATCAGGGCGTTGGCAGGATTATGGTGCAGAGCTATTGCGTTTTACTGATCGTGGTAAACGTGATTTTGTGTTAGGACCTACTCACGAAGAAGTGATCACCGATTTAGTTCGCCGTGAAATCAGTTCTTACAAACAGTTACCGTTGAATTTATATCAAATTCAAACCAAATTCCGTGACGAAGTTCGCCCACGTTTTGGCGTAATGCGTTCCCGTGAATTTGTGATGAAAGACGCTTATTCTTTCCACACCACGAAAGAAAGTTTACAACAAACTTATGATGTGATGTATCAGGTTTATAGCAACATTTTCAATCGGTTAAACTTAGATTTCCGTGCAGTACAAGCGGATACAGGTTCAATCGGTGGTTCCGCATCACATGAGTTTCAAGTGCTGGCTCAAAGCGGTGAAGATGATGTGGTATTTTCTACCGAAAGTGATTTTGCCGCCAATATTGAATTAGCGGAAGCGGTGGCGGTAGGTGAACGTTCACAACCAACTAAAGCGATGGAATTAGTGGATACGCCAAATGCCAAAACCATTGCGGAATTGGTAGAACAGTTTAATCTGCCGATTGAGAAAACCGCCAAAACCTTGATTGTAAAAGGGGCTACAGAAGAACAGCCGTTAATAGCCTTAATCTTACGTGGTGATCATGAATTAAATGAAGTTAAAGCTCAAAAACACCCGTTAGTCGCTGATCCATTAGAATTTGCCAATGAAGCAACAATTAAAGCCAAAATTGGAGCAGGTGTGGGATCATTAGGGGTAGTGAATTTACCGATTCCAGCGGTGATTGATCGCTCAGTGGCATTAATGTCTGATTTTAGTGTGGGAGCGAATATTGACGGCAAACATTATTTCAATGTGAACTGGGAACGGGACGTGGCTGTGCCTGAGATTTTTGATTTGCGTAACGTAGTCGAGGGTGATCCAAGTCCAGACGGAAAAGGTACATTGCAAATTAAACGAGGCATTGAAGTGGGGCATATTTTCCAGCTGGGGACTAAATATTCCGAAGCCATGAAAGCCACCGTGCAAGGCGAAGACGGCAAACCGTTGGTGATGACGATGGGTTGCTATGGTGTAGGTGTGACTCGTGTGGTGGCAGCGGCGATTGAACAACATCATGATGAGCGTGGGATTATTTGGTCAAGCGATGAGATTGCCCCATTTACTGTGGCGATTGTGCCAATGAATATGCACAAATCCGACACAGTGCAACAATTCTCCGAAGATTTATACCGCACTTTACAATCGCAAGGTGTCGATGTGATTTTTGACGATCGCAAAGAACGCCCTGGTGTGATGTTTGCAGATATGGAGTTAATCGGTGTACCGCACATGGTGGTGATTGGTGAGAAAAATCTAGCGAATGGCGAAATTGAATATAAAAACCGCCGTACGGGTGAAAAACAGATGATTGCCAAAGATCAGTTGTTGGATTTTTTGCGTGCCAATATAAACGCTTAATTTATAGATTGGGGCATAGATTATGCCCCTGTATTTTTTATGCCGTAGGATGTAATTCAAACCAACTTTCTAAAATTAAACAAGCCGAAATACCATCCACTTTGCCTTTATCTAAAGCTCTAAAACCGCCACGTTGAAAAATTTCTGCTCTCGCGTCCACGGTAGTAAGGCGTTCATCTTGCAATTCCACAGGTAAACCAAAACGCCCGTGTAAACGGTTGGCAAATTTTTTGGCTCGTAAGGTGAGAGCCTGTTCGGTGCCATCCATATTGAGTGGCAAACCGACCACAAGGCGATCGGGTTGCCATTCTTTGAGTAATTTTTCAATAGCGTCCCAATTTGGAATACCATCTTGTGCTTTAAAGGCTGGCAAGGCTTGTGCCGTGCTAGTAATAGATTGTCCCACCGCACAACCGATACTTTTGGTGCCAAAATCAAAGGCGAGAACGGTGATCCCCATTAACAATATCCTGCCTTACCACTTAAATTATGGCTATCAATCCCCAATAATTTTAGCGATTCTGTCCAACGATCTTGGTAAGCTACATCAAAAATAATCCGCTCATCTGCTGGCATAACTAACCACATATTTTGAGCGATTTCTTGCTCTAACTGACCGTTCACCCAGCTGGCACAACCTAAGCCAACCAAATATTTTTCAGGGGCATTTGGTGTACCGAAAGTGTCAATTACATCGGCAGAGGTAGTAAGCTGTAAACGGTCACTAATTTTATAACTATGTAGAAAAGATTGTGCTGTTGGGGTGTGTAAAATAAAACCACGCTCAATACTAACAGGTCCACCAGCCACCACATAATCCTGTGGATAAACTTTGTCATCAGACATCATAAAACGCAATTTTGCCACCATTTCGGTAAGGCTTAAATCTGTTGGTTGATTTAAGACTAATCCCATGGCACCTTTGTCATTATGTTCACACATAAAAATCACCGCACGATGAAAATAATCATCGTCCATGGTCGGCATTGCGATTAATAAGTGATTTTGCAGATTCATGGTAATTTATGTTCTCGTTTGATTTTAATTAATAGGGCATTGCAACATTGCTCAAGTAATTGATAGGTTTCATCAAAACGTCCAGTGTACCAAGGATCAGGAATATGATCATAAGCTAAATCAGGACAAAGGCTGGCGATAGCAAAAATATTTTGTTGTTTACCAAATAAGCGGTGTAAATCGTACAAATTATGGTTATCCATGGCGATGATATAATCAAAATTCTCTCGATCTTTTAACCGCACTTTGCGACTGACAAAATCATGACTTTTAATCTTTAAGCGATCTAATACATCGGCGGTTCCACAGTGCATATCATCACCATCATTTTCGCCTGATGTGCCAGCACTATCCGTTTCAATAAAATCGGATAAACCTGCTTTTTGAATTTTATCTCGCATTAAATATTCAGCCATAGGGGAACGGCAAATATTGCCAAGACATACAAAGAGAATTTTGATTTTTTGCATATTTTCTTATGTTTTTGTTAATTAAGTTATAGGGTTAATTTGGGGATTGCTCGCAAATTTTCAATGTGGCTTTAATCAATTCCAACGCAATCGTCCCTTGTGGTGGTAATTCAGGCATGGGTTCATTATATTTGAACCATCTGGCATCCACAATTTCAGCTTCTTGCAACTGAATTTCGCCACTGTCGTAATCGGCTAAGAATCCGACCATTTGGGAATTGGGAAACGCCCAAGGTTGGCTACCAAAATAACGGATATTTTTCACTTTAATCCCTGTTTCTTCAAACACTTCACGCTCTACGGTTTGCTCAAAGGTTTCGCCCACTTCCACAAAGCCCGCCAGCGTGGTATATAATCCAGCACTCCCATCGCTACGGATATGGCGTTGATGGCATGCCAGTAAAATCTCATCATGACGGCGAATGGCAACAATAATAGACGGACAAATCACGGGATAGGCTCGATAATGACAAGCAGCATTTTGGCACTGCACCGCCCATTCATCGCAAGTGACTGCGGTTTTTTCACCGCACTTTCCGCAAAATTGATGGGTTTTAAAGAAATGATTGAGTTCAATGCCACGATTGAGCAAATAAAATTGTGTTTTAGGTAAACCTAATAAAGCACGTAAAGTTGTCCATTCTCGTTGTTCATTTGCCGTGTTTTTATTGGTTGTTTCTTCTTGTACCAAATACAGTGGTGCATTATGCCATTCACCGATTTGGGTGGCTTGCTTACCGATTAAGCCTAATTGTTCTGCACTGCCAAAAGGCAAATCATGGTTAGGGAAATAAATTTGTTGGGCTTGGTGAATTAACCAGTAGCCCGTTTCATTGCTGATCGTTTTCATTAGTGTGCTTCGTCCCAATTATTGCCTACACCCACATCCACGATTAATGGCACGCTTAATTGAGCCGCATTTTCCATTTCGGTTTTAATCAGTTGGCTAAATTCTTCGATTTTTTCCGACCGCACTTCAAATACCAATTCATCGTGAACTTGCATAATCATCACAATATCTGGATTGTGTTGAATTTTGTAATCCAAGGCAATCATGGCTTTTTTAATAATATCCGCCGCCGTCCCTTGCATTGGCGCATTAATTGCCACACGTTCCGCCCCTTTTCTTCGCATGGCGTTGCTGGAATGGATGTCAGGCAAATATAAACGGCGACCGAATAGGGTTTCTACATAGCCTTGAGCTTTTGCCTTGGCTTGAATGTCCGTCATAAAGGTTTGCACATTTGGGTAGCGTTGGAAATACAAATCGATATATTTTTGTGCTTCACCCCGAGCAATACCGAGCTGACGAGCAAGACCAAAGGCTGACATGCCATAAATCAAACCAAAGTTAATCGCTTTGGCACTACGCCGTTGTTCACTGCTGACATCGTCTAGTGGCAAGCCAAAAATTTCCGCTGCGGTGGCACGGTGAATATCCTTGCCTTGTTGGAAAGCATTAGTTAAACCTTGATCGCCTGATAAATGTGCCATAATGCGTAATTCAATTTGTGAATAATCCGCTGCCACGATTTTAAAGCCCTCTCTGGCAATAAAGGCTTGGCGAATTTTACGCCCTTCTTCGTTGCGAATAGGAATATTTTGTAAATTGGGATCGCTAGATGAAAGCCGTCCAGTACTGGTTACTGCCTGATGATAGGATGTATGTACTCGCCCTGTTTTCGGATTAATCATCAAAGGTAATTTATCGGTGTAAGTGGATTTTAACTTGGCTAAACCACGATGTTCAATCAGCAATTTTGGTACAATATGCCCTTGTTGAGCCAATTCATCTAACACTTCTTCATTGGTAGATGGTGAGCCTTTCGGGGTTTTGGCAATGACTGGCAAAGCAAGCTTTTCAAACAGAATTTCTTGTAATTGCTTGGTGGATGCCAAATTAAAGGTTTCGCCTGCTTCTTGATGCACCTGTTGTTCTAGCTCATTCAATCGCACGGTAATTTCCGCAGATTGTGTTGCCAACGCTTGCTTATCAATTAACACGCCGTGCCGTTCAATGCGAGAAAGCACCGTGACTAACGGCAATTCAATTTGTTCAAATAACGTTATCAGCTCAGGTGTCGCCTGTAATTCTTGCCATAAGGTTTGATGTAATTTCATGGTCACATCGGCATCTTCTGCCGCATATTCGGCGGCTTTATCTAACTCAATCTGATCAAAGGTGAGTTGGTTTTTGCCTTTACCCGCTAAGGTTTCAAACGCAATGGTTTGATGTCCGAGATAACGTTCGGCTAAATCGTCCATATTATGTCGCCCTGTACTGTTTAACACATAGCTTTCTAACATGGTATCAAATTGCACCCCTTGCACGGCAATGCCATGGTTAGCAAAAATCGTTAAATCATATTTAATATTTTGCCCGATTTTTTTGATGTTAGCGTTCTCTAACAAGGGTTTTAATTGGTTTAAACAATATTGTTTATCTAATTGATTTTCAATTAATTTCCATTGCATTTCAGGGCTTTCGGCATCGGCGAATAAATCCCCTTGTCCGTTATCATGATGCACAGCCACTTGCTGACAATGCCCTAAGGGAATATAACAGGCTTTGCCATTTTCCAACCCAAAGGAAATACCAACTAATTCCGCTTGCATGGCATCAAGGGCGTTAGTTTCGGTATCCACCGCCACTAATTTGGCTTGCTCAATTTGTTTAATCCACTGATTTAACTGTGTTTCTGTCGTGATCGTTTCATATAAAGTGCGGTCAATTTTTACCGAATTTTTCACCGCACTTTGCTCAATTTTTTCTTCTTTGGCAATATTAGCTGTCGCCTGATAAGGATTAATCTTTACCGTTTGCTCTGTTGGATTCGTCACGGAACTTTCGCCGTTCAATACTTCATTTAACCAACGTTTAAATTCATATCGCCCAAAATATTCAGCAAGTTGATCGTTATTCGCTGTACCGATTTGGAGTTGATCATGGCTCACTTCTAATGGGACATCGGTTTTAATGGTGGCTAACACATAGGACAAATCCGCATCTGCCTTGGCAGATAGCAATTTTTCGCCTAATTTTTTCGCCCCACGAATCGGCAAATCGGCAACTTTATCAAGATTAGCATAAATTTCCGTCATTGACCCAATCCCTTGCAACAAGCCCAATGCGGTTTTTTCACCCACGCCAGCGACACCCGGAATGTTATCCGCACTGTCCCCCATTAATGCCAAATAATCAATCATTAATTCTGGCGGAATACCGTATTTTTCCACCACACCACCCCGATCTAACAGGGTATTATTCATGGTGTTAATTAGCATAATATGCTGATTCACCAACTGTGCCATATCTTTGTCACCAGTGGAAATTAAGACATCTTTGCCAGCTTTTGAGGCTTGTACCGCTAAGGTACCAATGACATCATCTGCTTCTACGCCTTCAATGGACAGCAACGGAATCCCCAACGCACGAATAATCTTGTGCAAAGGTTCAATTTGCAACCGCAATTCATCAGGCATCGGTGGGCGATGGGATTTATATTGCTCAAACAGTTCATCACGAAAAGTCTTACCCTTAGCATCAAACACCACCGCAATATGGCTTGGTTGCACTTGCGAAATCAGGCTTTTGATCATATTCAACACACCATACATCGCCCCAGTCGGCTCACCTTGTGAATTAGTTAAAGGAGGAAAGGCATGAAAGGCACGATATAAATAAGACGAACCGTCCACGAGGACGAGAGGGTTTGGGGAAATTTGGGTCATAGTATTTCTCGCTAATTTAGTATGACCTTATTATAGCTTAATTTGGCGGAAGAATTGTATTTTAATGTGTGGAGATTCTTTGTTGTAAAGAATCCATCAGAAGTCTTGAACGTATAAAGGTATACATATTATTTCCTGTGCTATCAAATTTCTATTTACATTGCTTTTATTTTCTATATAATTTCGAACCGAAACTAATCATGACCAATATTTAATGAAACGAAACTTTAATCAACGCAATACTCAACAACGTCGCCAACAGATTATGCAACTGTTACAACAACAGGGCGAGGTGACGGTTGAGCAATTAGTCCAACTATTTGACACCTCTGAAGTGACGATTCGTAAAGATCTCACCGCATTAGAAAACAACGGTTTTTTACTGCGCCGTTATGGCGGAGCCATTTTAATGCCGCAGGATATTTTTGAACAGGAAGAGTTGCTTTCGAAACAAAAGTTAGCCATTGCCAAAATCGCAGCGGAACGCATTCGGGAGCATAACCGTATTATTGTCGATAGCGGCAGTACCACAGCGGCATTGATTAAGCAGTTAGACGGTAAGCAAGGCTTAGTGGTAATGACAAACTCTCTTTCGGTGGCAACAGAATTGCGTGCGTTGGAAAATGAGCCGACCTTGTTAATGACCGGTGGCACTTGGGATACCCATTCGGAATCTTTTCAGGGCAAAGTGGCGGAGCAAGTGTTGCGATCTTATGATTTTGATCAACTGTTTATTGGGGCAGATGGAATAGATTTAGAACGTGGCACCACCACTTTTAACGAATTAATTGGATTAAGTCAGGTGATGGCGGATGTCAGCCGTGAAGTGATTGTGATGGTGGAAAGTCAAAAAATCGGCCGAAGAATGCCGAATTTAGAACTGACTTGGGCACAAATTGATGTGTTGATAACGGATAATCAAATTTCAACACAGGACAAACAATTTATTGAAAACTTAGGCGTACAAGTGATTGTCGCTGAATAACAATTTATTTATAAGGAAAAACAACTTATGTGTGGAATCGTCGGTGCAGTCGCACAACGTGATGTGGCAGAAATTTTAGTGGATGGGTTACACCGTTTAGAATATCGGGGTTATGATTCCGCCGGTGTGGCGGTGTTAAGTGCGGATAAAAATATGCAAATTGTTCGCCGAGTGGGAAAAGTGAAATCCCTTGAAGATGCGGTGAACGCCAAGCCATTAGTGGGTGGTACAGGTATTGCGCACACTCGTTGGGCAACCCATGGAGAGCCGTCAGAAACCAATGCTCACCCCCACCGTTCAGGGCATATTGCCGTGGTGCATAATGGGATTATTGAGAATTATCTTGAATTAAAAGCCCAATTACAGGATCGTGGCTATGTGTTCCAATCGCAAACCGATACCGAAGTGATCGCTCATTTAGTGGAATGGGAATTTCGCACCGCAAAAACCTTGTTAGAGGCCGTCCAAAAAGCGGTGGTACAACTGCGTGGGGCCTATGGAACGGTGGTGATGAATGAACAAGATCCAGAACGTTTAATCGTCGCTCGTTCGGGTTCACCGTTGGTGATTGGTTATGGCGTGGGTGAAAATTTCTTGGCCTCTGATCCCTTGGCATTATTAAGCGTGACTCGTCGTTTTGCGTATTTAGAAGAAGGCGACGTTGCCGAAATTACACGCCGTACCGTGAGCATTTTTAATCGTGCTGGTGAACCTGTTGAGCGTGAAATTCACGAGGGTAATTTTGAGGCAGATGCGGCAGATAAAGGGCCATATCGTCACTATATGCAAAAAGAAATTTTTGAACAACCGGTGGCGATTATTAACACCTTAGACGGTCGAATTAAAGACGGCAAAGTGGATATTCAATCTATCGCACCGAATGCCGTGGAGATTTTATCGCAAGTGCAACACGTGCAAATCGTGGCTTGTGGCACCTCTTACAATGCGGGTATGGTGGCTCGTTATTGGTTTGAGTCTATTGCCGGCGTAAGCTGTGATGTGGAAATTGCGTCCGAATTCCGCTATCGTAAATTTGTCACTCGCCCGAATAGCTTATTAATTACCTTGTCGCAATCCGGTGAAACCGCAGATACTTTAGCCGCACTTCGCCTTGCCAAAGAATCGGGCTATATGGCGGCCATGACTGTGTGTAACGTGGCCAGTTCCTCTTTAGTGCGTGAATCCGATTTTGCCTTTATGACCAAAGCGGGCGTAGAAATTGGTGTGGCCTCCACCAAAGCCTTTACCACTCAATTAACCTGTTTATTATTATTAAACGTGGCCATGGGACGTTTAAATGGTCAGGTGAGCGAAGAACAAGAACATCACATTGTACAGGCTTTACAACGTTTACCTGCTCAAATTGAAAGTGCGTTGGTTTTTGATAAACAAATTGAAAAATTATCCGAGGACTTTGCCGATAAACAACATACCTTATTTTTAGGCCGTGGCGAATATTACCCGATTGCCATGGAATCCGCCTTGAAATTAAAAGAAATTTCCTATATTCACGCCGAGGCCTACGCCGCAGGCGAACTCAAACATGGGCCGTTGGCGTTAATTGACAGCGAAATGCCTGTGGTCGTGGTGGCACCTGAAAATGATTTATTGGAAAAAGTGAAATCCAATATTGAAGAAGTGCGTGCCAGAGGCGGTCAACTTTATGTATTTGCTGACCATGATGCGGGCTTTGAAGAGGCCAGTGGCTTTAAAACCATTGTGTTACCGAAAGTGGATGAAGTGACCGCGCCGATTTTCTACACCGTGCCATTGCAATTATTGTCTTATCATATTGCGATTATTAAAGGCACCGACGTGGATCAACCGAGAAACTTAGCGAAAGCGGTGACGGTGGAGTAATTTTCTATTCAAAAATGGGTTAAGGTGCGAAAAAAATCGCACCTTTTTTTGTTTTTAGTGTTTGCACTTTCATTTTTTTTTTTACAATCGGGAAGTTTTATCTCGCTTTTCCGTTTAATTTTTCTGAATAAGGGAATCACCATGAAACGTCTTTTAAAATGTTCTAGCCTTGCTCTTTTAGTTTGTTTTTCTACACAAGTTTATGCTAATAATGCTCCTCGCATGGTTGGCACGGTGAGTGGTATATTAACTGGTGTATTAGATATATCCATTCAGGGGAAAACAGCGCCTTTCTCTGCATTGTCAAGTTATTATACTAACGAACTTAATACATTATTACAAAAAGGGGGGAAATATGAACTTGTAAGCTGGGAGGGTCTTTCTTCAACCTGTGATTATGAGCGTTTTGTTGGGGAGAGTGATTTACTGAGCGTTTTTTTTTCAAGTACGTTGAACTGGACAGCTCCACGTACCCCAGAATTAATTAAGAAAATCAAACAAACCTTGAAAATATCTGTGAAATCAAACAATACCGTTGTGGCAAAATATCAAGATCCTCAGATAGGTTCAGAGTCCGTCGCATATAAGTTACAATGTACCAATGATAGTTGTTTGATCGATGATATCATTGATGATGTTGGCAGTATGAAAAATGGCATCAAATCTTGCATCGCCAAAGCTTCTAAACAACGTAAGGAAATCGCCGAAGCCTCTAAACAACGTAAGAAATAAGTGAAATCTCAATAAGGAAATAACATCATGAAAAAATTTTACCAGTTAATATTACTCCCATTTCTATTTGCAATGGGCATGGCTCACGCAACAGATAACACAAGCATCCAACAACTTTATCCAGAAAAGAGCAAAAAAGGGAGACCGATTGTTTCTGTTGTTAATGATAAGACATGCCAAGTTCAAAGTAATGGCAAGTGCATATCTCATAAACTGCACTTTCCATTGAAATCGTATATCTCCAAAGATTTTACCTTAAATAATAAAAAGTTTCGTGTTGTGTTAGCTTATGCTGAAGATGATTATGATGATTCTCCATCATCTATAGAGGATAATGCAGGGTATATGGCGGGTAATTGTATGGCCTGCAGTCGTGCTATTGTGGATATTCGTTATTTCAAGTATGAGAATAACAGTTGGAAATTAGTGGATACCAAAGGTTATGCTTACGGATCTCGTGGCGCAGCCGAACCAATCTATTGGCAAGAGATTCCAATTAAAAACAAAAAAATCGGCTTTAATCCTAGCAAAAAAGACTGGGGAGCAAGTAAACAACGCATATTACCTTAACCCATTTGTTATATCCGTTTAAACTAAACCTAGCCCAATGGCTAGGTTTTTTATGTGATACGCTAAATTTCAATCCCCAATTCCAACCCCATTTCAATCAAAAAGCGTTGTTCGGTTTTTAAATCCTGTTGTACTAACGGATTGCGTGCCAAATAATCGGGTTCAAAATTTAGTTGCCACAAAGTGCGGTGGGTTTTGAGGAAGATTTTTTCGGTTTGTTCCGTGGCTTGGCGTGAGCGGTTAAGCAGAATGGCCAAACGCAATAAACGGATTAACGCCAACACATCTTGTGGTGTGTAACGAGAAAATTGTGCAACATCATCTAAATGAAAACCATTGATTTGCAAACGCACGAGCGTGGCAAGCAAACGTTGTTGTTCTTTGTCGAAACCGGGCAATTCCATATGGGTGAGAATATAGGCGGAATGTTTTTGCATATTTTTATGATTAATTACAATGCCCACTTCATGCAACAACGCCGCCCATAATAAGATTTCTTGCATTTCGTCGGCAAATTCACTGGCTTGCCAATCGTGAAATTGTTGGGCTAATTGCACCGCCGTTTTGCTTACTCGTTCCGCTTGAATGCGGTCAAGATTAAATTGTTCCGCCAAGGATTCGGCGGTACGTTGGCGGATATTTTTTACTTGGAAATTTTTATCCAAACTGTACATCACGCCCTCACGTAAGGCACCGTCAGAATAACGCATTTGTTCAATTTGATAAGTGTCGAATACCGCACTTAAAATAGCTAACCCTGGCACAAACACATCAGCACGTTCTTCGTTTAAGCCGGCCAATTTTAAATTATCAAAGTGCGTGGCTTTTAGTGTCCGTTCAATCAGAAAATCTAACCGACCGGCGGTGATAATGCCGTCTGGATCCAAGGTGGCCGTGATCACCTGATGAACGGTTTTAATGGTACCAGATGAACCAAGGACATATTGCCAACCTAATTGTTGATAAGGTTGAGCGAGATCCTGAATACGACTTAGGGCCGCTTGGCGAGCATGTTCAAAATTTTCCACGTTGATTTCACCATTAGGAAAAAATTGTTTGGCAAAACTCACACAGCCCATATTGCGGCTCTCGGCTACCATGGGGTCAAAATCTTCGCCAATAATCATTTCCGTGGAACCGCCGCCAATATCAATCACCAGTTTACGACCACTTTCAGGCTGGGTATGCGATACGCCAGCGTAAATCATTTTGGCCTCATCTTGGCCTGAAATAATATCAATCGGGTAAGGAAACACCTGTTTGGCTTGGCGTAAAAATTCCGCATTATTCACCGCACTTCGTAGCGTATAGGTACCAACTACGTTGACATTTTCCGCCGGAAAACCTTGCAAGCGTTCGGCAAATAAAGCGAGACAATTCACCCCACGAGTAATTGCCTCTTGATCCAATATACCGTTTTGATCTAACCCTTTGGCGAGCTGGACCTTTTGTTTTAAGCGTGACAAAATTTGGATGGAACCATTGACGATCCGTGCCACGATCATGTGGAAACTGTTGGAGCCTAAATCAATGGCGGCAATTTCTTTGACTTGATGTCGCTGGCCTTTTGACAGTGCGGTGGCTTGGGTGATTAAATTAATATTATTCATAAATCCATCATAAAAAAGTTAAAATTCAAATTCGTACAATACATCAAAGGCTTGATTCACGCCTGACACGGATTGCAAGAAAAATTGTGGGAATAAACGGTAACGCAAGGTGACTTCAGCCAAACCGTCAAAGAGTCCCACGCCGTATTTAATTTTTAGCCGTGGGGTAATATTACCACTGACCACGACTTTTGAGCTATCGCCCACTCCAGAGGTGCCGAGATTTAAATCTTGAATGCCAAAGGCCTCACCAATACCGCCGACCAGTTTACCGCTTTTGGCTAAGCCCATGCCGAGCAAGGCCGCACCAACAGAACCGCTTGAACCGGCATCACCGCTATTTTCTAGTGAACGACCAGTGAGAATATAAGACAAGGCTTGATCCTGTGGTAAACTTGGTTCGGAAAAGACCTCAACCGTTGGGGAATCAGCAATCCCTGTCACTTTTACGCCTGCGGTGACTTTGCTATCTTCCATGGCCTCAGGATTACGGATGGCCTCGATATTTAACAACGGTTGTGATGGTAAACCAGAAAAGCTAATTTGCCCTTTACGAATCACCAAATCTTGCCCAAAGGAGGCATAGCGTCCATTTTTCAGATCCACTTGTCCGTATAAACCTAACTGTCCTTTGTCTTGCTTAACGGATAATTTACCCTCTAAATTACTGTCTAAGCCGTAGGCTTTGACATTGACATCCTTGCCAATATTAATCTCTAAATCTGACGTAATCAACATCCCTGATTCCGTGGTGGCGGCCATTTGACGAGATGTTAACACGTCGCCATTTTTCAGTGGATTCGCACTGTCTAAAATCACTTCATCACTGCTGACCGATACCGCACTGTCTGGCAAACTTTCCACCGCAATTCTGGCCCATGGAATATCCACATTACCACTTAAGGCTAATAATTTCGGATTGGCTTTCACGGTCACGTTCGGACTCACTCGCACTTTGGCCATGGACGGAATATTCACCAAGAATTTATCCGCTTGGGCATGCACTTGAGCGTTCCATTGTTCAAGGGTTTTCCAATCTGCCTCACCATCGATATTTAAACGGCTGTCGGCGGTTTGAATATCGCCTTGTAGCGTAGAACGGTTGCCCAAGAAATTTAACGCCACGGCACCGCCAGTGATTTCCACTGGAGAAGATTTGAGTTTGGCTTTTAACTGATTAATATTAAAGGCACCATTTAACAGCGGTGCATTTAAATCCCCTACAAAGGTTAAATTTGACGTAATGCCACCTGAAATTCTTTCACTACTTGATAGTAATTGGTTCGCCAAATTCAGATTCACGCCGTCAATCTTCAAGGCACCGGATAATTTGCGTGCTTTGACAATATCTTTAATGTTCACATCTGCATTAATGCGGCCGTTATTTTGAATCTGAATATCGGATTTCACTGCCAAATTATCATTATCTAATTGAGCGTTTAACGCTAATTTGGGAATCGCTAATTTAAAGGTGCGGTAGTCTATTTTTTGTGCCACCGCCACGCCGTCGCCATTGATGGTGACATCAAGTTTAAGCGGTTTATTTTCATTCCATGCAAAGGTGCCAGCACTGCGTAAGGTGCCTTGTAATAAGCCATTTTGCTCGGCTAATTTATTGACCAAGGCTAAATTTAACCGTTTTAATTCAAAAGGAATTTCCCCATTTTTGCCGGCTTTAAAGGATTGCGGAAAACACAAATCAATGTCCGTGTGTTTCCAACAGTGGCTCGAAATGGTGGCGAGCGTTTGTTTATTATCAAAACTAATATCAATATTTTGGCTATTTTTTACTTCACCGATAGGCGAATTTACCGCAACTTGGCTTAAAGTGCCTTTCCACACTTGCGAACTGCGGTCAAAACTGCCAGATAAATTTAAGCCACCGGCTACCGGTTCGCCACTGGAGCGTAATTGTAATTGGTGAGATTTTTCATTGCCTGATGCGGTTAATTTCGCTTGATTCAATTTTATCTCGCCTTGGCTTAATCCGCTTAATTCCACATTTAAATCGCCTTGAATTTGTTGCTCCGTGCTGACGTTACCTTTGGCTGTCACTTTGGTAATTTTTAACTGTTGGAATTGAATGTTACTGCCCACTAAATCGAGATCTAAATTCGGTTCGGTGATTTTGCCTTTAATATGGGCTTTGCCTATTAACGCTGCGGATAAATCAGGCAACAGCCCTTTTAAGTTGGGAGCGTTAATGTCTAACGCAAAATCTGATTGTTCGGTTAATTTACCCTTGGCCACAATGTGGTTCACGCCATAATTTAAGCTAATTTGTGACGTGTTTAACAAGACTTGATTATCTGACGTCAAACTGCCTTTTAGGCTGAGTGGATTTTTCGACAGCGAACCTTGAATATTTAATTCAGGTACGGCGATTGCCCATTGATTGCCTTTCACTTGTCCTGAATGCGTGAGTTTACCGGATAACACCGCAGGGAATGCAGACAAATAAGCACCCAGATTAATTTTGCTTAAATCCGTATTCGCTTGCCATTCCACGCCGTCTTGCCAGTTTAATTTTCCGCCCAAAGCGAGTGAACCGTCTAACGCATTGACCTGTAATTTCTCAATGTCCGTGCGTGAAATGCCACCGCTGGCTTGTAACGCCAGATCCGTTGACGGTGCGGACATGCCTTTGACTTGGCCAGTTAACGCTAACTGATAATCAAGCAAATTACCGCTCACATTTAGCGTAGTATTTTGCACCTTAAGCGGATCGCTTGTTTGGCTAAACGGATAATCAAATTCAGCCATGTTTAAAGTGAGATTTAACGGTGTTTTTTCCTGATTAAGTTGGACATCCGCATTGAATGTCGCCTTGGCGACACCTTGCGTGGTCAGAGAAAGTGCGGTGGTCTTTTTCAGATTTCCACTGACGGACAGATCCACCACGGATTTTGGCAATAAAATCTCATCGCCTTGTTTAAAGGTATCCAAATCAGAATGCAAGGTTAAATTCAGTGGCATGTCTTGATCCAACTGCATATTGCCTTGTGCTTGGATATTGCCGACTGAACTGTCAATGTGTAACGTTTGTAATGCCACATTTGAGCCAGTGGCATCCGCTTGCACTTGCACCTTTGGCACATCAATTTGTTGCACCAATTTGCCATCAGTGAATTGTTGATATTGCCAGTTTTTGCCTGAAATATCAGGAACGTGCATATCAAACGGCAAAATAATTTCATTCAGATTCGCCAATAATGCAGGGGTTAAACTTTGCTCGATTTGTTGCCAGTTGATGGGTTCGCTTGGGCTTTTTTCTGCTTGAATCTGGGCTTGTTTGTTTTTTTCTGCTTGCTCTTTGGTATTGTTCGTCAGAATATAGGCAACGTCATTAATCTGTGTCGGTTCAAGGGTTAAACCATTTTCATTGTTTAAAAACACCGCACTTTTGAATTTGCCAAGATGAATCTGATTATGATCAATGCCTAACGCCAGATTATCCACTTCCACATTTTTCACGGCGACCGAAACTGGCAAAGTGATTCGCCGCATTTCACTTTGTTCTTTTTCTTCTTCCGGTTCAGACGGTGGCAATTTACTGGTATCAATCTGAATGGCCGGCTGTTGCAGATGTAAATTCTCAATGCAAATATCCGCTTTTAGTAAGCAACCAAAATCAAATTTGAGTTCGGCCTGAGCAATATTGGTAGCCACGCCGGCGGATTGAAATTCCACATTTTTTAACACTAAGCCATTCTGCAATTTGCCTTGCACTTCGCCAATGGTTAAACCATCTACATATTTGTCCGCTAAACCGACTGCCCATTGGGTGCCACTTTCGGTGCCCATAATGCCAGCCACGCCCACGCCAGCTAAGCCAGTGATACCGGCAAGCACGCCAGTCGCCACCAAACTGCGGTGTAAAATTTTGCTTTTTTTGCCCTTTGTGGTTGGGCTAGATTGCGGTGTATTTTCTGGTTGTTTAACTGAGTCTGTCATCCTTAAATCTCCGCCCCTAATCCTATGTAAAATTGAATATTTTTGCTATCGTCCTTATCTCGTACTGGCGTTGCAATATCAAATTTAATGGCACCCACTGGCGATGCCCAACGTACGCCCATACCGGCACCGTAACGCAATTCATCAGTATGATAAGAACTGGCGGCTAAACCTGCATCATAAAATGTCGCAACCCACCAACTTGGATAGACTTGATATTGATATTCAACGGAACCGGTGGCTAAACGTGATGCACCAATTAACTTACCATTGCTGTCTTTTGGCGAAATTTTCTTATATCCATAGCCACGCACACTGCGATCGCCCCCGGCAAAGAAACGCATAGACGGTGGCATGCGGTGGAAGTCATCGGCGTGTAACCAACCAAGATCCAAACGTCCCACCACACGATGATTTTCCGCAAAGGTTTTAATCACCGCACCGGAGGCACGTAAACTGACAAAATTCACATCGGATAGCCAAATCTTCTGCCCGACATCTGCGGTTAAACTGAATGTGTGAGCCCAAGTGGGGAAAATACCGCCCTCTAAATATTTATGGCTCACGCTTGCGGTGGGATACAGCAAAAAGGTTTTATCTTCCACATCGGCTTGGGTAAATTTATCGTAGCGAGATCGCACCCCAAGGGAATATTGCCAACCGTCAGGATAGTCCCAATAACGCAATCCCCCTACCGTAATAGCGGTAGATTTGGTGTCAGTACTGCTGTCATTTTCGTTTTCAATCCCTGCACTAAATTGATAATATTCGTACAACGGATTTTTCAACAACGGCATTTTATACGACATCTCAATGGTTTGTTTAGGCGAAGATACGTAGAAATTGGAGCTAAAACTATGCCCACGGTTATTAATCCAAGGTTTTTTCCAACCTAACTGCAAACGTGGCCCCACATCGGAAGAATAACCAATCCCCACTTCCATGGAATTTTTCTTTTTCGGGTACATTAACACGTCAAAATCCACGGTTTTGCTGTCTTCATTTAAGGTCGGTTTCATTAGCACCGATTGAAACCAACCTGTTGATGTGTAATCATTATTGGTTTTCAGCACATCCGTTAATAAATAAGGATCGCCTTGTTGTAAAGTTAAAATATGACGTAAATAATCTTCACGGATCTGTGAATTTTGGAAACGAAACTCGCCATAACGATAACGTTCACCGCTTTCAAACAGTAAACGCCACCACGCCTGATAAGTGGATGGCATGACTTCCAAGCGATGAACAGAAAAATCCGCATCAAAATAGCCACGTTGAACTGCTAATTTTTGCACCGCACTTTTGTAATCATCATAGGTTTCGTGATTGACAATATCGCCTTTTTTCGGCACATCTTTATTTAACGCTAGAAAGGCGTCATCCGTGGCAGCCGCACCTTTCATCTGGACATCCGCTTGTTCAATGCGTACCGGTTTGCCAAGCTCCACATTGGCAATCAGCTCTTTTCCGTTCGGTGATAGGGTGAAATGGAGTTGAAAATCGTAATAACCCAACACACGCAACCCTTTATACAAGGCGGTGCGGATTAATTCTTGATGACGCACTGAACCATCAGATTCATCCGCATCAATCTCATCAAGATAAATTTGTGCATTCTCTTTTAATTTTTCATCTTGAATGCCTTGCAAACGTACCTTGACCTTTGGCGTTACCGTTTTTTGCTCGCTATCTTGCGACGTAGGTGCTGACGGATCACGTTGCTCAGCCAACGTCATCATGGGATAACCCACAACATAACTCAATATCAACCAAGGCAGTAACTGCTTGCTAACTTTCATCTCATTCAACCTATAAACACATTAATCTTTGGGGCTGTTGATGTCTTGGTTTGCCAATTTGCTAGTGCTTAATTTTAGCCAAATCAAGGCGGAAAATCTGCCGTTTAGTCATTCTAAACAAAGGTTTTCCAACGTAGAGTTGGCTAAAATTAAGCCTAGCCCTTCGGGTTGTGGCTAAAATCGCCACATCCTGCGTCATAAAACTTGTAAAGGGAATAAACCATTCACTGCGTTTTATTCCTTGCCTGTGGCGATTTTAGCCGACAACAAATTGGTAAACCAAGACATCAACAGCCCCCTATACTTAGTTTACATTTCAATGAGATAGTTCGCAATTATTGAATGTGATTTATTCGGTTAAAATTGATGATTTAATCACATTAAATTCAGTAGGCAATGCTTGATCACACACGAATATATCAAACTGTTGCAAATTTCCCACATAGGCCTGTTGTACCTTGTTAATTTTAGATGAATCAAACACCAATATGGATTGTTGGGTTTTTGCCATGGCTTTGTGTTTGGTTTTGGCTTCATCCACATTAAAACAGGTCACGCCCTGTTTCACATCCACGCCTGCCGCCGAAATAAAGGCTTTGGTGGTGCAAATGGCATCCAGTTCGGTATTGAGCTGAATCGGCGTTAAAAAAGAATTGTGTCTAGAATAATGCCCACCGCACAAAATCACGTGGCAATTCGGCTTTTCTTGCAACACCAAAAAGCTATTAATGGAACAACAAAGTGCGGTGAATTTTATCGAAGAATTGATTTGAGATGCAATGAAAGGAATGGTGGAACCACAATCAAAAAACACCACATCCCCATCTTGCACTAGCTCCGCCGCCAATTTCCCTACCTGCATTTTTTCCGCAATATGCTTGGTTTCTTGCTCAAAAATCAAATAGTTATTCTCATTGGATTTCTGCGGATCTTTAACAATATAGCCCCCTAACAACACCACCGAGCCTGTATTGGTACTCAAATCACGGCGAATGGTCATCTCCGACACATTCAGCATATCCGCCGCATCTCGCAAATGGATTTTGTCCATCTGTTTCAGTAAAAATTCCAGTTTCTGAATACGGGATTGTACTTTTTTATCCATAACAGGCTCGCTTGACATTAGGTTAGAGTGGGGGGAATTAATATCCCCCTTGATTATCTTGCAAACCGCTAATAATTGCAATCCCTGCACTGGCACCAATACGGGTCGCCCCTGCGTTAATCATCGCCATCGCCGTTTCCGTATCACGCACCCCGCCTGACGCTTTCACGCCTAATTTCTCGCCCACGGTTTGACGCATTAACGCAATATCTTCCACCGTCGCACCGCCTTTGTTAAAGCCAGTGGATGTTTTCACAAAACCCACGTTCAAATCACGGCAAATTTCGCACGCCTTAACAATTTCATCTTTCGTCAACAAACAGGTTTCCAAAATCACTTTCAAGGTTTTACCCTTGCACGCCGCAAGCACCGCTTGAATATCCGCTTGCACCGCATCCCACTTGCCCGATTTAATCCAACCCACATTGATCACCATATCAATTTCTTCCGCTCCAGCAACAATCGCTTGTTCCGCTTCAAAGGCTTTCACCGCCGACAAATTCGCCCCCAATGGAAAACCCACCACTGTGCAAATTTTCACATCCGATCCAGCCAACTGTTGTTTCGCCAACGGAATGTAACCCGAATTGATACACACCGAACAAAAATGATGCGCTAGGGCTTCTTGGCAAAGTTGAATAATATCTTTTTCCGTTTTTTCAGCGGTTAAAGCGGTATGATCGATAAATTTCGCTAATTCATTTGGTTTCATAATAATGTCCTTTTTTGTTTGGTTTTTGTGATTATTTTAACTTTTTTCTATTTTACAGTAAAAATTTTTTAAATCTGTGATCTTTGTCACAAAATTAACATTTTATTTGATTTATACTTTATTTTGTCATGTTTGTTAGAATTATAACATAATACACAAGGAGAAATGTATGAATATTTTCACTGAAGCCCCTGATCTTCCAGTCACTAAAAGCAAGGAAGACATCGACAAAACCTACCGTTATTGGCGGTTGCATTTGATGATCGTGAGTTATATTGGTTATGCGGTATTTTATTTCACGCGTAAAGGGTTTAATTTTGTTATGCCAGCAATGCTCGCTGATCTCGGGTTGCAAAAAGCGGATATTGGCGTGATGGGGACGGCGTTTTATTTGACGTATGGGGTGTCAAAATTCCTGTCTGGCGTGTTGGGTGACCGCTCCAATCCACGTTATTTTATGGGCATTGGCTTAATGGCAACAGGGATTGTGAATATTTTGTTTGGTATGAGTTCATCCATCTTTATGTTTGTCACCCTTTGGATGATTAATGCGTTCTTCCAAGGTTGGGGCTGGCCGCCTTGTTCTAAAATTCTCAATACGTGGTATTCTCGCAATGAACGTGGGCTTTGGTGGGCGATTTGGAATACGTCACACAATGTGGGCGGTGCGTTGATTCCGATTTTAGCGGGGGCGATTACGCTGTCCCTTGGTTGGCGGTATGGAATGATGATTCCTGGTGCCATTGCGGTGGTGATTGGTTTAGGGCTTTGTTTCTTATTGCGTGACCGTCCTGCGTCAATGGGCTTGCCAACGGTGGGCGAATGGAGAAATGATATGGCGGAAAAAGCCCACGAAAGCGAAGGTGTCGGCTTATCTACGTGGGAAATTTTAAAACAATATGTGTTCAAAAATAGCATTATTTGGGCGTTAGCCATTTCTTACGGCTTGGTTTACATTATCCGTACAGGGATCAACGACTGGGGTAATTTATATTTAACTGAAACCCACGGCTATAACTTGTTGCAAGCCAACTCGGTGATTTCGTTTTTTGAAATTGGCGGATTTTTAGGGGCGTTGTTTGCGGGTTGGGGATCTGATAAATTCTTTAAAGGCAACCGCACCCAAATGAACATTATTTATGTAGTGGGCATTATCTCTGTCGCTCTTGCCTTGTGGTTGGTGCCAACAGACAGCAGCATTTTAATGTCCGCTTTGTTCTTCTTAATGGGATTCTTTATCTTCGGGCCACAATTCTTAATTGCGATGGCGGCGGCGGAAAATTCCCATAAATACGCATCAGGGGCATCCACAGGTTTTGTGAGTTTATTTGCCTATATTGGAGCATCCATTGCGGGCTTGCCGTTATCGTTGATTATTGAGAAATTTAAATGGAACGGTTTCTTTAGCACATTGTTTATGATTTCATTGGCGTGTGTGGTGTTGTTGGTAATGGTTTATTTGTTGCAACAACGCCGTAATGCGGTGAGAAATTAAGACTATTTTGCTATTCGACATTCGGAAGTGCGGTGAAATTTACTGCACTTCTTGCTTATTTTTGTGATCTCTATTCCAAAAAATAGATTATACAGTATTTTACTGTTCAAATAACTATTATAATATGTTCTCGTCATAGGTAAGACAGGATTAGAAAAATGAGTGACATTAAATTATTTGAAAACAGCCAAATTCGTTCTATTTGGGATGCTGAAAAAGAAGAATGGTTTTTTAGTATCGTGGATGTAGTGCAGGCGTTGACGGAAAGCCCCAACCCCCGAGATTATTGGTATCGTGTTAAAAAACGGATGTCTGATGAAGAAAAATCTGAGTTGTCGACATTTTGTCGACAACTGAAATTTAGAGCTTTAGATGGTAAGCTATATAAAACTGATGCTGCAGATATGACAGGTATTTTCCGTATTATTCAATCCATTCCTAGTCCCAAAGCAGAACCGTTTAAAATGTGGTTAGCCGAGGTGGGGAAAGAGCGAATTGATGAAATTATTGATCCAGAATTGACCATTGATCGAGCATTACAAACTTATCTGCAAAAAGGTTATTCAAGAGAATGGATTAATCAGCGTTTGCAAGCCATTCAGGTGCGTAAAGAATTAACTGATGCTTGGCAAGATCATGGCGTGAAAGTGGGGCGAGAGTTTGCGATGCTCACTAACGAGATTACTCGAGCTTGGTCGGGTATGACAACGAGAGAATATAAGCATTTCAAAGGGTTAAAAAAAGAAAATTTACGTGATAATATGTCAACCACAGAGCTTGTATTGAATATGTTAGCAGAGGCGGCAACCAAAGATATTACTCAAATCACCCATCCTGATGGTTTTGAAGAAAATAAGGCCGTTGCACAACGTGGTGGAAATGTGGCTAAGGTTGCTCGAGAAAGTTTGGAAAAAGAAACGGGAACACCAGTTATTACGCAACAAAATTCCATTGATTTTGCTCAATTAATTGGTTATGTTTCGAGTGAAGTTAAGAAAAAATAGTCATGTATTGTTACCAATACAAATAATCACATAATAAAAAGGAGAATAATATGTCAGAAGTATTTCATTTAGGCTTAACGAGAGCCATGTTAAAAGGGGCAAAAGTGGCGATTGTGCCGGGTGATCCTGCTCGTAGTGAGCGTATTGCTAAATTAATGGATAATCCTGAGTTTTTGGCTTCTACCCGAGAATTTACTTCTTGGTTGGGCTATGTAGGTGGACAACCTATTGTAGTTTGTTCCACTGGCATTGGTGGTCCGTCGGTGTCGATTTGTGTAGAAGAACTGGCTCAATTAGGCGTACGTACTTTTTTACGTATTGGCACGACAGGAGCAATTCAGCCACATATTAATGTGGGGGATTTACTGATTACCACAGGTGCAGTGCGTTTAGACGGCGCCAGTGGCCATTTTGCACCGTTGGAATATCCTGCGGTAGCCAATTTTGATTGTACCAATGCCCTTTTTGCCGCAGCGAAAAATCAAGGGGTGCAACCCTATGTGGGGATTACGGCATCGTCTGATACATTCTATCCTGGGCAAGAACGTTATGACACTTTTTCGGGCAAAATCTACCGTCATTTTCGTGGTTCACTCGAACAATGGCAGGAACTCAATGTGATGAATTTTGAAATGGAATCTGCCACATTGTTCACCATGTGCAGTGCGTTAGGGTTACGTGCGGGCATGATCGCTGGCGTGATTGTGAATCGTACCCAACAAGAAATTCCGAATGAAACGACGATTCATAGCACGGAGCAAAAAGCTGTTGCAGTCGGGGTGGAGGCTGCAGGCAAATTGGCATTGGATTATGTGTAACGCATTGAGTTTATGAGAAATGTTGAAAGTGCGGTGTTTTTCACCGCACTTTCATAGCTTAGATCGACAACTTCGGCTTACTCACCATAATCTCAATCACCTGACGGTCAGTATATTGCATACTGCGTGATGCAATATTACACAGATTATCAATGGAACGGTCAATGGAATGTTCAACAATGCCTTCATTGCCCGTCACTTGGGTGTTATCCAACGCCATTAAGACAGATTTATAGCCTGAACTCACGCTAGTAGACACTTTCATGGCACAGCTATTCGCCGCACCGTCACAAATAATACCACTGATGTCACCAATCATACTGCTAATCGCCATGCTAATGGTTTCAAATTTCCCCGTCAGCAACCAAGCCACCCCCGCACAACTGCCCATTGCAGCCGTGGTCGCTGCACATAAAGCGGATAGTTTCGGTAGTTTGCTGTGAATATAAATCGCCATTAAATGGGATAAAAATAACGCTCGAATTCGTTGTTCATGGCTGGCTTTCAAATGGCGAGCCACGACTACAACTGGCATAGTGGCGGCAATGCCTTGATTGCCTGAACCAGAATTACTCATGGCCGGTAGGTTTGCGCCACCCATACGGGCATCGGATGCGGCTGTGGTTTCAATAATAATTCGATTCATTAAATCATCACTTAATAAGCCTTTACCGATTTGATGTTGCAAAGTTCGCCCAATATGTAAGCCATATTCTTGGCGTAAGCCTTCTTGTGAAAGTGCCGAATTCAGTTTTTCCGCATCATCAATAAAGGCTATTTTTTCCAATGCCACATTCATGGAAAAATCAAAAATATCCTGTGCGGAAAGGGCGGCAAAAATATCATTTAAGCTGTCGGTTTCTGCTGCACAAGGTTTAGAAAAAATCACCTTGCCATTTTTAGCAATGTAAATAATGTTGGTATGATGTGCAGCAATGCGGACGCACACCTGATCTTCACCATAAAATAAACAGGCTTCGGAATATAAAATATGCTCAGTGTCAAAAATAGACACTTCAACCCGATTTTCTGCCAGTAAATTTTTGGCTTGGGCGACCTGTTCGGGAGTAATACCTTTTAACACTTCTAAGCCCGCATTAGGATCACCACCAATCGCCCCAATCGCTGCTGCCATGGGTAAACCCAATGTGCCAGTACCGGGGACAGTGACGCCCATACCGTTTTTCATTAAATTCGCAGATACTTTGGCATCAATACGTTCAGGCAAATAGCCTAAATGATAACGAGCCACCGCCGATGCTAAGGCTAAGGAAATCGGTTCAGTACAGCCGAGGGCAGGGACGACTTCATTTCTTACGGTGTCTAAGATCAAGTTTTCAGTCATCTTGTCATTAATTTTCATTTATATCCTTTAAAAATAATTCGCTGTCTATATAATTAAAATTCAGCAGTACGGCTGAACGTCATTTTTTCCTTTGTGATCGGATGATGAATCGTCAAACTTTCCGCATGCAAACACAACCTTGGCGACATGGCTTTGGCTTGTGGGTGGGCATAAAATTTATCGCCTAAAATCGGGTGTCCCAACGCCAACATGTGTAAACGTAATTGATGTGAACGTCCTGTAATCGGGGTGAGTTTGACTCTTGTGCTGTTATTCGGCAAACGTTCCAACACCTCAAATTCCGTCACGGCACGCTTGCCATAGACAAAATCGATCCGTTGCCGTGGGCGGTTTTCCCAGTCGCAAATTAAGGGTAAATTCACCGCACCTTTGTCGGCTTTCACATGTCCCCAAACTAAGGCTTGATAATGTTTTTCCGTTTCTCGTTCCCGAAATTGGCGTTTGAGTTCGCTGTCGGCGAGCTTGCTCATGGCGAACAATAAAATGCCACTGGTTGCCATATCCAAGCGGTGAGCAGGTTCGCAAAAGCCGTATTTATCTTTAATGCGACTCATGGCACTGTCACGATATTGCGGTTGGCTACCCGAGACGGAAAGCAAGCCGCTGGGTTTGTTGACGACCATAATATGATTGTCATGATAAACAATATCAAGCCAAGGTTCGGTGGGGGGATTGTAGTCAATTAATGCCATAATGGGGTACTCAAAAAATCAGAATGGCGTATTTTAGCATAATTTAGGCTTGATTTTCTGTTTGTCTATACTATGATTGTTCTATTCATTGATCCGTCTTTTTATAAATATGGTTGAAATTCAAAATCTTAGTTTTTCCTTTGAACAGCAAGTGATTTTTCATGGCTTAGATTTTTCCTTACCTGAGCAGCAATGGACAGCCTTGCTCGGGGCATCGGGTATCGGAAAATCTACATTATTGCGTTTAATTGCTGGCTTGGAGAAACATTATCAAGGTCATATTTTGCTGAAACCCAAGGCAAAATTAGCGTGGTTAGCTCAACAAGATAGCCTGTTTCCTTGGCTTTCTGTGTTGGATAATGTGCAGTTGCAAGTGCATTTACAAAGTAAAACCAACGCACAAACGATTGTCAAAGCCGAGCAATTATTGCAAGCGGTGAATATGTTGGAACATAAAAACAAGCCTTGTTATCAGCTTTCGGGCGGACAACGGCAACGGGTGGCATTGGCAAGAACCTTGATGTTGGAGGCGGATTTAATTTTAATGGATGAACCTTTTTCAGCGTTGGATGCAGTGACAAGATTACAACTACAACAGCTTTCACGAGAATTATTAAAAGACAAAACCGTGCTATTAATTACCCATGATCCACAAGAGGCCTTACGCTTGGCAGATCGGATTTTTGTATTGAAAAAGCAACCTGCTCAACTGTCTGATCCTATTATTCCCGACAGCCCTGCCCCGAGATTTTCTCAAAATCAAGCCTTGTGGCAGTTGGAGCAACGCCTGTTTAGCGAATTACTTGGGGAGGTGGCATAATGCACAACGCAATGAAAACACTGATAAAATCCTTGGGACTGTGTTTAAGCCTTGCCCTGCTTTGGCAGTTAGTCATTTATCTCTTTGATTTACCGCATTATTTATTACCCACACCGTTAGACGTTGGTAACAAAGCCATTGAGCGAGCGGATCTGCTTTGGGAACACGCTCAAATCACAGGCATTGAAATTTTATTAGGGTTGGCGTTGGGCTTAATTTTAGGGCTAATGTCTGCCTTATTGTTGGCATTATCTAAATGGCTCAGTCGCTTGTTATTGCCCTTATTATTAATTTCCCAAGCCATTCCCGTATTTGCCATTGCACCGCTGTTGGTGGTGTGGTTCGGTTATGGCATGGCATCAAAAATCGCCATGACGGTGCTGATTATTTATTTCCCCGTAACCGCCTCTTGCTATGACGGTTTACGCAACACCCCTAAATCTTGGTTAGAACTGGCTCAAACCATGCAAATTTCCCCACAAGCTATGTTGTTTAAAGTCCGCTTACCTGCGGCGTTACCCTCTTTGGCTTCGGGTTTACGCATTGCGGTCACCATTGCCCCTATTGGGGCAGTGATTGGTGAATGGGTCGGTTCTTCGCAAGGTTTGGGGTATTTAATGATGCACGCCAACGCGCGTATGCAGGTCGATTTAATGTTTGCAGCCTTGTTGGTGTTGTTAATCATCACGCTCTGCTTGTATTTTTTGGCAGATAAATTGTTAAACCGCTGGCTCCCTTGGGTCAGTCATTTACGTTAATCTGGAGAACTTTATGAAAAAAATTACCCAATTTTTCACCGCACTTTTGGCAAGTTTTGCGTTAGTTTGCCAAGCTCAAGCCAATGAGAAAATCAGCTTATTGCTCGATTGGTTTATCAATCCCGACCACGCCAATATTGTGGTAGCACAACAAAAAGGCTTTTTTGCCAAGCAGGGGTTAGAAGTAGAAATTATTGAGCCAACCGATCCCTCAATGCCACCGAAATTGGTTGCCGCAGGCAAAGGCGATATTGCGGTCAACTATCAACCGCAACTGTTAATGCAAGTGGATGAGGGTTTACCGCTGGTGCGAGTGGGGACGATTGTCGGCACACCATTAAATTCATTAACTGTATTAGAAAGTAGTAAGATCAACAAGTTAGAAGATCTAAAAGGCAAAAAAATCGGCTTTTCGGTGAGCGGTTTTGAGGATTCCTTGCTAGAAAAAATGCTCTCGGATGTCGGTTTGCACAAGCAGGATGTGGAATTAATTAATGTCAACTGGGCATTATCGCAATCCTTGTTGAGTAAACAAGTGGATGCGGTGATTGGCACGTTGCGTAATTTTGAACCGCACGAATTGAACCTTGAGGGGCATCAAGCTAAATTATTTTACCCTGAACAATACGGCGTGCCGAGCTATGAAGAACTGATTTTTGTAGTACAAGCGGGTAAACAAAACGATGCTAAAATTGCTAAATTTTTAACCGCACTTGAACAAGCCACCGCTTATATTAAACAAAATCCAACGCAAGCATGGCAAGATTTCGTCAGCTATAAACCGAAAGAATTAGACAACGAACTTAACCGCCGTGCGTGGAAAGACACCATTCCGTTGTTAAGTGATAATGTCCGCAAACTGGACAAAGATCTTTATCAACAAGTGGCACAGTTTATGCTAGATAGCAAACTGATTAAGACCCTGCCAGCCTTAGACCGTTATGCGGTGGAAGTGGGGCAGTAATTTACGTTGTACAGCCCTCATCATGAGTGATGAGGGTTCTTTTATTAGGATGAAGAATGAAAAAAACTCGCCAATTTTACACCGCACTTTTTAGCCTGACTTTCGCATTATCGGCACAGGCGAATGAAAAATTAACCATGTTAATTGACTGGTTTGTCAATCCCGTGCATGCCGATATTGTGATTGCCAAACAAAAAGGCTTTTTTGACCAACAAGGGTTGGATGTGGAGATTATTGAACCTACTGATCCGTCCATGCCACCGAAATTAGTGGCAGCAGGGCAGGCGGATATTTCCATGGATTTTCAACCGCAGTTGGTGATGCACGTTGATCAAGGGTTGCCCTTGGTGCGTATTGGCACAATGGTGGCGACACCGTTTACCTCTTTAGTGGTGTTAAAAGAAAGTGGTATCAACAGTTTAGCTGATCTGAAAGGTAAAAAAATTGGCTATTCGGTCAGTGGTTTTGAAGATACGATTTTAAGCAGCATGCTGGAATCCGCTGGGCTGTTTTTAAAAGACGTGCAATTAATCAATGTGAACTTTGCGTTATCGCAGTCGCTGTTAAGCAAACAGGTGGATGCGGTAATCGGTGCCTATCGCAATTTTGAATTACACGAACTGGCTTTGGAGGGACACCCAGCCCAAGCCTTTTTCCCTGAACAAAATGGCGTGCCATCTTTTGAAGAACTCACCTTAGTGGTAAAAAAAGGGCGAGAAACCGATCCGAAAATTGCTAAATTTCTCACCGCACTTGAACAGGCGACGGCCTATATGAAACAAAATCCCGAACAAGCCTGGCAAGATTTTGTGAGCTATAAACCGAAAGAATTGGATAACGAACTAAACCGTTTAGCGTGGAATGATACCTATCCTGCTTTTGCGGACAATCCTCGTGAATTGAACAAAGATCGCTATAATAAGGTGGCGGAATTTATGTTGCAAAAAGGGTTAATTAAAACCTTGCCAGCCTTAGAAAGTTACACGACCGAAGTACCACGTTAAGATAAAAAATGAGCCTTAAGGCTCATTTTTTTATTGACTCACCATCACCCTCAAACTATCCAATCGCCAGTGAGCTTGTTGTAAATGCTGTAATGATTGTTGGCGCATTGCCTCTAAGCTGTTAATTTCATCTTGGCGAATATTCGGGTTGACGGCTTTTAATGCGGTTAAGCGTTCTAGTTCTTCGCTTAATTGTTTATCTGCCAACTGTTTGGCTTGCGTAATAATTTGTTTAGACTCAAGCATCATCAAGTTTTCTCCAGCCTTGAGCATTTGTTCTAAATTGGGGCGAACCATTTTCACCATTTTGTTTGCCATGGTTTTGTCCATCGGTTTAAGCTGTTTTTCAAGATGTTCGAATGTCACATTGGGAGCGAGATTATTGCCTTTGCTATCTAACAATAAGCGTACAGGTGTGGGTGGTAAAAAACGGTTTAGCTGCAAGCCTTTTGGCGCTTGGCTTTCCACTACGTAAATACATTCTAATAATAATGTCCCCGTTGGCAATTTTTTATTGCTTAACAAGCAAGTTGCCGTTTTGCCGATGTCGTTAGACAAGACTAAGTCAATGCCGTTGCGTAATATGGGGTGATCCCAACTGAGAAATTCGACATCTTCACGTGCTAAGGCAACATCTCGGCTAAATGTTACCGTGATACCGTCTTCTTTTAAGCCAGGGAAATCAGGCACTAACATTGTGCCAGTGGGCGTAATGACAATGGATTGTTCGCCTAAGTCTTCTTGTTCTACACCAATAATGTCAAATAAATTTAAGGTGAAATTGACTAATTCAGGGTTGTTGTCTTGCTCGGCAATTTGATTTGCTAACTGTTGAGCCTGAATACCACCGTTGGAATTTAATTCCAGTAAGCGATCTCGTCCATTTTCGAGTTCGTCTTTTAGTTTGGCACGTTGTTTCGCTGTTTCTTTGATAAAATCGGCAAAACCATCAAGTGCGGAAGGATGTTGCAAAAAATGTTGTAATTTTTCACCGCACTTTTCAAATAACATTGCCCCCATTGGGCAGGTTTGTTCAAAGGCATTTAAGCCTTGATGATACCAATCAGCTAACAAGGCTTGTGGCGTTTGAGCAAAACAAGGGACATGAATTTGAATTGCTTTAGTTTGCCCGATTCGGTCTAAACGCCCGATACATTGTTCTAATAAATCAGGATTACTTGGCAAGTTAAACAGCACTAAATGTTGCGCAAATTGGAAATTTCGCCCTTCTGAACCGATACTTGAACTGAGTAATACTTGAGCACCTTGTTCTTGATCCGCAAAGTAAGCGGCGGCTCGATCTCGTTCAATAATCGACATATTTTGATGAAATACCGCACTACGAATCCCTTCTTTTTCTCGCAAGGCTTGCTCTAACTGAATCGCAGTTTGAGCTAGTTGGCAAATTACTAACACTTTCTTCGTGCGGTGATTTTTTAAGAACGTGACCAACCAATCAAAACGGGGATCAAATTCGTACCATTTAGCATTGTCATTTATTTTCTGAAACAGCTGTTCTGGATAAAATAAACCCTGATCAACATTTTCACCGAGAGAACGCATCACTTTCATGGTATTTTGATATTGCTTAGGTAATTCAAGGGTGATCTGATGATAAATCCGTTGCGGAAAGCCTTTTACGCCTGATCTGGTATTACGAAATAACAATCGACTGGTACCATGACGGTCGATCAGATGACGAATGAGTTCTTGTCGAACGCTGGCTTTTTCTGGTTCGTTATGGCTCTCTAATACCTTAAATTGTGGCTCAATATCTTGTTCGGATAACAGATCAGAAATGGCATTTTTTTGCACCGCACTTAACGATTTTTCTGTCAGTAAAGTTTGTACTGCCTTGGCAACAGGTTGATAATTTTGCTGTTCTTGTAAGAACGCATGGTAATCATAAAAACGGTCATTATCTAATAAGCGTAAGCGGGCGAAATGCCCTTGTTGTCCGAGTTGTTCAGGCGTGGCAGTGAGGAGTAATACAGACGGAATTTGTTGAGCTAAGGTTTCTACTAACTGATATGCTGTACTTGGATTTTCTGGTGACCATTGTAAATGATGTGCTTCATCTACAATCAACATATCAAATTGGCTTGCAATTAACTGTTGCATTCGTTTTGGGTTTGCCACCAACCAATCAATGGAACAAATAATACGGTTTTCCGCATCAAAAGGATTTCGCTCTTGTTCATCTTCGGTTGCGGAAAAATCGCCAGCACGTTCTTCATCAAATAGCGAAAAATGCAAGTTAAAACGGCGTAGCATTTCCACTAGCCATTGATGTTGCAAAGTTTCTGGCAGCAGGATTAATACTCGATCGGCACGTTCGGCAAAAATTTGTTGTTGTAAAATCATGCCAGCTTCAATGGTTTTACCTAACCCAACTTCATCCGCTAACAATACTCGTGGTGCAATACGTTGACCTACTTCTTTGGCAATATGCAGTTGGTGGGGAATTAAGCCTGCTCGGATACCACATAGCCCACGTAAAGGAGATTGAAATTGTGCCTGTTGATGTTGTAAAGCACGATAACGCAAGGCAAAGCGATCCGAGCGATCGATTTGTCCTGCGAATAATTTATCTTGTGGTTGACTAAAACTGATATGACTGGCGAGTTCCATTTCTTTGATCACCATTTCTTCGCCATTATCTAAATGTTGGACTAAATACAGGGCAATGTCATTATTCATCATCGTATCCACGATTTTTGCCTGCCAGCCTTGTTGATGTGTGATGTGATCGTGCTTTTTGAAGATCACACGGGTTAAAGGGGCAGTGGCAATGGCATAAATTCGGGTTTCTTGTGCGGCTGGGAAAGAAATCGTGATACTGCGGTGATTAAGTTCGGTGATGATGCCTAAACCGAGATCGTTCTCACTTTCGCTGATCCAACGTTGACCGATAGCAAATGACATAATAGGGGGACACTCTTGTTATGATAAATTGGGGGCGTATTTTAGCAAAAATGAGCAAAAATAAAATTGAAATTTATGTATTAAATATTTTCCATCGCATCAATTTAGTCATTTAATGGGCGCTATTTTGTAATTTATCCTTGACTTCATGAAAGTGCGGTGCAAAAATCCTTATGTTTTTACTAATATAAAGGAACGTATTATGAATTATGTCAATGCAATCAAAAAAGAATTCTTCGGTGGCTGGAATGCGATTGAGACACTCTGGATTGTGGTTTTTGTCGGGGCGCAAATTTGGGCGTATGTACAAGAGCCAGATTCACCACTGGGCATGATCTCAGGTATTGCGGGATTGTTATGTGTTATTTTCGTCAGTAAAGGAAAAATCAGTAACTACTTCTTCGGGCTTATTTTTGCTTATACTTATTTTTATGTAGCTTGGGGCAATAATTTTATCGGTGAAATGAATACCACGCTATATGTGTATATCCCAGCCCAATTTATTGGTTATTTTATGTGGAAAGCCAACATGCAAAATGACCAACAGGGAAATGAGGAAGTGATTGCGAAAGCCTTAACCCCAATAGGTTGGCTGATTTTATTAGCCAGTATTGCGGTGGGATCCTATTTCTTTATTCAAGCAGTGAATGCCGCTGGGGGTAGTTCCGCATCGCTTGATGGTACCACCACGGTTATTACCTTTGCTGCACAATTATTGATGATTTTGCGTTATCGTGAGCAATGGGCGTTGTGGATTGTGTTAAATGTTCTCTCTATTGTGTTATGGGCAGAAACCCCAGCGATGTATATTATGTATAGCGGTTATTTATTGAACTCCATTTATGGGTATTACAACTGGACGAAATTAGTTAAGAAAGAAGCCTGATTGGCTATTCTCGAAAATAATAGAAAAAAGCACCGCACTTTTATGGTTGAACCATACAGTGCGGTTGAATATTGGTGAATGTTTATCCATCTCGAAAGACTAAGCTAAGGCTGTATCAATCACAGCAATTACCTCATCTGTGGTTTGGCAATCAAGTAATTTTTTTAAATCTACTCCAGTTTCGCTATTAGGATCTTTATCTTCTAGCACTTGGGTGATTTCCATAATACCTTGCATATGTTGAGTGGAATCGCTACCCGCAAGGGTAATCAGTACATTGACAGGTTCATCTCTACCATCAAACACTACAGGGGTAGTTAAAGTGACCAATGCAAAAGCGGTTTTAATTACGCCTTCTTCAGGGCGAGCATGTGGCATGGCGAGACCAGGAGAAAGAATAATATAAGGTCCGATTTCTTTTACCTTGGCAATAATATTGTCATAATAACGAGGTTCAATGGCTCCTGAGGCAATTAATAAATCGGTACCAATTTTAATTGCATCTTCCCAAGTGTTAGCGATTTGATTTAATTTAATCGAATTATTGGCAATAAGAGATTCTTTTAACATAATATTTCCTTTTTGAATATTAAACTTTACCCCATTGGTTATGGGGATATTGGTTAGTTTTAGTAACAGTTTATATGAACTTTATCAGCTAATTCACAAACATAATTCTGTGTAACAAAATTTGTGGGATAAGCATTATCTATGCAAATATGGAAAAAATGCTTATTGTGTTCAATAATCTTTATGTTTCCAACGACGTGCGGTGAATTTCACCGCACTTTCGCTTTTACTTGCTTGTCTAACTTACTTCTTCAGCGCCCCTAAAATCCCACGGGTAATTTCCCGTGTAATTTGTGAGCGAATGCTGCGCCCTACGGATTTACTTAATCCACTGACTAATTCTTCTGTCACCGTTAATTTTTCACCACGTTTTTTAGTGCCAAAAATCATGCGACTTAAGGAACCGAATAACCCCTCGCTTTCTTCCTTTTCCGCCTGTTGTGCTTGTTGCTCCGCCACTTGGTCAAGATTCGCTTGCTCGGCTAACATTTCAAAAGCGGATTCGTTATCCACATAATTATTGTAGTAAGCAAACAGCTCATCATCTTTCACCCAAGTTTGACGTTGTTCAGCACTGAGTGGGGTGAGTTGGCTTTTCGGCGGATAAATGGTGGCTCGTTCAACAGGCGTTGGCATGCCTTTTTCATCTAAGAACGACACTAACGCCTCGCCCACGCCCAAGGTGGTAATGGCGTCGACCACATCCACGCCTTTATTTGCTCGGAACGTTTCTGCTGCGGTTTTCACGGCTTTTTGGTCACGTGGCGTAAACGCACGTAAGGCATGTTGCACACGGTTTCCTAACTGGCCTAATACGGTTTCAGGTAAGTCTAATGGGTTTTGGGTGACAAAATAAATGCCGACGCCTTTCGAACGGATTAAACGAACCACTTGTTCGACTTTTTCGATTAACGCACTTGGTGCATTATCGAATAACAAATGCGCCTCATCAAAGAACATCACAAATTTCGGTTTGTCAGGGTCGCCCACTTCGGGTAATTGTTCAAATAATTCCGCCATTAACCACAGCAAAAAGGCGCTGTACATGCGGCTAGAGTTAATTAATTTTTCTGAATTCAGAATATTGATCACACCTCGTCCATCACGGGTTTGTAGCCAATCTTCCAAATTTAACGCAGGTTCGCCAAACAGTTTATCGGCGCCCTCGTTTTCAAGGGTTAACAAGGCACGTTGAATCGCCCCCACGCTGGCTGCAGAGATGTTGCCGTATTGCAGTTGGAATGTTTTGGCGTTATCGGCTAAATATTTCAACATGGCACGTAAGTCTTTTAAATCAATTAACAGTAAGCCCTTATCATCCGCCACTCGGAATAAAATATTCAGCAAGCCCTCTTGGGTTGGGTTGAGATTTAATAGGCGAGAAAGCAACATTGGCCCCATTTCGGAAATCGTGGTGCGCAAAGGAATACCCGTTTCACCGAACACATCCCAAAATGACACAGGGTAGCCGTTGAGATAATCTTCTCCCCCTAAATCAAATTGTGTAATTCGTTCGGCAATTTTGCCTTGCATGGTGCCTTTGACGGTCATGCCCGAGAGATCACCTTTTACATCTACCAAAAATACGGGTACACCGTTGTCACTCAAGGATTCCGCTAATTTGCGCAAGGTGACGGTTTTCCCTGTTCCGGTGGCGCCGGCAATGAGGCCGTGGCGATTGGCCATTTTAGCGTTGATACCAAAAGATTGGCCGGCACTGTTACGTGCAATTTCAAAAATGTTCATAAACTGTCCTTCTGTTGTAAGATATACGCATAATAAGAGAAAAACATTGGTTAGTCAAAAATGAAATTTTTGTGATCTTGATTCCAAAACGAAGAAAAAGATCTCGCTTTTTTTTCATATTCCCCGTAGCCTAAAATTCCTGAAAAATTAACCGCACTTTTTTATACTGATGAAAAATATTGAACCTTTATTACGTCTTATGCAAATTCCCTATCTTGGGCCCAATGCGATTCAAACATTGTTAACCCAGATTTCATTACAAACGTTGCTGAGTTATGATAGCGCTGCTTTTCAACATATGGGATGGCAAGACAAGCAAATTCAGCGTTGGTTTCACCCTGAACAGCAATATATCGAGCCAGCGTTAGCTTGGCAACAAGCCAGTGATGAACATCATATTCTGGCCTTTAATCAACCCGAATACCCCTCACTGTTAAAGCAAATTAACAGCGCACCGCCCTTGTTGTTTGTCAAAGGGGCGGTGGAAAATCTTAATCAAGCGCAATTAGCTATTGTGGGTAGTCGAGATTGTTCTCATTATGGTGAATATTGGGCGAAATATTTTGCTCGTGAACTCTGTAATGCGGGGTTTATTATCACCAGTGGCTTGGCCATTGGCATTGACGGCTTTGCGCATCAAGCTGTGGTGGAACGGCAAGGTAAAACTATTGCAGTGTTAGGCAGTGGACTTAACCACATTTACCCGAGCCGTCATAAAGCATTGGCCGAACAGATTTTAGCGAATAACGGCTCCCTAGTGTCTGAATTTTTACCTAATCAACCCCCTGTGGCAACCAATTTTCCTCGACGCAATCGGATTATCAGTGGCATGTCGCAAGGGGTACTCGTGGTGGAGGCGAATTTAAAAAGCGGTTCATTGATTACCGCTCGCTATGCGCTAGAACAAAACCGAGATGTGTTTGCTTTGCCGGGTAATTTGCATAATCCATTTAGCCAAGGTTGCCATCATCTCCTCAAGCAAGGGGCCACACTCACTGAAAGCGTGCAAGATATTATTGAAAATCTCGCCCCTTATTCTTTGCCTATGGCGCAAACAACGGCTACCACAGGCCATGCAGAATTGCCTTTTGACCAGATTGAACCCAGTCATCCAGAACTCTACGCCTTAATTGGCTATCACCCGATTAGCATTGATGAATTAGCGGAGCAATCAAAGGTGGCAGTTGATGTGTTACTTGGTCAATTATTGGCTTTGGAACTGGAGGAGTTGATTGAATGTGATCGAGGACTCTATAAACGGAGGTTGTAATAGTCCTCTCACCAAAGCGCTAAATTTCGCTAATTAGCTACGGTGATAATCTTTCTATGATCCAACTGCTATTGACTAAACGATAGCGAATACGATCATGCAAGCGACTTGGTCGTCCTTGCCAAAATTCAATCACTTCAGGGATCACCACATAACCGCCCCAATGGGGAGGCCGAGGTACGTTTAAAGGGTGTTTAGCGGCAATCATGGCAGCTTTGGTCAGGAGTTGATTTTTGCTCGAAATCACCGCACTTTGCTCACTGGCCCATGCACCTACTTGGCTGGTATAAGGGCGAGTGGCAAAATAAGCATCGGATTGTTCAGGGGATAATTTTTCCACACATCCCTCAATTCTTACTTGCCGTTCCAATTCGCCCCAAAAGAAATTCAAGGCAGCAAAAGGTGTATGGCTTAAGGCTAGGCCTTTTTGACTGTGATAATTCGTAAAGAAAACAAACCCTTGTGCATTCACTTCTTTGAGCAGCACCACACGGCTGCTCGGTTTACCTTGCTCGTTGAACGTGGCTAAATTCATGGCCGTCGGTTCACAAACCTTGGCAGTGATTGCCTCATTTAACCAACGTTCAAACTGTTTTAGCGGATCTGCAAGGCACTGTTTACGTGATAAGGCCTGTTTGCTGTAATCTTCTCGAATATTGTGTAAATCCATCATTTATTCCTTATACAATCCCCTCTCCCTTTGGGAGAGGGCTAGGGTGAGGGTAATCCATTCATCGCATTAATGAGGCGAATTTCGTCAAATTTAGGGATATCTTCGGCAAAAATAGGGATTTCTTGTACTATGCCTTGTTGTAATAAACAGGCTCGTTGCGTCCCTTTTAATAACGGGCTATCAGGGGTGAACCATTGTTCGCCTTGACGAAAAATTAAATTGCCAATGCTGCAATCCGTTACTTTACCTTGTTTAATAATCATAATTTCATCAGCCTCACCTTTTTGGGCGAGCAATTTGTTGAGCATGTGCCGATCTTGATATTTCAAGCTGTAATCAATGTCATTGCAAATCACGGGTTGAAATGTTTGATATGTTCTGCGTTGATAAGGGAACAATTCAATATGATAGTCCGCTTGATTATAGGCAAGACGACAACGCAGAATCGGGTGGTGAAATGCGGTGTAATTTTTCATGTTTTTTTCGATAATGTCGTAAAGATCGTGAATTTTCACCGCACTTTCCCCATAAAACTGTCGTAATGAGGTTTCATAGCGTTGTTGATGATATAGGCTGTTTTTGATTTTTCCCTGTTCAATGCAAAGGGTCTCAAATAATGGAAAATTCATCATCATGTTTTCCCTAACGGCACATAAATTTTTTGTAATAATTCGTTATACTCTTGATCGAGCTGACTTTTTCTCGTAATGCCGCCACCACTACGAAAATACAGCTTGCCATCACATTGCTCAATAAAACGAATAGCGACCGCACTGTCGACGCTTTCTCCGTCAAAAATGCCAAATACACCCGTATAATAGCCTCGTTCTTGCCCCTCGGCTTGTTGAATAATTTCCACGGTTTTTTCTTTAGGCGCACCACTAATGGATCCCGCAGGCAATAACTGGGCTAATATAGTGCCAATATTTTCTTGCCAGTTTTCTCTCAAATTGCCGATGATCTCCGAACTTGTCTGTAAAATCGCCCCTTTTTCGGTTTCAATCCGTTCGACATAACGAAAACGCCGCACTTCAATCTGTTGCGCTACGGTGGCCAGATCGTTTCGCATTAAATCGACAATCGTATAATGTTCCGCTTGTTCTTTTTCAGATTGCAATAATTGTTGTTCCGCATTCGGCAAATTCGCATCAATAGTGCCTTTCATGGGATAGGTAAAGATTTGATTTTGCTTGATTTTGATAAAACATTCTGGCGAAAAACACACAAAATGAGGCGGATAATACAATTTATAACGGGCTTGGCTTTGCTCGAAAAAGTCGAGTAAAGAAAAATTCGTTTGTATTTCAGTTGGATAGGTCAAGTTCAGTAAATAAGAATTGCCCTGTTGTAGTGCTTGTTGAACCTGCTCAAAGCCTTGTTGATAACGTAGTGGATCGAGCGAAAGTGCGGTGAAATGTAACGTCGTTTTTGACCGCACTTTTCTATTCAATTTATCGTGATAATTCGTTTTGCCTGTAATCTCAAAATATAATGGTGCTTTTTCAATTTGATCCAGTGGCCAAATAAGCGGTTTTTTCTGTTCAAAATCAATCAGAAAGAAAAAAGGTTGGCGTTGTTTGCCAAAATCATTAGCTTGTGCAACAAAAGCGTTAAATGGCATAAACTATCACTTCAATGAAAAAATAAATATGCTCAAGTTTAGCCGAATCATTTATAATGGCAAGGTTTTTATTTTACCGAACTGAGATGATGACTACACTCGCCATTATTAATAACCACGATTCTTTTACCTACAATTTAGTGGACTTAGTCCGCCGTTTAGCTGTGGATTTTGAGGTAATCAATGTGGAAAACGTGAACATTCAGGCGCTCGATCGTTTTAGTCATATTTTGCTTTCCCCTGGCCCCGATGTGCCACAAGCCTATCCTCAACTCTTTGAAATATTAGCCACTTTTTATCAAACTAAAGCCATTTTAGGCGTGTGTCTTGGTCATCAAACGATTTGCCAGTTTTTCGGCGCAACCTTGTTTAATTTACCAGAGGTACGACATGGCCAAAAACGGCTGTTAAAAGTACGGTCTGAATCTGCCTTATTTCAAGGATTACCCGAGCAATTTCACATTGGTTTATATCATTCTTGGGCGGTTTCTCATACCGATTTTCCCACGGAATTGGCCTGTATTGCAACCTGTGATGATGAGATTATTATGGCCATCCAACATCGTCAGTGGCCGATTTTTGGTGTGCAATTTCATCCCGAGTCCTATATGTCGGAACAGGGTCTGTCGGTACTGAAAAATTTTCTCAATTTGGAATCCAGATCACATTTTTGATAAAAAGATCAAAAAAACACTTGATACTGTTTTTAAGAACAGATAACATATGCTCAAATTTACAGCTTAACAACTATTAAGGTTAACACCATGGCAAAAGACGACAAAAAAGCAAAACCCACCGCAAAAGAAAATTCTTCTAAAGAGGACAAAGCCAAAGCCCTTGCGGCGGCACTGGGTCAAATTGAAAAACAATTTGGTAAAGGCTCTATTATGAAATTAGGGGATTCACAAACCCTTGATATTGAATCTATTTCTACTGGCTCCATTGGCTTAGATGTGGCCTTGGGAATAGGTGGTTTGCCAATGGGGCGGATTGTGGAAATCTACGGCCCTGAATCTTCGGGTAAAACCACATTGACCCTGTCAGTGATTGCCCAAGCCCAAAAAGCGGGCAAAGTCTGTGCATTTATTGATGCGGAGCATGCTTTAGATCCGATTTATGCGGCCAAATTGGGCGTTGATGTGAAAGAACTCTTTATTTCTCAACCTGATAACGGTGAACAAGCCTTAGAAATCTGTGATGCCTTAGTGCGTTCAGGGGCGATTGATGTGATTATTGTGGACTCTGTGGCTGCTTTAACCCCGAAAGCGGAAATTGAGGGTGACATGGGGGATTCCCATGTGGGTTTACAAGCACGTTTGATGTCACAAGCCTTGCGTAAGCTCACGGGGCAAATTAAAAATTCCAACTGTTTAGTGGTGTTTATCAACCAAATTAGAATGAAAATTGGTGTGATGTTTGGTAACCCAGAAACCACCACCGGCGGTAATGCGTTAAAATTCTATTCTTCCGTGCGTTTAGATATTCGCCGTATTGGCGCAGTAAAAGACGGGGATGAAATTATTGGTAATGATACCCGTGTGAAAGTGGTGAAAAACAAATTGGCTGCACCGTTCCGTCAAGCAGAATTCCAAATTCTCTATGGCGCAGGGATCTCGAAAAATGGCGAATTAATTGAACTCGGCGTGAAACAAAAATTAGTCAATAAATCGGGCGCTTGGTATTCCTATGAGGGTGAAAAAATTGGCCAAGGTAAGGCAAATGCGATTAAATGGTTAGAGGCAAACCCTGAAGCCACTGCACAATTAGAAGCAAAAATCAGAAAAGCCTTATCAGAAAATCCTGAACAAGCCTTGTTGCCAAATGAGGATGACAAAGATCAAAATGATGAGGTCGTGGATGAAACAAATGATGTCGATTTTTAACCTAAAAAATCGGTTAATTGTTTAACACGCTTAAAAGTGCGGTGAGAAAGACCGCACTTTTTCCCATAAGGATCGCCTCATGTCATCTCTTGCCTTAAATTATCTGATTAATCTACTGGCTCGCCGTGATTACAGTGAATATGAAGTGCGCTGTAAAATGCAAGAAAAAGCCTTTAGTGAAGAGGATATTGATCAAGCCCTTACTCATTGCCAACAACGAAATTGGCAAAGTGATCAACGTTTTGCGGAGAATTACCTGAATTATCGTGCTAACCGTGGTTTTGGTGTCAATCGAATTAAACAAGAATTACGCCAACTAAAAGGCGTCAGTTCAGAAGTGATTCAGGCCGTGGTGGAACAAAGCGAAATCGATTGGTCTGCGATGGCATTGGACGTGTTAAGCCGAAAATTTCCACATTATCAAGATAAATTAGATATTAAAATAAAACAGAAAATTTGGCGTTATATGCTTTCCCATGGGTTTTATGCGGAAGAATTTGCGGATTATCTTGGTTCGGGGATGGATTTCAACGAATAAGCAAAATTGGCGGAAGGTCATGGGAGTCGAACCCACCCAGGACTGCTGGCAGCCCTAACAGGATTTGAAGTCCTGCCACTTCACCAGAAATGACGACCTTCCAATGGGTAGCCACTTTAACGTAATTCCCCTTTTAATTCAAGTCTGGGATAAAATTGTTGTATAATAACCGTATTCCTTAGCCAACAGCAGATAAAACAGGGTGTAAAATGACCGCACTTTTTCAACAATTACCCGCCGTCGATAAGTTACTCAAAACGCCACAGGGTGAAAAACTCGTGGCACAATTTGGCCATACTGCCGTGGTAAATGTTTGTCGCCAACTGTTGCAACAAGCACGAGAGCAGATTAAACAAACGCAGCAACTTCCTGACTATTTTCAGGATCTTGCTTGCACAATCTGCGAAATTGAGCAGCAACTTATTCAACAAAGCCAAGTGCAAATTCAATCCGTGCATAATTTGACTGGCACAATTTTACACACCAATTTAGGCCGAGCCTTGTGGTCAAATACGGCGCAGCAAGCTGCACTAAATGCCATGTCTGGCAATGTGGCGTTAGAATATGATTTAGAGGCGGGTCAACGGAGTCATCGAGATCATTATATCAGTGAACTGATCACCCAACTGACGGGTGCCGAGGCAGCTTGTGTGGTGAATAATAATGCGGCGGCCGTATTATTAATGTTAGCGACCTTTGCAAAAGGCAAGGAAGTGATTATTTCTCGAGGGGAATTAATTGAAATTGGTGGCGCATTCCGCATTCCAGATATTATGGCACAAGCGGGTTGTCAATTAGTGGAAGTAGGTACTACAAATCGTACCCATTTAAAAGATTATCGCCACGCAATTAATGAAAATACCGCCTTTTTGATGAAAGTTCACAGCAGTAACTATCAGATTTGTGGTTTTACGCATGCTGTCGAAGAGCAACAATTAGCCGAATTGGGGGCAGAATTTCACATTCCTGTGATCAGCGATCTGGGCAGTGGGGCATTAATTGATTTAAGCCAATATGGCTTACCGAAAGAGCCGACCGTGCAAGAAAAATTGGCTCAAGGGGTGGATTTAATTTCATTTTCGGGGGATAAATTACTCGGGGGCGTACAAGCGGGCATTATTGTGGGCAAAAAAGCCTTAATTGACCAACTACAAGCTCACCCGCTTAAACGTGCATTGCGTTGTGACAAAGTGATCTTGGCCGGTTTAGAGGCAACATTGCGTTTGTATTTGCAGCCAGAAAAATTAACTGAAACCTTGCCAACCTTGCATTTACTCACCCAATCTATGACACAATTAACTGAAAAAGCCGAAAAAGTGAAACAGCAGTTATCTCAGCAACTGGCTAGTTTTTCGCTGCAAATCGAATCCAGTTCGGCTCAAATCGGCAGTGGTTCGCAACCATTAGCGACAATTCCGTCGGTAGCGGTAACCATTTCAAGCCAAATTAGCGGAAAATTAACCGCACTTTTACAGGCTTTGAAACAGCTTTCCGTTCCAGTGATTGCTAGAGTGGAACAAGATAAAATTTGGTTAGATATGCGTTCTTTAGCGAATCTTGAACAATTTCTCGTCACTTTAGAGGGGCTGCCTCACCTATGATTATTGTCACCTCTGGCCATGTTGACCATGGTAAAACTGCGTTTTTGCAAGCTTTAACTGGCACCCATACCGCCCATTTACCGGAAGAAAAAAAACGGGGTATGACTATCGATCTGGGTTATGCCTATTTGCCAGTTGGCGACAAGATTCTGGGTTTTATTGATGTGCCAGGTCATGAAAAATTTCTCGCTAATATGTTAGCTGGCTTGGGGGGCATTCATTATGCCATGTTAATCGTGGCGGCAGATGAGGGAATGCAAGCTCAAACAAGGGAGCATTTAGCCATTTTGCGTCAATTACAATTAGAGGAAATCCTGTTAGTTATCACCAAGGCGGATCGAGCGAGTTCAACGCAAATCGATGAATTAATCCAACAAATGACAGCAGATTATGCGTTTTTACAGGGCAGCCCAATTTTTGTTACTTCCGCCACCACGCAACAAGGCATTAGCGAATTACGTGAATTTTTAACCGCACTTCCCAATTTAGCCGATCCCAATAAACCTTTCCGTTATGCCATTGACCGTGTTTTTAGCATTAAAGGGGCAGGCACAGTGGTTACGGGCACAGCATTGAGTGGCTCAGTGAATGTGGATGATGAATTGTTTTTATCTCAAGGTGAAAAAGTTCGCATAAAAAATATTCACGCACAAAACCAACCCACAACACAAGGCGTAGCTGGGCAGCGATTAGCCTTAAATCTGCATTCCTCGTTAGATCGAGAGGCGATTCAACGGGGCGATTGGTTGTTTGAGCAAGCGCCTCCATTGCCCACAGATCGGCTGACTGTGATGCTCAATGCGGAAATTCCTTTGTTGGAAAATCAAGCGGTACATGTTTATCATGCCACCAACCATAGCTTGGGAAAATTATCCTTATTAACCACCAAAACTTTATCTGCGCAGCAGTCTGCTTACGCTGAAATCCTCTTGGATAAACCGCTATTTTTGTGTTTTGCCGACAAGTTAATTTTACGCAGTGGGGATAATAAACAGTTGATTGCGGGTGCAGAGGTGTTGGAAATTCATTCTCCGAAACGCCATAAACGTAGCGAAGTGCGATTGGCATTTTTGCGAAATTTACAACAAGCCGAAAATGCTACGGCACGTATTGCCTTGTATTTACAGGAAAAAGCGGTAGATGTGAAAGCGTTGTTGTGGCAAGAACAGCTTAATGCCTCGGCACTGACGGATATCTTAACGCAAAATCACGCAGTGCGTTTTCAAGATTGGTGTTTTAGTACCACTTATCAGGCGGAAAAAAATCAACAAATTCTCACCGCACTGGCAGATTATCACCAACAACATCCCGATCAAGTGGGTTTGGGCAAAGCACGTTTATATCGAATGGTCGCCCTGAATCAACCTGAAAAATTGATTTATCATTTTATAGATGCGCTCTTAGCCCAAGGCAAATTACAACAAAGCCGTGGTTGGTTACACTTACCTGAACATAAAATTGAGTTTACCCCACAAGAACAAGCGTTATGGAAACAGGTTCTTGCGGAATTTGTTGCTCAAAATGGGCAGCCATTATGGGTGCGTGACATTGCTAATCACTTATCTTTGGATGAAACGTTGATGCGGAATTTTTTGTATAAGGCGGGCAAATTAGGCTATTTGACCCCCATCGTTAAAGATCGTTTTTTCCTCACTGAAACCTTGTATCGCTATGCTAAGATTATTAAAAATAGCATTGAAAAACAAGGGGATATTTCTGTTAATCAATTGCGAGATGAATTGCAATTTGGGCGAAAATTGACGGTGCAACTGATCGAATATTTTGATCGTTGCGGCCTCTTACGACGCAAGGGCAATGTGCATGTATTGCGTGATGGGGAGCTGTTTGAGTAGGCCAAGCGTTATGTCGCTTGGCCTCAGTTCGGCCAAATCAAGGCGTTTATTTAAAATAATGAATATGCTTATCTGGAAAAAGCCGATCAATGATTTTCTTCAATTTAGCATTAGTATTCCGTTGCTTTTTGCCTAAGGGTAAGGCTCGCCAGTCTTTTTCTGCTAGCAAAGCAAGACAATCTTGTAGCGACAAGTTTTTTAATTGGGCATTCACAAAGAAATCGGCTATCATTTGATTCCATTCGGTTTTATTGCCCCAATAATGTCCGATAATTGTATTGCAAGGCTGTAAAGGTTGATGCTGATTTAACGCCACAGAAAAAGAAAATTGTTCCACTAATCTACGTTCACAATTTGTACTACAAATTTCGTCACAGAATCCTATCGCAAGTGCAAGGATGGCTTGAGCCTTTTCTGCGGGTAAAGCAATTACTCCCGCATTCCACATCGCAGTATCAGAGGTGATATTAATATTCGCAACGTTTTTCCCCCCCAAAGTGCGGTGCATTTTTTGCCAAGTTCGGCGAGATTTATCACCTAATGCGCCTTCTTTCAAGTGCATAAATGTCTGCCCTTGATTAAGCTGGCGTTGCATTGCGGTTAATGATGAGGCTAAAAACGTATCGCTATCCACATAGAGCAAATGTTGAGTGGGATATTGGGCTTGAACCGTTTGCAGCGCCTTAATTTTTACACGCCAAAAGAACTGATATTTTCCTTGCCATTGCTGTAAGGTGGTTTGGTCAATTTCAATAAATTCAATACGATCGCCAAAAATACGGTAAAAATCTGGGCGATCGGTGATGACAATCACTTTTTCAATCTGCGGATCTCGCAAAAAAGTTAAAATGGCAAAACAGGCTTGATAATGGTTTTCAAGGCGTTCGCCGAAAGTGAGTAAGGTTAAGTTCATATTTATATTATCCTTTTGGGTTTAATTTGTTCAGAGAAAATTTATTGAAATTATGCTTATGCATTTTTGAACCTCATATAAATTTTCTATCTAATTTATAGATCTGTCCCCGAAACGATATTGGGTAGTAATATCGGCTGATGTGGCTGAATATTTAGTACATAACGAATCCAATTTCCGAAACTGTATTTTTGTTTAATTTCTGTTGGAACAGGAATATATGGTTTTGCTAGAAAATCCAATAGTTGATCAAAGTTATTTTCTAAAACAAAAATATTATTAGGATGATAAAAATCATATTCCTTAATGTCTGTATTGGTAGTAATTAATTTTTTATCGTGTCCTAAAGCCTCAAAAATTCGTAGAGAGAGCCCTTTATGAGCATTAGAAACAAAATCAACCAAGACTCTGGATTGACGAGATAAGATTAGATTCTCAGCAAATGTTTTCTGATCAGATACTCGTATTAATTGAATATTATCAGGATAATCTTGACGAATATTCCTTATTCTTTTATGAGCAAGTTGGAAATTTAATTTTAAATTGTGCTGTTTTGCAAATTCTGCGAATTGGCAAATAATATTTTTCCGCTCTTCTAAATGTGCACCTAAAAAATAAAAGTCATATAGTATAGGTAGTGGTACTAAGTCATCATCAAAATAAAAACTTGTGGTGGGTAATGGAGAATAGCTATTATGATTTAAATCCGCAGGATCAAATACAAATAGGCGATCAAAAAAAGGTAAGCGTTCAAAAATATCAGGATAACGATTAAGGCCGTCCCATTGATAATTTATCATACCTCCAGGTTTAACATGTTGTTTTACATATTGAATGAGTTCTAATGAATAGGTTTGAGCGAGAAAAAATAACGCATAATCGAATTGCTTTCCTTGTATTTGTTTTTCTAGTGATGAGATCGCAATTTTAGATTCTAATTTACGTTTGGCTTGTTTGTCGCCTAAAAGTTTTCTCCTGATTTTTACGACAATTCTTGCCCATAATGATGGATATTTAAATTCTTTCCCTGTCGGGTCAGAAACATTTACTACGTTAAATCCATGATATATTAAGTTTTTTGTGATTAACTCAATAATACCATGATTAATGGAAATTCCTAGAATAATATTTTTACTCATGCTCTACCTTAAAAGGCTGTTAATATAAAAAAGGGGGAACAGTAAAATAGCACTTAATTTAGTGCGTTGAGCATTATATCATTCCATGCTAATATGTGAAAGAGATCACAGATAAAATTAAAAAAGTCGATGCTTTTTCCTTGGATTATCAACTCAGTAAAAACATCATATTTAGCTTAATAATGTTGAGATATAAATCTACAAATCGGAGATAAAATGAAAATTGCAGTTCAACTATTCGGTCATATGCGAACATTTGAAAAATGTTTTGAGCGGTTAAACGAAATGCTGTTGTCGAAATATGATTGTGACATATTCATTCATACTTGGGATAGACTAAATCATGATTTTTCCGATGCAGAATATAAAATAGAAAAGTCAGAAAATAATATTTTATATAATAAAATCGTTTCTTTATATCATCCTAAGAGCATACAAATAGAAAGTCAAAATGTTTTTTCTATTAAAGGCTATTATAATGAAAAAAATAGTTACACGGACGATAATCCGAATCCAGTAGGGAAGTTAAAATTAAGCTCAATAAAATATATGTTATATAGCATGGTGTCTGTTAATAAATTAAGAAAGCACTTTGCTGATAAAAATCATATTCACTATGATTACATATTACAAATTAGACCAGATATATATTTAGAACAACAAGTTGACATTGGACAGTATGAAAATGAATTTTCTTATTCGGATAATAGTATAATTAATTTTGCAGAGTATCCTGTTATTACTATTCACCAACAACGTATTGAATTTTGCTTTACTGCCAATGATATTGTTTTGTTGGCTAAACCTAAAGCCATGGATAAGTTATTTTCTTCTTTGTCGGTATTTGAAAAATGTTATATTGATTATCCTAATATATTTAAAGGATATAATTGCCACCCTGAAAATTCTTTTAAAGAAGTTGCCATCTTACAAGGTATTAATTTCAGATACTATGTGTTACCTTATAAATTGATTAGGGAAATTGAAGAAAAAAGTAAGATTAATGTTGATCCTAAGGAATTTGCGGATGGCTATTATAGGGCATTTAATTCTAGAGATTTTCCTGTATTACAGAAACGAGTATCATTATTAGAGAAAAAAGTCACTAGATATCGAAACTACTTGAAAATTACCGTAGCCGTATCATTGTGTCTGATTTGTGGACTTATGATTGTAATGTAACTACTTTATAGTTATAGGGCGTATTTTGATATGCCATATTTGTTTTTCCAATCAACATATAATCTTAACGCATTGGTTAACATGGCTTTTTGTCTATCTGGTTTATCAAAATGCAATGGAATCATGGATAAAAATAATAATATGGTTGGTGGAATAACCATTTTATTATTGATATTAGGGATAATTTCTTTATCCATAAAAATTTGTTGTATACTTTTTAGTCTTTCATCCAAATTAAATGATAATTTTATTCCTGATTGTTTAGTGTTCTCAAAAATGAACGAATCAGCAATAATAAAATCGTATAATCCAATAAAAGAATGAGCTAGTTTGGCCAAATCATATATTTGGTTACCATAAATGGTGAGTTCCTGTTGGTAATTTAATCCTCTAGGATCAATTACCTTAATTGTATTACTGCGTGAATCAAATAAAATATTACTAAAACAAAGATCACCATGTAAAACCGCTGGGATAATAGGTAGATTGAGTGTGTAATCAACACATTCTTTAGCAATATCTAATACGCAAGGCAAGGTTACACCATTATAAATAACCGATTGTTCAAAATTGATGTCAGTTTGTTGAGCATATTCAGATAATCGGTTGTAGGTTTTATTGGCAAAAATATGAATAGAATCTTGCTGGATTTTTTCTAACAGCGTATCATCTAGTTGATTAATACATTCTCTTGATTCTCTCATATAAAATGAAATCATATTTAAGATATTATCCCAAAAAACAGGGGCATTTTTGCCATGCACAAGAATTTCATTTAAGGGAATATAAGAAAGATATTCTGTTTCATAAAAATAACGCCCTTGCTCATCATAACCTGATTGAATTAGCTGGGGAATAAAACGTTTAAGTTGATTTGGAATATTTTTAAACCAACTGGATTCTGCCTCTATTTTAATTTGTGGAGAACCTGATTTCCAAACCACACCATTGTTAATCGCTAAATTATTAAATGCTCTTTGTGTTGTGATGGCGGTTCTTGAAGTAAAGTAAGTATTGATATGTCCTAAATCATACCAATTATCCACTATAATACGCTCAACATCATATTCGTCCGCATATAAGTGAACAGATTTGGTGAAATTTCCCTGTGTGGCAGAAAGGAATTTGATAAAGTCATAGATATATGCAAAAGAGAAATAACCACACCATACGGCATTATCTTGATTTTTTTCAATCTCCCAAGTGTATTCATCTCGTGCAAAAGCGAGACCGATACAATCATGCTTAGTTGGCATCATGGTTAATAGGGTATCACCATGTAAAACTCTGAGTGGTTTTGCAAGATTAATTGTAGTTAATAGTGAATTAAGCACATAAAGCATTGCCATGCCTAAGCTAATATTATTTGGAACCAATATCACATCAATAGATAATTGTTTAATTAAATTGGTTTCATCAATATTTAGCTGATAATCTTGTGGTAAGGATAAGACAATATGGTTATCATCAGGAAAATTTTTTCTTAAATTTTCAATTTGATAAGTGAGTAGCTTTTTGTTTCCAATCGGGAGAAATACAGGTGGAATGTTACCAAACTCATTTTTAAATTCGGAAACCACATAATCTGCAGAGTTAATGACAATCATCTTATTCTTTGTCCATTTGGGTTATGTTTCTAATTTCATCATAGCTTAAGTTTATAAATTCATCGGGGCGAATAGCACGATCATCTACATAAAATCCATCAAAACCACACCAAGGTTTGCCCACATAAATTTCATCAAAAGGAACCTGATGTTTATTTAACCATTCAATAATGACAGGTAAGGTATGGATATTAATTTTACCTAGGTTGTTTTCATAGGTTCGCATGTTGCGACTGGAGCTAATCACAATCTCAAAACCTTGGGCTTTATATGCCATAATTTTTTCAATAATTCCGTCCACAGGAACGGCATTGGCATAATCACCGTGGGTTGTTTTGGTAATCGTATTATCAAGATCTAAAATTAATCGTTTCATTATTGACCTTTCAATTTTATTAATTGTTCATATTCATCAGGTACGCCACAAAAATCAATTTCATGCGGTTTAATAGTTTGGTATTTAACCGTTTTACCTTGTTGAATAAGTAGATTGTACAATGGTGCAATATAAAATTCACCTTTTACTTGCAAATCATTTTTCAAGGCTTGCTCAAATAGTTGGCAGAAGACTTTTTGGCTTTTAAAGAAATACAATCCGTCACTACATAAATTGGAAATTCTGTCTTTTTCCGTAGTTCTAATCACATTTTGATTTTGATCTGGCTGCACAAAAGACCAATGAGTACCTTCACCCTCAAACACTTCTAAATAGCCATCGCAATCATTAATAAAATCAGGTTTTATATAGTCATATCTAATGGTATCAATATTAAAAATCGTCAAAGGAAAATCATCATGATATTGTTGTAATGCCAAATAAGCCGTCTCTGCTTGCCCTTTGGTATCTTGATTAAGGCGAATAATATGGTAATCAACAATGCCCAATTGCTGAACTTTTTCTAGTACAAAAGAGTACGCAAAATCATCTGGGCGAATCACAAAAAGAAAAGGTTCATAATGAAAATAATGCGAAAAAGTGCTTACCGCCCATTCAAATACCGTTCTATTTTGTAAGGGTAAGGCATATTTAGGGAGCGGATAGCCCGCTTTAATAAATCGACTGCTGAGTCCAGCCATAGTGATACAAATCATATAAGGATCCTGATGTTTAATGTTTGTATTATTGCATAATATGTCTTAAATCAAATGACCTAGTTGACGATAAACTTCCGCGCTACTGCGTTTACCTTTGATGTAAAAAGTGAACCTCTAGTATATCATTATTAATCTGGTAAATCATGCGATATCACTTGATTTAATCCCTCTAAATGTTGGGCAGCCGGTAAGTTGTTTAGATTGAAGTGTCAGAGTTTTTTGTTAATTGGATAGTCTTAGCCATATGCGCTACTAGCATCAAATTTTTATTCATTTTGGAATCAAGATCACAAAAATAGCCCGAAATTTATATTTTACTGATGTTAAGACCTTAGTGAAAATTATTGGCTACAAGCTAAGGAAAAACAATGAAAACGCCTTCTCGCTATATTGATCTAACCACCGCCTATGGATTCAAAAGAGTCTTTGGTACGGATGTGAATAAAGATTTACTTATAGACTTTCTTAATGAACTTTTTCAAGGTAAAAAAGTGATCAAAGATCTCACTTACAATAAAAATGAACAACAAGGCGACACTGCCGAACAAGGGTTGGTGATTTTTGACCTAACTTGTACAAGTGAGGACGACTCACAATTTATTATTGAAGTACAACGCAGTAAGCAAAATTATTTTAAAGAACGCACCATTTATTATGGTAGTAAACTCATCAGCGATCAAGCCCCTAAAGGTAGTGTAAATGGTTGGAATTATGCTATTACTGAAGTTTATGTCATCGCCATTATGGACGGTTTTCACTTTTCTGACAGTAAAGAATATCTACACGATATTTGCCTTTTCAATCAAAAGACAGGGCAAAAGTTTTATGATAGACTAGCTTTTATCTACATTGAATTACTGAATTTCAATAAGCCTGAAACAGTACTGGAAAGTGATTTGGACAAATGGTTATTTGTATTGAAAAATATGGCAAGATTGGATAAATTGCCTACGTTTTTGAAAAAGCCTGTTTTCCAGAAACTATTTCAAATTGCCGAGTACAGCAACTTAAACAAAGGGGAAAAACAGATGTACGATGTCAGTTTAAAACGCAAATGGGACGAGTATGCCGTACGTGAATATTGGGAAACCGAAGGTATGCAAAAAGGTATAGAGAAAGGCATAGAGAAAGGTATTCAAAAAGGAATACAAGAAACGCAAAGAAAAAATGCGTTAAATATGCTTAATCTTGGATTGAGTTTAGAGATTATTTCAAAATCAGTTGATTTGCCCATTGATGAAATTAAAAAACTTTGTAGCCTGTAAAACAAAACCCCAGTTTTCACTGGGGTTAATTTTATCAAATAGAATCCAAAAACAGATTATTTTGTACCTGGAATACTGAAACGTTTGTTGAAACGTTCTACACGACCACCCGTGTCAACCACACGTTGTTTTCCTGTGTAAAATGGATGGCAGTTGCCACAAACGTCTAAGTTTAAATCTTTGCCCACAGTTGAGCGAGTTTTGATTACGTTACCGCAAGAACATGTTGCAGTCACTTCTTTATATTCTGGGTGAATACCTTGTTTCATAGAAAACCTCAAATTGAAGCCATGTCGCTATAAGAACTATCCGAATTGAATATTCAAACACCACATGTGATTAATAATACGCTTTCGAATTTTTGATTCAAATTCTGAAAGCACGAAAAAGATGATAAATTATACCGAAAAAAAGGAATTATTCAAGGGAGATTTTGTGCAAATATGTCTTGAACCAATTAATTCCATCTTCCATATCAAAATCTTTGGTATTATTTGAGTGGGCGATTTTTTCTTTAGTAAGGATACGATAATGAGGGATCGCAAGATTGGGATTGAACAATGGCGTCCACTGTCCTAAATTAGGTTCACAGTTGGCGAAAAAACTAATTAACGGTTTGTTGAACGCACAAGCTAAATGGAGTGATCCTCCGTCTACCGCAATGACGAAATCACTACTCGCTATCAAACTGAAAAATTCGGTTAAGCTCGTTTTTGGGGAGCATTGTATGGCTATTTCTGGGGCTGCTTGACACAATGTTTGTGCATATTCATTGGCGGTGGCGGTGTAGCTTAGTAGGCATTGTACTTTTTTGCATAGATCCTCAGATATTGCTTTCCGTAAAAAAGTCGCAAGTTCTTGTGGTGGGATCTGGCGTTTACTTCCTTGAGGGCAAAGCAATAGACGTATTTTGTGTGCTGGCCAAAGTGCGGTAATATTTTCAGGTGTTTTTTCGGGAATCTGAATGTCACTGCAAGGTGCGGGTAAATCCACGATTTCAGCGAGGAAAGAATGGTTTAAATAATGGCTTAACGGCGAATTATCTGCTTGCGGTGAATGGTAGTCATAATTTTTTATGTTATTGAGATTATAGTGCTTTTTATTATATTTGCGAAAGATCCAAATCCATTTTGGCTTGAGCAGCAAATCGGCAAATAAAGAGGATGAATTGAAATTATTTTCAAAATCCAATAATAAATCCCATTGTTTACGTTGTTTCAAATAATTCCTTAATTTTCGTGGGATCAATTGGTCGACAACAGGGCAATGGGCAAAAATTGCTTGATTAGTTGGGCTAACCAATACACCAATTTTGGCTTGTGGAAAAGCGGACTTAAGTTGTTTTAGATGGGCAGTATGCACTACGGCATCACCTAGTGCATAACCTAAAGGGCGGAATAAAATAGAGTTGACATGCCTAGGCTGAAATGTTTCATTTGTCTTGTCTTGTCTTGTCTTGTCTTGTCTATTCGGTAATAACGCCACTAATAATTTTTTAAATAGGCTCATAAAATTATTCTCATAAAATCGTTCTAAAAAATAAAAACTGAGCTGATTATATCTTAAAATTTTCCGCTATAATACCGATCAATTTTATTCCACAGAGAAAAATAAATGCAAATTGTTCGTGTCGCTTTAAATGTTCCGCTTATGCGTTGTTTTGATTACCTTTTACCACAAAAGGTAAGCATTCAAATCGGCGTGCGAGTGCTTGTGCCTTTTGGCGCACGAAAATTAGTGGGCGTGGTGGTAGAACTGCCCGAAACGTCGGATTTGCCACCAGAACAACTCAAACAAGTAATCGAAGTACTTGATGAACAATCTATTTTTAGCGAGCAATCATGGAAATTATTGCATTGGGCGGCGAATTATTATCATGCGCCGCTTGGTGAGGTGTTATTTTCGGCGTTACCAGTGAAATTGCGGAACGGTGAAAGTGCGGTGCAAAAATCGAAAATTTTGTGGAAAATCACCGCACTTGGTGAGCAAGCCTTGCAATCTTGCGCATTGGCACGTGCTAAAAAACAGCAAGAGGCGTTGCAAGCCTTGACGGTGTCAGCGTTGGAAAAAGGCAATAATGACTTTACTTCGGCTATTTGGTCTGCTTTAAAAGAAAAGCAATTTATTGAAGAAATTGAGCAACTTGTTCAGATAAAAACGTGGCAACAAACCTTAGGTGATTTGCCTGTGGCGAAAGCGGAAAATCGGTTAACGTTAAATAAGCAACAGGCGTTAGCGTTTACTCAGGTGATGTTTCAGCAAGGGTTTGGGGCGTTTTTGTTAGACGGGGTGACGGGGTCGGGCAAGACGGAAATTTATTTACAACTGATCGAAGAAACCCTAAAAAAAGGCAAGCAAGTGTTGGTATTGGTGCCTGAAATTGGCTTGACGCCACAAACGGTGCAACGGTTTCAATCTCGTTTTCATGTGGAAATTGACGTTTTGCATTCCAACTTAAACGATACGCAACGTTTGAATGTGTGGCAACGGGCGAAAACGGGGCAAAGTGCGGTGATTATTGGCACGAGATCGGCGTTGTTCACGCAATTTGCTGAGTTAGGGCTGATTATTTTAGATGAAGAACATGACAACTCTTTCAAACAACAAGACGGTTGGCGCTACCACGCTCGAGATTTGGCGGTGGTGTATGCAAAACAGTTAGGCATTCCTGTATTGATGGGCAGTGCGACGCCGAGTTTAGAAACGGTACAAAATGCCCTTGTGGGTAAGTACCAACATTTATTGTTATCCAAGCGGGCGGGAAATGCGAGCATGGTGCAGAGTCAGGCCATTGATTTAAAAAGACAGAATGTCATCAATGGGTTATCCATTAGCTTATTGAAGAAAATGGACGAGCATTTACAAAAAGGCAATCAGGTATTGCTGTTTTTAAATCGCCGTGGCTTTGCTCCTGTTTTGTTATGCCATGAATGCGGTTGGATGGCGGAATGCCAACATTGCGACAAGCCGTTAACCTATCATCAACATCAGCGTGCTATGCGTTGTCATCATTGTGCCTCACAACGCCCCATTCCACGGCAATGTGCCCATTGTGGTTCAACCAATTTGGTCACCACAGGGCAAGGCACGGAGCAGTTAGAACAGACGTTGCAAGAACGTTTTCCACAATATGGCATTACTCGAATTGATCGAGACAGCACGGCGCGCAAAGGCAAATTGGAAAGCCATTTAAACGATATTCAACAAGGGAAAAGCCAGATTTTAATTGGCACACAAATGCTGGCCAAAGGCCATCATTTTCCGAATGTGACCTTGGTGGCGTTAATCAATGTGGACAGTGGGCTGTTTTCGGTGGATTTTCGCGCAGAAGAACGGTTGGCACAGCTTTATATTCAAGTGGCGGGGCGTGCGGGACGGGCAGAAAAACAAGGCGAAGTGGTATTACAAACCCATTATCCTGAACACCCGTTATTACAATGCTTATTGCAACAAGGCTATCCGGCTTTTGCGCAAGAGGCCTTGCAAACCCGCAAAATGATGGGCTTGCCGCCCTTTAGTTCACAAGCCTTATTTAAGGCACAAAGTCGCCAAAGTGCCGAGGCAGAGCGTTGTTTACAACAAATCGCTGATTATTTCTTGCAATGGAAACAGGCCAAAAATCAACCGCAGTTACAAATTCTCGGCGCCATGCCGGCGCCTTTTGCCAAAAAAGCCGATCAATATCGTTGGCAGTTGCTATTGCAACACCCACAGCGTCGTGTATTACAGCAAGCCTTACGGGATTTTTATACGATGCCTGTTGAAAAATCGGGGCAAGTGCGGTTAAATTTAGACGTGGATCCACAAGATCTGTCCTAATCTGCTAGCCAAATGCGCAATAATTGAGTAAAATTAGCGATTATTCATCATTATTACTTATCAATCAACCTATTATCGGAATATTATATTGTGGCACAGCGTGATTACGCCGCACGTAGCGGTTCAAAAAAGAAAAAATCAGGAGTCAATAAATCCTTATTGTTAACCCTTGCCATTGGCATTGTGTTGGCATTCGGGGCAGCGCTTTATTTACTCAAAGAAAAAGCACCAGAGCCAGTGGTTCAGCAAACTCCGTCAGCGAGTCAAGAAGAAAAACATAAAAGCCAGTTACCAAGCCGTATTGAGGAAACCTTTTCTTATATTAAAGAATTGGAAAGTCGTTCTATTACCAATAATCAGCAAGTCGAGTTAAGTGAAAGCCAAAAAGCGGAATTGAAACGCCAACAAGAGGCTGAGCAAGCCCGCCTTGCCGCATTGGATAAACTGAAACAAGCGGAAAGTGCGAAAGCTGCATCAGTTGATGCGACCACAGCAAATAGTACCACGGCAAATAGCACAACCACGGCGGCAGCACCAGCAAAAGTCGTGGATGCGAAACCTGCAGGGGTGACAGCGACAAATGTGACCGCGCCATCGGAAACCAATGACAGTGCATTAAAAGCGGAACAAGAGCGTAAAGCGGCTGAGAAAAAAGCCACCGAACAACGTAAAGCCGAGCAGAAAAAGGCCGAACAAGCCAAAGCAGAGGCCGCCAAAAAAGCGGAAACTAAGAAAACCGAAACGCCTAAAAATACGGGTAAATTTGGTCTACAATGCGGCGCCTTTAATGACCGTGCAAAAGCAGAAAGTTTACAAGCCCGTTTAGCCATGGCAGGCTTGAATGCACGGATTACCGAAAGCGGTAAATGGAACCGTGTGGTGGTGGGGCCGATTGGTGATCGTCCGGCTACCGTATCGGTACAACAACAGGCCAGTTCTATTGCGGGTTGTGTGGTGATAGGGATGTAATTTTTTAGAAAAATGTGAGATGGCGAAGTGCGGTGAAAAATCTTGGAATTTTTACCGCACTTTTTTCTTGCGTAAATTTTAAAAACCATTAAAATGAACGAACGTTCATTCATCATGATGTTCATTGCGGTGTTCATTTTGCTGAATGGGGCAGATAAGGCAAATCAGTAAGCCGAGTTATTTTACTGATTTGCTTGTTTTTTTCGTTAAATTAGTTGGTTTTTTATGCAAAATTCAGAACTGGATATGGTAGAGCAAATTTTTGCGGCTACCGAACGACTGATGGCAGATCAAGGATTGCCTAATCTGTCGATGCACAAGATTGCGAAAGAAGCCAAAATTTCTGCGGGTACTATTTATATTTATTTTAAAAGTAAAGAAGAATTACTCGAACAATTTGCTCGGAAAGTATTTTCTACCTTTCGCTCGGAACTGGAAAAAAATGTCGACAACAGTTTGTCATTTTTCGCACAGTACCGACAAATGTGGAAAAATATTTGGCACCATTTATTGGAAAATCCTATGGTGGTGGCCAATTTACATCAATATAAATCCCTCCCAAGATTTCATGAAATCTGTCAAGAAATGGAATCACAAAGTTGTTGGGCGAGCTTTTGTGCAAAGGCGCAACAAGCGAATGTATTATGTGACTTACCTGCGGATATTTTGTTTTCTCTCGGTTTAGAAAGTGCAGTGAAATTGGCTTATCGGGCGCAAGAGTTTCGTGCCAAGCCGCTGCCGTCTAATGCGATGTTAGACATTATTATTGAAAGAACGTGGCGTTCTATTCAAAAAGAAATTTAATTAGTTAGTTATTTACGGAGTTTTTTATGACCCAAATTCAAACAAATAAGCCAAAACGTAGCCATGCTTTCTTATTGAAAGTGGGTTTGCTCGTGGCGGTCATTATTTTTATCGGTGTAATTGGTATGAATATGTTTAAAAACAAAATGATTGCCAATGCTATTGCCAATATGCCGGAATCAGTCAATCCTGTGACCGCCATGGAAATTACGGCTAAAGAATGGACGCCAGTGATTACCTCAACCGGTCTTGTTCGTCCGAATCAAGGGGCAATGTTAAGTGCAGAGGCCTCTGGCACCGTGAAACGTATTCTCGTCCAATCAGGCCAAACAGTGAATAAAGGGGATGTGTTGGTTGAGTTAGATAATGATGTGGAAGTGGCGACATTACGTGCCACCGAGGCACAATTACCGGCACTTCGCTTAACTTATCAACGTTATGCTAACTTATTGAAAACCCAATCTGTTTCACAAACGGAATTTGATAATGCGAAAGCTAGCTATGATCAAGTGGTGGCCACCATCAACTCATTAAAAGCCGCCGTTGAACGTCGTAAAATCGTGGCACCTTTTGCGGGTAAATTGGGGATTGTGAAAGTCAATGAAGGGCAATATATCACCGTGGCTACCGAGATTGTGCGTGTAGAAGATACCTCATCCATGAAAGTGGATTTTGCTCTATCACAAAAACTGTTAGAAAACATTAAAGTGGGTCAAAAAGTCACTGCCACTGCAGATGCACGTTTGGGTGAAACCTTTGCCGCACGTGTAACGGCGATTGATGCAGGGATCAGTTCCTCTACTGGTTTAGTGGATGTGCAAGCGACCTTTGAACCAACTGACGGTCACAAATTACTTTCTGGTATGTTTACTCGCTTAAATATTGCCATGCCGACAAAATACAACCAAGTGGTGATTCCACAAGTGGCGGTGAGCTACAATATGTACGGTGAATTTGCTTATGTGTTACAACCCTTAAGTGATGAAGATAAACAAAAATTAGCCGATAGCCCGACATTAGACAATACCTATCGTGTGAAACAAGTCACCGTGAAAACCTTAGATCGCCAAGGCATTTATGCCCATATTAACCCCGGTGATTTAAACATTGGTGATAAAGTTGTTACCGCTGGTTTCCAACGTATTAGCAACGGCAGTTTAGTGGTTGTTAAGGATAAAGCCGGCGTGGGTACAGAACAACCAGCCGACAAAACCAATTTATAATTTAAGGGTGTAAATGAATGAAATTTACTGATATTTTTATTAAACGCCCGATTTTGGCGATTTCAATTAGTTTGCTGATCGTGATTCTCGGTTTGCAATCTATTGCGAAATTACCTGTGCGTGAATATCCTAAAATGACCACCACGGTGATCACGGTAAGCACCACTTACCCAGGGGCGGATGCTAATTTGATTCAGGCGTTCGTGACCTCCAAACTGGAAGAAGCCATTGCCCAAGCGGATAATATTGACTATTTATCTTCCATTAGTAGCCCGAGTTCATCTCAGATTACGGTGAAAATGAAGTTAAATACCGATTCAAGTGCGGCATTAGCAGACGTACTGGCGAAAGTGAACTCCGTACGTTCAGAATTACCAAGCGATATTGAGGACCCGTCTATTACCTCATCAACAGGGGGTTCGGGGTTAATGTATATTGGTTTTTTATCGGATAAGCTCGATTCAAGCCAAGTGACCGACTATCTTCAACGTGTGGTAAAACCGCAGTTGTTTACGGTGCAAGGGGTAGCGAAAGTCAATATTTACGGTGGGGCAGAATATGCCATGCGTATTTGGCTTGATCCACAAAAAATGGCCTCGCAAAATCTGTCTGCGCCGCAAGTCATGAGTGCGTTAGCGGCCAACAACGTACAAACTGCCGCAGGTAGCTCAAACGGTTACTACAATATTTACAAAAATAAAGTCGAAACCACCACCACCACCATTGAGCAATTAAGTAATTTAATTATTGATACAGACGGCACCGACCTTGTGCGTTTGCGTGATGTGGCGACCGTTGAATTAAATAAAGAAAGTGATGATACACGTTCTAGTGCCAATGGTCGTGAATCGGTGGTTATCGGGATTGAACCGACCTCGGACGCTAACCCATTAGACGTGGCGAATGATCTTTATCCTGTCTATGAGCAGATTAAAGCACAAATGCCGGATAGTATTACATCTAATATTCTTTATGACCGCACGGTTGCCATTAACAGCTCGATTAATGACGTAATCCATACTATTTTAGAAGCCGTGGTGATTGTATTAATCGTTATCTTAGCGTTTATCGGTTCATTCCGTGCCATTATTATTCCGATTATCACCATTCCAATTTCCATCATTGGGGTGCTGTTCTTAATGCAAGGTTTTGGTTTCTCCATTAACTTGATGACGTTGCTTGCCATGATTTTAGCCATCGGTTTGGTGGTGGACGACGCCATTGTGGTATTGGAAAACGTAGACCGTCATATTAAAGAGGGTGAAACCCCATTCCGTGCCGCCATTATCGGGACACGTGAAATTGCGACGCCGGTTATTTCCATGACCATTGCCTTAATTGCGGTGTATTCCCCAATGGCATTAATGGGCGGAATTACAGGGACGCTATTTAAAGAATTTGCCTTAACCCTTGCCGGTTCGGTATTTATTTCGGGTGTGGTGGCATTAACCCTATCACCAATGATGTCAGGTGCCATGCTAACCGATCAGCACAGCAGTTTTGAACAACGTGTTAATCGTACACTAAATAAAGTCACCGATATTTATGGTTATTTGCTACGCCTGATTATGGCGTCTCGTAAAGCGATTTTGTTATTCTCCGTGATCATTTTCGGCACGATTCCTGTCTTGTTAAATTCCCTTTCCAGCGAATTAACGCCGGCGGAAGATAAAGGGGCATTTATGAGCTTGGCGTTTGCACCGTCGAATATGAACGTGGATTATATTCAACAATCCGCCAAACAATATGAGCAAATTATCAATGAAACTGAGGAAAACCAATTCTCGTTGGTGATTTCAGGGGCACCGACGTCCAATAAAGCTATCATTATTACCACCTTGAAAGATTGGAAAGAGCGTACTCGTAAACAACCAGAAATCATGAATGAGTTAAATGCCAAAGCAAAAGCGATTCCAGAACTTTCTATTACCAACTTCTCCATGCCTGAAATTGACACAGGGGAACAAGGAGCGAGTGTTGGGATTGTGTTAATGACCCCACATGACAATAAAGAGTTGGCGACCGTTTCACAAGAATTTATGCAAAAAATGCGTGATTCGGGCTTATTCGTGTTTATGAATGTTGACTTAAAATACGACACCGCACAAATGACCATTACCGTGGACAAAGAAAAAGCGGGCGCCTATGGCGTGAGCATGTCAGCGATTTCTAATACCTTAGGCAGTTATTTATCCGCCGCCACCATTACGCGCGTGGATATTGACGGCCGTGCGTATAAAGTGATTTCACAAGTAAAACGTGATGATCGTTTATCACCAGAATCCTTTAATAACTACTATGTGTCTGCGTCAGACGGTACCAGTGTGCCATTAAGTAGCTTGCTTACTTTTAACCTTGAGCCACAACCGGTTTCTTTGGGTAAATTCAGCCAGTTAAATGCAGCCACCATTAGTGCGGTACCCGCACCAACCACCAAAGTGGGGGACGCTGTTGCATGGTTACAAAATGCTGCTAAAGACTTGCCAAAAGGTTATACCTATGACTTTAAAGGCGAATCTCGTCAGTTAGTGCAAGAAGGTAGCTCCCTTGGTGTGACCTTTGCCCTTGCGGTCGTCATCATCTTCTTAGTGTTAGCGATCCAGTTTGAAAGCTGGCGTGACGCCACGGTGATTTTGATCTCCGTGCCGTTAGCCTTAAGTGGCGCCTTGTTAGTGTTAAATATCCTCAGCCTATTAGGCGTCACAGGGGTCACACTCAACATTTACTCTGAAGTCGGTTTGATTACCTTGGTCGGCTTAATCACCAAACACGGTATCTTAATGTGTGAAGTGGCATTAGAAGAACAGCTACATCATGGCGCAAGTCGTATTGACGCAATTATGACCGCTGCCCGTCAGCGTTTACGTCCAATCTTAATGACGACAGCAGCGATGATTGCAGGTCTTGTGCCATTGCTTTATGCAAGTGGTGCCGGTGCGGTCATGCGTTTCAGTATGGGTATTGTGATCGTGGCAGGCCTTGCGATTGGTACATTGTTTACCTTATTCGTCTTGCCAGTGATTTACTCTTACATTGCGAGCGAACACAAACCATTACCAGAGTTTGATGAAAATGCGCCACGTGTGAGTGGTGGAAGTCATCACTAAAAATAACCTCAGAAAACACCGCACTTTGACGGTGTAAAAATAAAGGGTTTTGCCAATACCATGGCAAAACCCTTTTTAATGAGACAAATCTGCTAATTAGCTCAACCAGAACAAATAACCAAAGGTCGCAATCATGAACACGCAGACAAGATTCAAAATAATCCCCACACGGACCATTTCGCTTTGTTTCACTTCACCGGTACCAAACACAATAGCATTTGGCGGTGTGGCCACTGGCAACATAAAGGCACAAGAGGCACCAAGACCGATAATTAAGGCTAACCCAATCGGTGGCATGCCTAAGGCTTCTGCAATGGAAATAAAAATCGGCACTAACAAGGCGGCACTGGCGGTATTGGAGGTAAATTCGGTTAAGAAAATAATAAAGGCTGCCACCACTAAACCGATAATGTAGTAATGTCCGCCTTGAATAGCAAACACGATACCGTCCGCCATGATTTTACTCGCACCAGAATCTTTTAACACCGCACTCAACGTCAAACCACCGCCGAACAGCATTAATACACCCCATTCAGTATTGTCTTGAATTTGTTTCCAAGAGGCCACGTTGAAGATGACGATTAATACTGCTGCCAATAACGCCACCACGCTATCAAAGCTGGCAATTTTGCCCTCTAAGCCGAGCAAACCGGCTAACATTGGATTAATGGAACTACTGAATACCCAACAAAGTGCCACCGCCACAAAGATAATTAAGGTAATTACCCGATCTTTGGTCATGCTAATTTGCTCAAAAGTTTGAGAAAAACGCACGTTTAAATTCGGTTTAAACACGATATAAAGGGTACCAATCATTAATGGCATTAACACAATCATAATCGGTAAACCGTACCATAACCAATCCGCAAAGGTGAGATGTAATTGCGAGGCCACAATGGCATTCGGTGGACTACCCACTAAGGTACCCATCCCGCCGATACTGGCACTGTATGCGATCCCTAATAACACGAAAATATAGGTGCCATGTTCTCTTTCACGATCTAACTGACTTAATACGCCCATGGCGAGCGGTAACATCATGGCCGCTGTGGCGGTGTTGCTGATCCACATGGACAGGAAAGCGGTGACGCTAAACAGATAGAGCGTGGCGACAAATAAGCGTCCTCGTGCTAAGGCCATAATGCGGTTAGCAATTAAGCGATCCAGTTTCTGAATATGCAATGCAGTAGCTAAGGCAAACCCACCAAAGAACAAGAAAATAGTGGGGTCAGCAAAGGCCACTAAGGCATTTTTGGTGGTAACCAAGCCTAATCCGATAGCCAGAATAGGGATGATAATCGCCGTAATCGTCACATGCAATGCCTCGGTGAGCCATAAAATCGCCACAAACGCCAGCAAGGCAAGGCCTTTGTTCGCTTTTGGATCAAAGGGCAACACATTGAGTAACACAAAAAATAAAACAATATCTAACAGCAGAATAATCCCTTTCGGGTTTAGGCTGCTTTTTTTCTCAGGGGTGAACTCCATCATAATCTCCTTGTATTGAATCAATCAACAATATCACGTTAGCAACTTGTTAAAAAAAAGCAATACTTTTTTTATGGATTTGTGACGGCGATCATAAAATAAAAAAGTGCGGTTAAAAATTTTTCAAAATTTAACCGCACTTCATGACTATTTTGTGTGTTATTCGCTTTCTAGCTCATCTAAATCTAAAGGTTCTTGGGATAAGATAATACCGGTTAAATCCGCATACACATGATCTTCAGGGAAGAACGTCACGCCGGCAAAATTCACTGGCACATCACTTTCCCCTTGGCTATCTTCATCTGCACCCACTGGAATTGGGGCGAGAGCATGAATACCAATCTCAATATTTTCTAATTCTGCAAGTTGACGGATGGCACCATAAACGATAATGCCCTCCCAACGGTTATCTGCCGCTAATTGGGCCAATTCTGCGTCAATTAAGGCTCGACGCACCGCACCGCCACCATCAATGACAAGCACTCGACCGGCACCGTCCTCTTCTAAAATTTCTGCAATCAAGCCATTTTTCTCAAAACATTTCACCGTGGTGACTTTGCCGTAAAAATTTGTCACGCCACCAAAACTGGAAAAAATCGGATCCACCACATCCACTTGATCAAGATAAATATCACAGAGTAAAGACGTATCAATTTGCATAGCATTTTCCTTATATCAAAATTTTCGTTTAGTATATGCCCGATCTTATAAAATTAGCAAGCCTAAACTGAATAAAACCGTGCTAAGTAAAGCCAACATTGACATTTTGCCTAACATTGGACGCAGTGCCATCGGATCCTTTTGTTGGTAAACAAAGCGAGCATGTTTAGCTAACAACAAGGCAATCACCGCAATAATAATCAGCAATAATGGCTTATGCACAATCGCAAAAACAGCATAACAAAGCACCGCACTGGCTAATAATAGACAGTGATAAATCCGTCCATTTTCAGGGCCAATACGCACAATTAAGGTGTTTTTGCCTGCTTTGCGATCTTGTTCAATATCACGTAAATTATTGATATTTAACACCGCAGTAGAGAGAAAACCACAGGCGGCGGCCGGTAAGAATATCGACCAATCTAGGCTATGAGCTTGCAAATAGTAAGTGCCGCACACGGCTAATAAACCAAAAAACAGGAACACCGAAATATCGCCTAAGCCTAAATATCCATAGGGTTTTTTGCCCACCGTGTAGGTAATGGCGGCTAAAATGGCTAAGATGCCGAGAATTGCAAAGGCAATTAAATCTTGCGTCGTTTCATAGGCAATCGCAATTAAACTGGCACCAGAAACAAAACTGGCAATACAAACCGCAATCAAGCCATTGCGTAATTGGGTGGCAGTCATTTGACCTTGCTGAATGCCACGCAACGGCCCGATACGTTCTGCGGTATCGGAGCCTTTTTGATAATCGCCATAATCGTTAGCAAAATTGGAGACGATTTGTAACAAGGTCGCCGTGAGCAAACAAAGTAACGTGACTGACCAACTCAAGGTGCCATGCCATTTTGCTAAGGCGGAACCGGTTAAAATAATTGCCACCGCTAAAGGTAAGGTTTTAGGCCGAATGGTATCGAACCAAGTTTTTATTGTCGCCATGAATGTAAAAATTCCAAAAAAATACACCGCACTTTGGGCGGTTATCGGGTAAGATAAGGGCATGTATTTTAGCATAGATTACACAAGATGTTGAACTTAAAACCGGTGGCGGTGATCCACACGCCCTATCAAGAAAAATTTGCCGTACCACGTCAACCTAACTTGGTGCAAGATGGCACCGGCGTGGTGGAATTATTGCCACCTTATAATGTGCCTGAAACCGTCAGGGGACTGGAACAATTTAGCCATTTATGGTTGATTTTCCAATTTGATCAAATTCCGCAAGGTAAATGGCAACCCACCGTCCGACCGCCACGCTTAGGGGGCAATCAACGAGTAGGCGTATTTGCCTCACGCTCTACCCACCGCCCAAATCCGTTAGGCTTATCGAAAGTGGAACTGCGTAAAATTGAATGTTCACAAGGCAAAGTGTTGTTACATCTTGGTGCGGTGGATCTGGTCAATGGCACGCCAATTTTTGATATCAAACCTTATATTGCTTATGCCGATAGCGAATCTCAGGCGATTTCGGGTTTTGCACAACAGAAACCGTCCGCCTTATTACAGGTAAAATTCAGCCCAAACGCTCAAACTGCGGTGCAAAAAATCGAAACATTTCAACCGCACTTTGGGCGATTTATTACCGAAGTGTTGCAACAAGATCCTCGTCCTGCTTATCAGCAAGGGCAAGTTTCGGATCGGATTTATGGCGTGCATTTAATTAATTATAATGTGAAATTTCAAATAAAAGAAAAAGAGAGCGTGGAAGTGGTGGAAATTGAAAATGTGACAAAAAAGCCTGTCAACTGACAGGCTCCATTTGAAAAATTAAAGGGTGACATCTAACTTATTATAGGATCTTACCGCTTTGTCCAACGCTTTTTCCACGCTTTCATCACGTGCTAAAATTACCCCTAAACGGCGGTGTCCGTTCACTTCACCTTTGCCGAAAATACGTAAATCGGTGTTTGGTTCGCTTAAGACTTCCGCTAGATTGCCAAATTGCACTTGATTGGACTTGCCCTCTACCACAATGGCTTTTGAGGCAGACGGACTGATCAAGTTGATTTGCGGAATCGGCAAGCCGAGAATTGCCCGAGCATGTAACGCAAACTCTGAAAGTTCTTGTGAAATTAACGTCACCATGCCGGTGTCGTGTGGGCGTGGCGACACTTCGTTGAAAATCACCTCATCCCCACAGACAAACATTTCCACCCCGAAAATGCCCCGTCCGCCTAAGGCACCGGTAATTTTTTCCGCAATGGTTTGGGCTTTTTGTAACGCAATATCTGACATGGCTTGCGGTTGCCAACTTTCACGGTAGTCGCCATCTTCTTGGCGGTGTCCGATTGGGGCTAAGAATGATGTACCGCCAATATGGCGAACGGTGAGCAAGGTGATTTCATAATCAAATTTCACAAAACCCTCGACAATCACACGCCCAGCCCCTGCTCGTCCGCCTTGTTGAGCGTAATCCCAAGCCAGTTTGACATCATCAAAGGATTTCACTACCGATTGACCGTGACCGGATGAGGACATAATCGGTTTGACCACGCAAGGCACGCCGATTTTTTGCACCGCACTTTCAAAGTCCTCAAGGTTATCCACAAATTGATAAGGCGAGGTAGGCAAGCCCAATTCTTCCGAGGCCAAACGGCGAATGCCCTCACGGTTCATGGTGAGTTTGGTGGCTTTGGCGGTGGGGATTACATTAAAGCCTTGTTGCTCCAATTCTACTAGCGTATCGGTGGCAATGGCCTCCACTTCGGGAACAATATAATCTGGCTGTTCTTTTTCCACCAGTTCACGCAAGGCGTTGCCGTCTAACATAGAAATGGTGTAAGCACGGTGAGCCACTTGTTGTGCAGGGGCGTTTTCATAGCGATCTACGGCGATCACTTCCACGCCAAGTCGCATTAATTCAATCACCACTTCTTTGCCAAGCTCGCCTGAACCCAACATCATGACTTTGGTCGCTGTTGTCGTTAAAGGGGTACCGAGAGTTGTCATCTTGTTTTTTCCTTATGCTTGTGGATAAAGCAGTTTCTCGTCTAACATTAAATCTTCATTTTTATTAATGCCAATGCCTTTATCAATCACATGTTGCACCGCTTTGTGAGCGTCCGCTAAGGAATGTTCTTTGAATGAACCGCATTGATATTCGTTGATTTCAGGAATGGTGTTTTGATCTTTGACCGCTAACGCATCGTGCATGGCTTTTAACCAAGCGTCCGCCACACGTTGCTCGTCAGGTGTACCGATTAACGACATATAAAAACCGGTGCGACAGCCCATAGGCGAAATATCAATAATTTCCACGTTATCGCTATTTAAATGATCACGCATAAAGCCAGCGAATAAATGCTCAAGAGTGTGGATCCCACGTGGGGAAATAATTTCTTTGTTCGGTTGGCAAAAACGCAGGTCGAACACGGTGATAATATCGCCTTTTGGCGTGGTCATGGTTTTGGCAATGCGTACCGCAGGGGCGTGCATAATGGTGTGATCGACTTTGAAACTATCAAGTAATGGCATATTTTTTCCTTTTTTTAAAAAAAGTTTGAACTTTATGGGATTGTGCAAGTCTTATGTTACAAGCAACTTGCAGTTGTATAATAAAAAAATTGGTTCCTTAGGTTATATTTGCCCCTCTTTGTGAGGGGCTTTTTTTGGATTATGGAAAATCTTTATTGTTTTTTATAGACGCTACTATTGTTCAAAATTTCGTAAGTATCATCTTTAAATATTCCCCATAATTTTTGTCCATTAATATAAAATTTGTCATTTTCAATGCGACCAGTATCATTTACATCTACAAAAGTATTTTTGTAATTCATTTTATATTCATTTCCACCTAAATTGGTAAATGTGACTACTGTATCATTTTTTTTATAAATACCACTATAATCTTTACTTTCAGCTTTGCATGTAACGGATACTAAAGCCACAGCACTTGCAATAAATAAATTTTTTAATTTCATTTTATTTTTCCCTTTGTGATATTTAAAGATTGTTTATATTCTACACATTTACGTCCAAAAAGTATAACCGATCACGATACTCAATAAAAATAAATAGCGTAAGCCTTTGCCGATCAGCATACATAGCAGGCTTTGCCAGAGATTTAAGCGTAACCAACCGGCCACGGCACAGAGTAAATCGCCCAAAACAGGCACCCAACTTAACAGCAATAATAGCGAGCCATAACGAGAAAAGTTGGCTAAAATCCACCGCACTTTGCTTTGTTGAGCGAGCGTTATTTCGGGAAAAGGAAACCAACGCCCGATCCAATAAGTGGTTAAGCTCCCTAGCGTGTTGCCCAAGGTGGCTGCTGCCAGTAATTGAACAATCGGCAAACTAAAATACTGCTCGGCGACAATCTGTATTTTGGCACTGAGAGCGAGAAAAACGATTTCTGAATTGCCGGGTAGCACCGTGGCACTTAGAAACGCACTGAAAAACATCAAATACAGACTATGTTCGCCTAACAGTGCGGTGAAAAAATCAACCATTTTGGGTTTATTTGGCGTTGATAATTTGATTAATTCGCACATCAAATACGTCCATTCCGCCGGCTAATCCGGCTTGCACGCCGAGATCCGCATCTTCAAACACCAAACAGCGAGTGGGATCGACATTGAGTAATTCAGCACAACGTAAAAAGGTTTCTGGGTGCGGTTTATGGTGGGTGACTTGATCCGCATTTACAATGACATCAAAATAATCCTGTAACTGGAATTTTTGTGATAATAAATCTACCATAATTCCATGGGATCCTGTTCCTAACGCCAAGGGTTTCTTACCTTGATAGGCTTTCACAATATCAAAAGTAGGGAGCAAAGCGGCTTTTTGTTTGATAATTTCAAAGCCGATTTCCCGTTTTAATCGTACCATCTCGGCAAAATACTGTTCAGGAATTTGATGACGTTTCATGGTTTCACGAGCAATGGTTGACACTGTCGCTCCGCCGAGTTCATACATAATTTCGCCAGTAATTGGGTAACCTAAGATTTCGCCTACTTTTTGCCAAGCAAGCGCATGGCTCGGCATGGTGTCAATGATGGTGCCGTCCATGTCGAAGATGAGGGCGGTGTAATGTTGGAGTGTGTTTTGATCGAGCATGTTTGTTTCCTGTTGGGGATCTTTTGGGGTATTTTGCTATAAAATGGGGGAGATGTAATTATTTTTTTGTATTTTTATTGTAAATTTTAGTTTTTTTAAGAACGGGTTTCGCCATGTTCTTTACTTTTCTTTGCTTGTGGTAAGAACGGATTTCGCCGTTGGCGACTTACTTTTTCTTTGCTCGTGCAAAGCAAAAGTAAGCAAAAAGAAAGCACGCCCCAACTTTGCCTTGTTTCCTGAAAATGATTAAATTTGCTTAACGGAAAAGTTGTCAACTCGCTTCGCTCAAACAGCACAACTTTTCCTACAAATTTAATCATTTTCAGGCGGCAAACATGGGGCCCCATTGGTGATGAAATAAAGTGCGGTGGAAAAATTGAGAATACCTTAAGCATAGTAATGCTACTCCGTAGCTTAAAAAAATATCTATTTTTTTAACCGCACTTTTATTTACGCTCGATCAAAAATTGGGGCCCCGTCTGAACCGCCTGAGCGTTTTGGTATTTTTAGCTAAATTTTGCATGTTTGAGCGCAGCGAGTTCAAAATTTAGCGTTAAGAAAATACCAAATAAGCTCAGAAAAGCGGTGAAGTCGGGGTGTGTTTTTCTTTGCCTACTTTCTTTTGCACAAGCAAAAGAAAGTACGGTCGCCCATCGGGCGAAACCCGATCTCAATATAAACAAAGAATGAAATAAAAAGAAAAGCAAGATGGCGCACCCGAAAGGATTCGAACCTTTGACCGCTCGGTTCGTAGCCGAGTACTCTATCCAGCTGAGCTACGGGTGCGTGTTGAATTTCTGCGTATTTTAATCAATCTTCTGCGTGACTGCGTTTCGCTGTGCTAATGCACCGTCTTCAACTTGTCACTTGAACCTTGATTAAACTACTTGAAATTTGAGTTTTATTTTAATCTAAACCAATTCCACCTAGAGTAAAAATGAAATGGCGCACCCGAAAGGATTCGAACCTTTGACCGCTCGGTTCGTAGCCGAGTACTCTATCCAGCTGAGCTACGGGTGCAGATTATCATAAAATTAACTTGTCAAAACCAGAAAAATGGCGGTGAAAGAGGGATTCGAACCCTCGATGGAGCTTTTAACCCCATACTCCCTTAGCAGGGGAGCGCCTTCAGCCTGCTCGGCCATCTCACCGCAACTGGTTTGTGGGCGATATGATACGGTTTTCTGCCAACAAGTCAAACGCTTTTTGTTAAAAATTGTCTGTTTGTTTAAATCCTCTACAATTTAATTCGATTTCTTTTGTGCATTGGCGAGCATTGCACGTAAGTTGGCGATATTGGTTTCTGCTTTTTGTTGTTTTTGCTGTTCCGTTAATGGCGGTTTATCCCGTTCCCATTGCACGTCATCTGCGGGCAGTTCAAGCAGAAAACGACTGGGTTCGGGTTTGATTAATTCGCCATATTGACGGCGTTCTTTGCATAGCGTAAAGCGCAATGTTTGTTGCGCTCGGGTAATGCCCACATAGGCTAAACGGCGTTCTTCGTCAATATTATCTTCATCAACGCTGGTTTGATGGGGCAATAATCCCTCCTCCATGCCAATTAAAAACACATGCGGAAATTCAAGGCCTTTTGAGGCGTGTAAGGTCATTAATTGCACTTGATCGCTGCTGTCGTCATCTTCCGCACGATCTAACATATCCCGCAGGGTTAAATTGGTGACCACCTGATTTAAACTCATGGGTTCATTGACCTCGTCGCCTTTTAACATGGTGCCGATCCAATCAAACAGGGTGGCGACGTTTTTGCTTTGCATTTCGGCAGCTTTCGGGCTGTTGGCGGTTTCGTATAAATATTCTTCATATTGAATTTGCGCCAACATCCGTTTCACCGCACGTTCAGGTTCCGCACGTAATAATTCGTCATTCAGTTCGACAATCCAACGGCCAAAGCCTTGCAACGCATTGTAGGCTCGAGGCGTGATGCGGTGAATCAGTTCAAATTCAAAAATCGTTGCAAATAAACTAATATGCTTTTCATGGGCGAGTAAGCCCAGTTTTTCTAAGGTTGCCGTGCCAATTTCACGTTTGGGTGTATTCACGATCCGCAAAAAAGCAGCGTCATCATCTTGATTCACCAATAAACGCAAATAAGCCATCATGTCTTTAATTTCTGCTCGGCTAAAGAATGAGGTGCCGCCTGAAATTCTGTAAGGAATGCGGTTTTGCATCAGCACTTTTTCTAACAAGCGAGATTGGTGATTGCCCCGATATAAAATGGCATAATCTTTGTATTTGGTATGGCGAGTAAAACGGTGGGCGATCAATTCAGCGACCACACGCTCGGCCTCGTGTTCTTCATTTTTGGCCTCAATCACTTCTAATTTGTCGCCTTGCCCGAGATTAGAAAACAGTTTTTTATCAAATACATGGTCATTATTATCAATTAAAATATTGGCGCAATGTAAAATGCGTTGAGTGGAACGGTAATTTTGTTCTAACTTAATCACATTCAGTTTGGGAAAGTCATCACGTAACCGCATCATATTTTGTGGTCTGGCACCTCGCCATGAATAAATTGACTGATCGTCATCCCCCACCACGGTAAAATTGGCTCGGCTACCGACCAATAATTTAATCAGTTCATATTGGCTGGTGTTGGTGTCTTGATATTCATCCACCAATAAATAACGAATTTTATTCTGCCATTTTGACCGCACTTCTTCATTTTGTCGGAACAGCAAGGTAGGCAACATAATCAGATCGTCAAAATCAAGGGCGTTATAGGCCCGAATTTGTTTAGCGTAGCGGTCGTAACATTGGGCAAAAAGTTGATATTTTTGATCCCGAGCCAAAGCAAGCGCCGTCTCTGGCATGATTAAATCATTTTTCCAGTTGGAAATCGCAGATACCAGTTGACGTAATAATTCTTTATCTTGTTGCAGTTCATCTGCGGTGAGTTCTTTTAATAAGGCCATTTGATCATGTTCATCAAACAGCGTCATATTGGCTTTAAAACCCAGTTGCTGATATTCCTGTTTAATAATGGTAAAACCCAAGGTGTGAAAAGTCGAAATGGTTAAGCCTTTGGTTTTCTCTTTGCCGATAGAATGCGCAACCCGTTCTTTCATTTCTCGTGCGGCTTTGTTGGTAAAGGTTACCGCCGCAATGTGTTTGGGCAAATGGCCACATTGCTCAATTAAATAGGCAATTTTGTTAATAATCACCCTTGTTTTACCGGAACCCGCCCCCGCTAACACTAAGCAAGGGCCACGGCTAAATTCGACGGCTTGTTGTTGTTGTGGATTTAGTTTCATGCTTATTCTTGTGACCAAACATAGGGTAATAATGCCGTATCTAACAGAAAAGAAAGCGGCAAGTCTAAAATCGGCAAGCCCCATTTTTGGGCTTGTTTCCAATCAAATTTTGTGCCGTCATAGGCTTGATATTTTTCCGTGGGATCGACTAATTGCACAATCGTCCCACAGCCTGTCAGGCTCGCCGTGGAGAAAAGTGCGGTTAAAATAAATAAAGTTTTTTTCACGTGAGGTTATTTTTTAAGTTAAATCTGGCGTCTATTATACGCTAATTTTGTGATATTTCTGCTTTAGAAATAGACTTTCCATAGTGTACATATTAGAATTGTTGCCAATTTGTGAATTTTTTATTTTTAGGAACGTTAATTTATGAAAAACATTGTCATTGTCGGCGGAGGCGCAGGCGGATTAGAGCTAGCGACTTTCTTGGGACATAAACTCGGTAAAAAGCAAAAAGCCAATGTGGTTTTAGTTGACCGCAATCAAACCCATCTATGGAAACCCTTATTACACGAAGTGGCCACGGGCGTATTAGATTCTGAAACGGACGCCGTGAGTTTCCGTGCCCATGCGTTTAACCATCATTTTCATTTTGAGCAAGGCGCCATTGCACGTATTGATCGTGCCAATAAATATATTGAATTAGCGCCAGTTTATGGCGCCGAGGGGGATGTGATTGTGGTGGCACGTCGTATTCCTTACGATTATTTAGTGTTGTCGATTGGCAGTAAATCGAACGATTTCCATACCAAAGGCGTGGCGGAAAACTGTATTTTCCTTGATTCGCCAAATCAAGCCTTACGTTTCCAACACAAAATGTTAGAACTTTTCTTAAAATTCTCCGAAAACAATGCCTTATCTGAAATTGGTGAAGATGAAAGCAAACAAACTTTAGTGCAAGAAGATAAAGTCAATATTGCGATTGTGGGTGGCGGCGCCACGGGTGTAGAGCTTTCCGCAGAATTATTTAATGCGGCCAAACATTTATCTTCTTATGGTTACGGTAAAATTCGTAGCGATTGCTTGCAAGTCACCTTGATTGAGGCGGGCAGTCGCTTATTGCCTGCCTTGCCTGAACGTATTTCCGATTCAGTGCGCATGGAATTAGCCGATTTAGGCGTGAATGTCAGAACCGATACCATGATTACCGAAGCCACGCCAAACAGCTTGCTGACCAAAGACGGGGGCGAAATTAAAGCCGATTTAATGGTGTGGGCAGCGGGCGTGCGAGTGTCTACTGTGACGCAACAATTTGACGGTTTAGAAGTGAACCGCATTAATCAATTATGCGTGAAAGATACCTTACAAACGACCTTGGACGATAGCGTGTTCGCCATTGGCGACTGCGCTTTCTTATTACAAAAAGACGGCACCCCTGTGCCACCACGAGGGCAAGCGGCCACTCAAATGGCCACGGTTTGTGGGCAAAATATTGTGGCGTTATTTGAGGGTAAAACCACGCTGAAAGCCTTTGAATTCCGTGATAAAGGATCGCTAGTTTCGTTGTCAAAATTCACCGCACTTGGGAACATTACCACGGGCAAAAAAAGCTCGTTAACGGTGGAGGGAAACTTGGCTCGTTTAGCTTATATTTCTCTTTATCGTTTGCACCAACAACGTTTGCACGGTTGTTTTAAAGTGGGCTTAATTATTTTGATTGGACGTTTAAATCGCTTTATTCGTCCGTCGTTGAAATTGTATTAATGCCGTGAGAAAGCTAAATCATTTTGGTGATTTAGCTTTTTTCTATGCCTTTTTTATCCAATATTGATAGGGGAGGTTTTCGGTTTCCGAATGTAATAATTGGTGATCCATAAATTGACAGAAACTGGGGATATCTCGGGTGGTGGCGGGATCGTCGGCAATTACCAATAATACCTCGCCTGTTGCCATATGGCGAATTTGTTTACGCACCAACATCACGGGTTCTGGGCAGCGTAAGCCTTGCGTATCAAGGGTATAATCTAGGGTGATGTCATTCATTATAATCATTTTTCATTGCGTTCATGTTTCGTATATAATAGCCTGAAGTTTGGCATGGGTCAAAATTTAAGGGGCGCCAGTTTTGCCCGCAACATGATAGAATAGGATCACTGTGAAGATGATTTATCGTTTTACCGAACAAGAGTAGCTATATTGTGCATATTTTATCCATTATTCGAATAGTTGGCATTTTGATAATGTGTTTCTCATTATCCATGTTTGTCCCTGCGTTCGTGGCCTTAATTTACGGTGACGGTGGCGGTAAGGCGTTTATTGAAACCTTTGTGTTTAGCCTGTTGTTAGGCGCATTATTATGGCGATCCTGTTATCAGCATAAAGAAGAATTACGTTCCCGAGAGGGGTTTTTGATTGTCGTAATGTTCTGGTTTTTGTTGTGTGGCCTGTCAGTGATTCCCTTTTTGTTTTTTGATGAACTGAACATTGACTTTGCTCAAGCCATTTTTGAAGCCATTTCAGCGGTAACCACCACAGGGGCAACGGCCATTTCTGGCTTAGATGAGTTGCCTAAATCCATTTTATTTTATCGCCAATTTTTGCAATGGATTGGCGGGATCGGGTTGATCGTATTGGTGGTAGCCGTGACGCCGTTGTTAGGCATCGGGGGCGGTCAGTTATACCGTGCGGAATCGGCAAGTCCACTGAAAGATCAGAAAACTTTGCCACGTATTGGCGAAATGGCCAAGTTACTTTGGATGATTTATGGGGGCTTAACCCTGTTATGTACCTTAACCTATTGGCTTGCGGGCATGACATTCTTTGATGCGATTTGCCATAGTTTCTCGACGGTGTCTAACGGCGGATTATCTACCCATGACGCCAATTTGGGCTATTTCCAAAACTCCACGATTTACTTATTGTCTGCGTTTTTCATGCTCTTTACCGGCTGTAACTTCGGTTTGCATGTGCGTGCATTGATGAACCGAAAATATCAATCCATGTGGCGAACCTATTTTAGTGATCCAGAATTTCGTTTCTTCTGTTTGGTGCAATGTGCGTTAATTGCCATGATGACCATTGGGTTGTATGTTTCCTATCAAGGCATCTCCTTTTTTGACGCTTTCTCACAGGGTTCAGCCCAGATGTCATCTATGTCTATGACAGCAGGATTTACCTTGTTTAATTTAAATGAACTGCCAACCTTTTTGTCCATGTTACTTGTTTTTGCCGCCATTCTCGGTGGTTGTGCGGGGTCCACATCAGGCGGGTTGAAAATGATCCGAGTGTTGGTTATCTGGTTACAGCTTAAACGTGAAATTAAATTTTTAGTGCACCCGAATTTGGTGGTGCCAATTAAATTAGGCGGTACGTTATTATCTTCCCGAGTGATCGAGGGCATTTGGGCGTTTCTGATTGCCTTTTTTTTAACCTATTGGGTTTGTGTTTTTGGGGTGATTTTATGTGGTATGGATCCCCTTGACGCATTGGTGGCGATCTTCTCCACCTTAACTAACGTGGGGCCGGGATTGGGTTCCGCCAGTGTGGGATTTGCCGAGGCCTCCAACAGTGCGAAATATGTATTATCTTTTGCTATGATTGCCGGGCGACTTGAGATTTTCTCCTTATTAATTTTATTTAGTCCCTCTTTTTGGAAAACCTAATGAAAACCTTGATTTTGTATTCAAGCCATGATGGGCAAACCCGAAAAATTGCTGAATTTATTGCCTCTCGTTTATCTGGTGAAGTGGAAGTGCGGTCAATTTTGGATCAGTTTTCCTTGGATGTGGATCGTATTATTATTGGTGCCTCAATACGTTATGGCTATTTTAATCAGCAAGTCTATAAATTTATCGAAAAAAACACTGCACTTTTGAATGCAAAACCTAGCGCTTTTTTTGGGGTAAATTTAACGGCTAGAAAAGCGGATAAAAATACACCAGAAACCAATGTTTACGTCCGTAAGTTTTTAGCCCGAATCCCTTGGACGCCCACCCTTTCCGCTGTTTTTGCCGGTGCGTTACTTTATCCAAGGTATCATTGGTTTGATCGCATGATGATCCGATTTATCATGAAAATAACCGGTGGCGAAACCGATACTACAAAAGAAATTGAGTATACGGATTGGAAGCGAGTACAGGCTTTCTCCAACGAATTTGAGGCGTTGAAGTAATCACCAGTTATTGCCTGTTTTTCTGGCATTTTATTGTGGATTGATTAATAAAAATGCAATTAAAATTTTTTTGATAAAAAGATCTTGCAGCGCAGAAAAATATCCCTATAATGCACCTCCGCACCGCAAAGTTGGAAAGTCAAGATAAAGCAAATCATTCATTTGCTTGATAAGATCGAAAAAAGTAAAAAAGATCGCTTGACACAAATGAAATAAATTTATATCATTTCAAACCTTGCATAAATGCAATCGTTCTTTAACAATTTATCAGACAATCTGTGTGGGCACTTGTTGATTGACTTGTTTTAAAAAATTAAATAAAACTTGAAGTC